>CANPMT010000026.1 GCA_947575235.1 uncultured Porphyromonadaceae bacterium
ATCCCCGATGAAATCAGGGATTAAACTGCTGCAGCGCGGAGTTTGGGCCGTTTACATAAAAACGTCATCATCCGTTTCCTCAACATACTGTTCAAGGATGAGGGTCTGGCTGTTGAGGACGTAGTCTTTCATGACAAGGAGGTGATACCCGATTTCTCCTCACACGAGAAAGGGGTACCCGGCAAACGGATAGTCTACGATGTCTATTGCACGAGCCACGACAAGAAAACACATTTCATCCTCGAGATGCAGCAGGGAGACAACGGTCTGTTCAACGACAGGGCCGTATACTACATGACCCGCGGCATCACACTTCAGGGCTATGCGGGCTGGGATTTCAATCTCTGTCCGTTGTATTCCATCTTCATCCTAAACTTCAACCTGAGAGGGATGTCAAAGAGACTCATACATGACATAGCGTTGATGGACCGTCACACCAAGGAGGCGCTGACCGACAAGGTCCGGATGATTTTCATCTCGTTGCCCCAGACAAAGAAGAACTGGGAGGACTGCAAAACCGAACCGGAGCAATTGATGTTTTTAATAAAAAATATGCACAAGATGGATAAGGAGTCAATACCATACAAGGAAGGGAAATACAACGACCTGTTCGAGGCATCAGAGATAGGGTCGATGGCGCAGGAGGACATAGTTCTCTACAGCCAGTCACGCACCAAGATGCTCCAGGACCAACGCGCCATAGAATATGCAGAAGCCAGAGGCGAGGCCAAAGGCAGAGCAGAAGGCAGAGCGGAAGGCAGAGCAGAAGGAATAGCCAAAGGCAGAGCAGAGGGTATATCAGAAGCGAATGCAGCTACGGCAAAGAAATTGTTTGCTGCCGGCCTGCCCCGTGATTTTATAAAAGAGATAACGGGCGTAGATATCCTCGATCTGTAATCAGCCATCTGGATGCACCGGAAACGGCGGAGCAAGGAGGACAGGCTTCCAGCCTGTCACAGAAGAAGGAGCCCAGAAGACACAGCAAGGAGGACAGGCTCTTAGTCTGTCGCAGAAGACGGAGTCCCTTGAGTTGCGATTTCCCTGAATTTTCTTGGAAATACCAAATATTTAGGCCGATTTCGTAGTCAAGCTACGAAATCGGCCTAAATTTTGGATAAAATACGAAAAGATACGGGAGTTTTGGATTGAAAACTATCTCACTCAAATTCGTAGAAGATGGAACAATAATCATTTCCGAAAACGAAATTGACACCGATAAAACCTTTGATATATGAAAACAGCATTTGAAGAATACAATCAGATTGTTGCCTCCATTCCAAAGGAGATACAGGAGGAAGTAGACTTGGAAATGGCTATTTCAAATAAGATATACACTCTTATGACAGAAAGAGGCCTGTCAAAAGTTGAATTTGCAAGAGCACTCGGCAAACGTCCTTGTGAAATTACAAAATGTCTCAGCGGCCAGCATAACTTCACACTTGCCACGCTTGGTATGCTATCCACATTCTTCGGCCAACCCATCGTCACAGTGGGCTGATGCGCCGTCTGAGAGGTTCATGAAACTTGGCTCCTGGAGCAATCAACCGTCGGAGCAAGGAGGACAGGCTTCCAGCCTGTCACAAAAGAAGGAGCCCAAAAGCCGCAGCCCAAAATAACACCACATCGACGACCCGTCGAAAACCCCCTACGGGGAGTCATATCCTATCAGATATGGCTCCCCGCAATTTGTTGCCGTAGGGTAGGGGGAGGAAAAAGAGAACAGGGGCGCTTCGCAGCGTCCCTGTTCCGGTATCTTGAAAACTGGGTCATGATTATACGTCATGAGATCCAATTAAACCTAAAAACAATCCCTTAGGTATCTAACATTATAACTAACTATTTTCATCTCTATCAATTTTGATGAATCATCTGACTTGACGAATCACTTCGTAAACCAGACTATGTTGATACATAATTCGCTTACTACTTTTAAAAATTATTTCACCTTTAATTCATTTAGTTAATACGTTTCCCAAATCCAATCCAATAACCAAATCCATTCCATTCTTGAATCTATTCTGTTGGCCGACTCCATCCGATTGACAGGGTAGAGTCACAAGGTCAAGGTAGAGACCTCGCCAGTGGCATACCCTCCGTGGAGGGAGGTAAAGAAGGGCTATCTGCCCTTCTTTACCTGATTAATCGAACGGGCCTTGCGACGCGGTGCCGACTGAGGCTTTGACTTCCCTGGAGCTAATTTAGGCGAAGCTGGATTTGCCCATGTGCTTACACCATTTATATTGGTCTCAGAATAGTCATACCTATTAACCAAATTGAGAGTAGGTGATGTCCACTCGTCATGTCCCGCTACATCATCATGAATACGAAATTGTTGGAACGTGGGTTTTTTCTTAAAGAAGAGTGCCCAACCACCCTCATAATTAGCTTTTGAATAATCACCTACTGCCGTGGCTGTTGAACTATTCCAGAGGATAGGATTAGACCAACCAGTATATGAAACATCTGCAGGTTTAACCCTTATCGCCCAGGGTTCGCCTGAATAACCACCATCTGATGACATCAGAGTATACACTTTGTAATTGGTTATACCTTCACCCATTGATTCAAACTCATTCAAATCAAGAGTTGGGGAAGAGGCGGTGGGAGTATCACCACTATAAGATAAGGAGTATTGAAGTTTCTTTACCTTCTCTATGTCTACAAAGAAATCCATATACGCATATTTCTTACCGAAGATAGTTGTATAGTTGAATTTACTTTGTTCAGCTCCTGATTGCGCTCCATTTCCTTGATATGTACCTCCAATAGCTTTGAATGATTCATCTTCAAATTCACAACGAAGCCAAAGGGTATTGTGTGAGTTATCGTAGGGCCAGTAGATACGATATTTAGTATCTACCTTCGGACTTCCCGGTTTGACGTTATCGGCACTATAAATTGTACGATGGTAACGCCCATCGGCTTCCTTGGTAGAGGTATTGGCAGTATCATAAATATTACCAATATTTAACCTATCAGAGTTGTTAAATTTAAGAATATCTTTATCATTGATACTATTGTAGATACTTACTGTAAGGGATGTATTATCCGGAGTGTCAGATGTATTTTTAGTTTTGACATCTATATAGAAGAACTTCACATTGTCAACATATGCAATTGCCGCTTTATCGTTATAGGAGGGATTTTCAATCCATATTTTATCATAAGTATGGACCACATTATCTATAGTAACCTCACCGGGCCACCAGAGACGGAATGTGTGGACATTCTGCTTCTCTTCAGAAGAGGGTTGTGCATTATAGCAGTAAAGCGTTTTATTGTCATGATTCCAACGCCAATAATACCCATTATCTGTTGGATAGCCTCTATACGACTCATGAATTCCAGACTCAAGCGATGAATTTTTAAATGCTTCATCGCCAACTACTTTCCAACCGGTTATTTCTGACAGTGGCTTACCGGTAGAGTATATAGCTCCGCCCTCAGGCTTTGGGTTCTTGCCCAAAGAGTGGATTATGCCGCTGTCGTCCACATAATTGAATATGACGTAGAAATCCTCCGGTTGGAGGTTATCAGATTCATAAGAGAACTGGAACCAGTTGTTAAGATTAGACATGGTCGTGGCATTGCCGATTACATGGCCCGGCCATGTGGTGGTGGCAATACGAGTTCCACTCTCATCTATACGGTAAAGGTAGACATGTGTGGCACCTGCTACAACAAGTTCTGTACGCGAAGGATTGGCAGAATCATCAATATCATTGATACATCTTACAGACATGGCATAGCCATTGTCTTCAAGATTCTGCTCATCGTCTTCACCCTTATTTATTATATATCCATATCCAATTGAATAGACAGCACCATTAATATATGAGGTCGTCTCACCTGAAATACTTAGAACTTTCAGCCATCTGCCTGTCTCCTCCTTCTCAACTCCGGATGCCTGAGTTGATGTCCAGTAATATCCTGCGCGCGATTCACCCACATGATTACCGTTCGCATCAATATAACGGGATTTGGGGAAGAACACATCACCTACTGAACTGTGGTAACAGGAGTTAAAGTAACCTCCGACTGCCTCAGTATCGAAGGCCGTGGAGTTTCGGAGGGCATTCCATACTTTCTGCATGGGAACACGATAGCCGGGAGGAGATACTCGGTCAGCCTGAGAAGAACTTGCGTCATACATTACAGGCTTACCTTCTACGGAATATCGACCTGCGCTGTAATAACCACCGGCAGCTTCATCATCGCCATAGTAAGTCACCTCACCTGTAGCCTGAATATACAGTCCGGCAGATTTGGCTCCCAAATTACGGTCGAGCCAATAGCGCATACGTGATGCACCCATTATAGGCACAACTTCATAATAGTAATAGTTATTATCAGCTGTGGTAACATCCACACGGTGATTCACGTATTCATTCTTATGGAAGAACCCTGTATGATAAAGGTCGAAATGATACTCTTTTGAAGCACCTGCTTCGGTTGTGACTGTCAGAGTAAGTGTGCCTGTGCCATATGTGTAGTCATTCTCGCCACCGCTCATGCTGCTGCCATCAACGTCAATGGCATTGCCAACGCGTGTAAGATTGAAATTCCAATCTTCTCCAGCATTATGGTATCCTTCCAACCTTTCGGGATTACCGTCAATCTTTACAAAACTTGTAATCGTCGGACTTCCGGATATTTTAAGTTCCCACTTAAAGTTACGGCTTTTAAGGTCTTCATCAATAAGAGAGATATCATAAGCGTAGCTCCAACGTGAGTCTTTTCTCCCGTTATGTGCTTGTGCTCTTGCACCATACATTACAGGGAAATGGAAACCCTCGTTACGTACCTTCTGGTTATTGCTTGAGGGTTTTACACCATACAGTTTCAGTGATGAAGATCCTTCGTCCTCAGATTTAAGGAAAGCAAAGTAATCATATATAGTTTTTTGCGAATTATTCTCCTTGCCACCAGATTTGGTGTAATCCTCAGGATACATCACCTCATCCTTTTCATTGTAGATGGTCAGTGAAGCTCTTACCAATTTACTGGTATCGAAGTTACGTTCCCAAGTCACGGGTACTTTACGTGTGAGCCCGTGCCAGCTTACTGTCAGTTCAGTAGAGAGGTCACCGAAGTCATCGGGTTCTGTGAACCATACCTCAGCCTCATAAACCCTACCTTCATCTTTTGTTTGATCCGGGTCATCCTTTCCCTGTTGATCGTCTATGAGCTTAAAAGAACCGATTTTTAACCAGTCATTCTCTCCTTCGATATCGATTGCATCCGGGAGATTGATATAGTCAGCGTCTCCATTTTTTGAATAGAGTTTGACGTTGAGTTTCACACCAACATGATGCTCGCCATCCCAATCTCCATCTTTTGAAGCTTCGCCTGAATAGATAATCTCATGATTCACGCCAAGTTCACGGATACCGTCAGAAACCATGTTGTAGATTACAGGAGAGTGATCATGAATGTCATATTCGATAAGGGGAGTGGGGTTAGCAGCCGCCTCTTCGGGAGTAGAAGCGCCTGGACCTGTCACATCTTTGATAAGGAACTGATACCAATGGTTGGCAACTACATTGAGAATCTCCTCTGATTCTTCATCTTCATTTACTCTCTTGAAATCGAGACGGTAATAGTAGTCCTGACCATTGAAAGCAGCTTTGACAATTACAAAAGCCGCTTTAGAATCTTTTTTGTTATCTGTCGGGTTGACGTACTCAAACTCACTGTTGCTAATATCGTCCGGGAAATTTCCAACAGTCGATACACTTCCGAGAAGAGTGTTGTTTTGACCACTTATAATTATACAATTAGAAGCAGTGGCGAAAGTCTGGAAAGGGAAAGAGTTTGAGAGGTCAGCCAATGAGTCATCCTTATCAGCTTCCTCCAAAGGTTTAGTCACTGAAATCTTCGCTCCATTCCTTTTAAGAGTGACTTCAGAATCGTCAAGTGTGGCATCTCCGCTCATAGTCATGTAGTTACCAACAGTTACATTTGTAACAAAATTGGGAAGATCTTCCACCTTCGTTACATTCGGTGTCAGACCATTGTTGGTAAAGTTAGCTAAGAAATAGAAATGAAGAGAGGAGGCATTCTTGCGTAGTTCGCTGTTATTGATTTTAAATGATACGCGATAGGCGGCGTCACAGTCGTTAGCAGCAGATGTCTTCTCCTTAGTGATAGCGTCATTATCTATGACAGCTTTCAGTACGGAGGAATCCTCATTCCCATCGAAAACAAGAATAGTGAGATATTCGACGCTATTCTCGTCGATGTCGCCAGCGCGGGTGGCGAGAGTCTGCATGGCCGGGACTGTGAGATCAAACTCAACTGTACCGTCCGGATCCATTCCATAAGGTCTGGGAAGGTCGAAATCGTCATGGCAGCCCATGAGGGTTACCAGACAGATGAGGGATATATAGAGTTTCTTTAACATAGTTTTAATCTGTTGGTCAGTTGATTCATTCTATTAGAAATCGTGATTTGGATTTCCGGAATACCTGGTGTCTGGATTTTCGTAAGTATATACTTTACGATCCTCTACAGTTGTAAAGTCAGTAATTTTGACTTCAATGTTACTTCCTTTAGCCGAATATTGATATCGGTTCCCTAAATACTTGTCATCCCTATCTTTAGTTTTCTTTAGTAGGAATTCTACGGGAGACTCAGTATCCTTAGGGATAAAGTTAAGATAATACCACTTTCCGTTTGTTGTGAGAGTACCGGCATTGGCGATATAATAATCAACACTTATACCACTCATCCAGATGTAGGGGTAAGATTGACCATCAATTGTAGCTGGCCAGTATATACGGTAAGATGAAATAGGAGCGGCAGTATTTGGATTCTGCGAGGTAAAAGCTTTCACCTCAGCGTCCACATCAAACCATCCCTCTTTATCAGGATAATCGAACAACGGGATACCTACCTGATTATTTGCAGGATAGCGTCTTCCGGCTATGATTGCATGATTACCATCTTGATCGCTAAACATTATAAGAGCCTTTCCAGGGGTTGCGACACCGGTCAGTTCGAATTTCCACCAGTTGTTACCCTCATATTGCATCTTAATTCCAGGCCAAAGTCTTGCAAAGTCAGTTCCTTTACATTTATAGCAATCACATACATTTTCACGATAATCTTTGCAGAAATCCATGTTATCGTTATAATGCCTTGTGAGTTCTACACCTGTGGTTCCGTTTTTGAGCCAATTCCAATCATCAGTTCGATCTGTGAAATATCTGAAATTATATTTATCAGTTGGTAAAGATGCTTGATCCGGATCATTGTATTCACCAACATTCCAACCCTTAAAAGCTACTTTCCCAGTGAATGAGTATTCCAAAGATGCATTATCTCCCTGTGCATCACAGGCTACAGGCGCGTTTGGATATTGGGAATTAGCTGGAAATTCCAGACACTGATATACATATATATGAGGACTTGACCAATTTGTGCCTTTGAAGTGTATTGTATAGTTCTGTATGTTCGGGATAACGTTAATTGTGACAGTACGTGGCGCTACCTTATCTTCGGGATATACATTCCCATCTTTATCTACAGGATAGACAGTGAAGGTAAGTGTCCGACGGGATTTCCAAAAGTCATCGCCACCGTTAAGATCCTTGAAACTTACTTTTAATTCAGTCGTGCCAGGGTCTACTTTAAAAATTTTGCCGTCCTCTATTCTTTCATCCTGAGTAGTTTCGTCATCTTTTTTAACAGGTCGTTTGACTGTAAGTACTCGTGTCTCTGCATCCTCAGAGAGAAGATTCCAAGCATCCTCGTTACCACGTACAATCTTTACCTGTGGTACGTTCGTTGTCATGAAAATGCTAAGATATCCGTAGTAGTTACCGCCCGCGATAATCTCGCGTACGTCGATGGTTATGTTCTCACGCGATAGCGTAAGATATTCATGAAGGTTGAGTGGACTGACGTCAATTCTCTTCATGAGATTGCCGGCATTGATATGGAAGAAATCGTAGGTATGATTAGTCTTAGAATTCTCCATAATCTCCTGGAATGCAGAATTCGGAATCTCCGGATTAACTTGTATTGAGATCTTTCCATTCTTTTTGTCAATCGAGAAAAGATACAAATCAAGGTCCCCATATTTAGGTGAGATACAGTGTATATCTGTGTCGGATTCATACTCGAGCTCGGTTGTCTCGCCGGCGGTTACGGGGATTTCTGTTTCCCAAACGTGCAGGTAATAGGGGCCGTGGAGGGTATATACAAGCTGCTCGAGGTGCCAGGGCTCTACCTTCAGGTAGAAGACGCCGTTGGCGGTGCCTACGTAGTCGTAGAAAGTGGAGCGGTGGAGGGCGTCGGGATGGCCGGTCGTCGGATTAACAATATGACGGATGGAGGTTGTACCCTCAGAGTCAGCACCGCCGATAGTGCCATCTACGGCACCGCCGACAGAGCCTGTGCCGTAGCCGGAGTTGGCTTCGGTGCTGCCGATTATGAGGCTTTTCTCGTTATTGTCGCTAAAGGAGAGATTTATTCTGGCATAATCCGAAGAGGCAGTCGTACCGTTGTCGCCAACCAGTCCACCGGTTGAATCCAGGTCTTTGTAGAGACGCTCCGGGATGTACCATACACCCTGCCAAGCCCATGTTGTGGTGGGCTTGCTGTCGGTCAGCTTGTCAGTGGGGTAGGCTGCGAGACCATCCACGTCTACTTTGGCAGGATCAATCTCTATGGCCTCCCCGTTCTTTCCGGTCGGGAGAGACTTGTAGGCACCTGTTAACTCGAATGAGGGTACTGTGTTACCTGTCAGAAGGGTAGGTTTGAGGAGGTTTACGGAGTTCGCGCCATTTAAAAGGGCTGCCCCGCCCATTGTCAGCGAGGGGTTCTGCTCGTTGAGCAGCGTCACGCGAACTTTCGCTACGGCGAAGGTCAGCGGGGCGTACACGTTGGTCGACATTCCCGAAGTGATTTCAACTACATCGTTTGTGAATCTGCCAGAAACACCATCCGTTGTCAGTGAGGTATAGTTGCAGCTCATCGGTATGCCTCCGAAACCTTCCTCTGCGATATCGGCAGAGGAGAACGGAGCCATTCCGGTAAGATTGGCCTCACGAAGCTCCGACTCAGAGATATCTTTCCATGAGGATTGAGATACAGAGAGGTCATCAGTATCCACGTTGGCAAGCACATAGATATGGTAACTTCCTTTGCTGAGAAGCACTGGGATATGCTTGTAGGTTTTATTGTTATCCTGATTGAAGTCAGAAGGGAGAGTAGAAGAGGTATGTTCTACCACAGTCGGACCGCCGTCAGTGGTAGCGTTGCCGTCGCTGTCAACCGACTGGGGGTAGGCAAGGATTGTGAGCGACTTGATGGCAGCCTCATTCACCGAAGCCTCCGAGCGTGTAGCCTCTGTAGGGGCCACAACATTCGGGATCGAAAGCATGATACCCTCGAACTGCTCACCCGGGAGTGGGGTATCGTGATTAAACGCGTCATCGCTGCAACCCCACAGCAGAAGCGGGGCAGACAGCGTGACAAAAGTTTTTATGATGTCAGTAGGTTTCATATCTTTTTAAAAGTCGAAAGTTTCGCGTTCTGTATCAACCCAAGGATTAACCTTGACGTAGAAATGCATACCTGTAGAAGTGATTTTTCCTATTATGTCATAAAAATGACCTCGTTTCAATATATTTTCGCCCGGTGTGGCGGGAGTATGGTCAAGGTCCTCATCGCAGCCTTCATTTTGGTTAGTCGGGAGGATGATGTTGTAGCTATACCCTACGTCGCTCAAATTCATGGCGACACGCATTATGGTCTTTCCGTCAGACGTATTGGTATTGCAATTCTCAGGGAGGTAGACAGTCCCCTGGTAAGCGCGACAGTCTCCCGGCTTCTCAGCCTTACCGCTGAGGTCAATGGGGGTCTTTATGAAATCCTCAATTGAGGAGAAGAGGGGAGTCTTATCCTCTTTTTGAAGTGTAGTGGGGTAAGGGTAATGACTGCCGGGAAGGTCAGCTGTGTTTGTAAGATCATTGGAATCGCTCCAGTTGGCGTCGTCCATCAACGGCATGGATGCGGTGAGATTCTTTAATGAGATATTCGTTACCTCAAAAGATGTATATGGATAAGAGAAGCCATAGTCGGTCTCCTCCGTAGTATTGTCTGCTTTGGATGTAGTGGTTACATGATTGTCGAAGAGAAAGGTGTAGCGCACTTTAGCGCAGAGGATAGTCATCTCACCCTGGATGGTTACAGATGATGTCCCGGAAAGATTGGAGAGGTCGACAGAACCATCAGTATCCGGAGAAATGGTATTCTGGTAGACGGTCATCTCGGAAGCCGGCACGAACATTGGGAGAACAGCGTTCTCATCAGCCAATGAGATAAAGGAGGAGAAGGTCAGTTGAAGTTTGGTCAGTTCCTCCTCTGAAAGATTAGAGAGATAATCCTCGACACTCTGCCCCTCATCCGTCGAAAGGAAACCGTCGACGTTAGCCAAGACATAGAAACGGTACTTACCGGCTTTGATAGGAGCCTGATAGATGCCTGTATATTGGGCAGAGAGATTATTCTTATTAAGATCGTCAATCTGGGCTGAGCAGTTGACAAACTTAAACGGCTTGGCGTCCTCTTCGGTCGAGGCCGCGTCATAGATGAAGAGATAGAGCGAAGAGAGGCGAGTCTCGGCATTCGAGACAGCGGAATTGGAGAGGGAGGGGGTAGTTGTCTCACCCTCGGCACGTGTGGCGGAATAGCCACGTGTCAGCACCGGGGTAAACACCTTGATGGTGACAGTAGGTTCGAGAGAGACAGAAGAGGGGTCATCGGGCGACCCCTCTCCGGAGCAGGAGACCAGAGAGGGGGCCGATGACAATAGAGCCATCGCCATCAAAGCAACAGAGCCAAATCTATGTATGAATTTGCAATCTTTCATTTTTAAATTATTCAATCTAATCGCATGTCAGGCGGTGTGAGTAAATGCAGGGGGATTAATCCTGAGAATCAGAGTTGTTGTCGGCTTCAAGGTCGTCGCCGAGATCGAATGTGTACTTGTGATACTGCCATTCCTTAACCTTAACCTTGAGGGTAAGGTCTTTTGAAGAGAGGTAACCTAACACGTCGTAGTACACGCCACGCTTAACGCCATCGTTACCGTTAGCCTTACCGATAGTCTGGATAGCGTTTGCGTCATACTGCGAGTCAGAGAACTTGAACGCCATCTGGGTAGGATTGGTAGTATTTGAGTCGAAGAGACGCTCGGGTACGTATACCAAGCCCTGATAAGCCCACTTAGCAGCATCTGCACCAAGTGTTGCGAGTTTATCAAGGTTAACCTTTTCCATATCGGAAGCATCTTCGGGATAAGCATAGTATGCTCCGGAGAGGTCTGCATTAGCCAACTTTTCATTATCGATGCTCTGGATACCGGTCATCAGACCAACCTCAGTGGCATAGTTATTCAGTTTGACCGGAGTTTCCTCAGCCATCTTAAGGGTCGAGTTAGCACCGTTGAGGATAGTGTAACGAACTTTGGCAACTGCATAGGTGAGGTCAGCGTATACGGCAGTAGTCTTCTTCTTGGTAATTGTGACATTACCGTCAGCGAAAGGGTTGCCAGATGCAGAGGGTTTAACTACGTTGTAGTTGCAGCTCATCGGCAGACCTTTATCACCGATAGTAGTGATTTGAGTCATCTCCTTGATGTTAGCGTCCTGAAGGTCACTCTCTGTGATGGTGGCATAATTGCAGTTCTCAATATTGAGCATATCCGCAGTAATGTTAGCCACAACATAGATGTGGTATGTGCCGGCGGGGAGAACTACAGGGAGCTGCTTGTAGTCCGTATCAGAGAGCTTGCCATCCTCAAAATCTGTAGATGTGAAATTTGCAAGGATAGCGGGATCGTTTTTTTTGCCATCAGCCTGGTCATAAGCGAAGACGGTAAGAGAGGAGATCTTTGCCTCATCTTCGGTTATTGCCAAAGTAGTGGTTTCGTCGGCACGGGTATTTGTAGATACCTTGTAAGGTACGTTCAGCATGATACCCTCGAAGTCGCCGAATTCGTAAGAGGGGGTAGCGGGTTCCTCGCTGTTGCTGCAGGATGCGAGCATCAGCGGAGCTGCCATCAAGAGGAGAGATTTATATATTGTATAACCTTTCATGATTCTGTTATCTGTAGATTGATATTAGATTTCGAAAATGTCACGTTTAGCCTTAACCCAAGGATTGATCTTCACGTAGAATGCCATACCCTCAGAAGTGACGCGACCGATGATGTCATAGAAATGACCGCGCATCAGGACGTTCTCACCATTGGTGGCAGTATTGTGACCCACATTTTCATCGCAATTCTCATTATTGTTGTTCGGAAGGGCGATTGTGTAGGTCTTATCCTTGCCATCCTCCTTTACTGTGAGGGTCATAGTAGTTTTACCATCCTTCTCAGTAGCTAAGTTCTCGGGGATATAAACCTTACCCTGGTAGGCTACTTTTGAAGTAGCAGGCCAAGCAGTCTGATCTTCGGTAAGGTAATCCGGCTGGTTAACGAATGAAGTGTAATCGGAAGGATACACACAACGGCTTCCTGTAAGAGTTGCGGGATTCTCTACAAAAGAAGTTGCGGTGGTGGTGTAGAGCGGAGTAACAGACTTGATTTTGGAAAGCTTAAGTCCTGTAACCTCAAACGACTGGAGAGGATAAGAGAACCCGGCGTTGGCATAGCCTTCTGAGTCAAGTTCGGTAGGAGCAGTGTTATCGAAGAGGAAAGTATAGCGCACTGCTGAGCAGAGGAAAGTCATGTCAGCCTTGACAGTAACACTGCCGGCCTTGATTGTGAAGATACCATCCTTAGTCTCTACCCCTGTACCCTCGGCAGTAATGTCTGCGCCCGGACCGGCAGCCATAGGAAGCGCCTCATCGAGAGAAAGGATTGAATTCTCGCCAGACGCTACGTCAACAAGATTGTAGCTTTTCAGTTTAGCTTCGAAAGCAGCTTTAGCATCTTTATCAAGATCGCCTAATTCATCTGGATTAATCTCGTTGTCACTGCTTTGATAGTTATCAAGATTGGCCATAACATATATGCGATAGTCACCTGCAGGGATATTGAGACCGGAAATAACCTCATGATAGGCCGCTCCCTTAACATTCGTTGGGAGTGTTAGTTTCGCTCCTGTGCTGCTATGAGTTGAAGTTTCGATATTGATAGCTTGCCAGAGAGAAGAGGTGCCTGCTTCCTTATCGACACTGAAGATATATACCCAAAGTGAATTGATGTGAGCCTCAGCCTCGGTAACGTCGGGGGCGGAGGGTGTCTCACCGGAGCGGGTCATAGCGGCACGGGTCAGGCCGGAGAGGAACGGAGTAGAGAGGGTAAGAGAGAGTGTGGGGGCTGCGTTGGGGTCTGATTCCTCCACCTGGGGGGTATCGTCTGATGAGCAGCTGCTCAACAGCGGGGCTGACATGAGGAAGCCTGCCGACATCATGGCGGCAGTCCCTATCCGGTATATCAAGCTTTTCGTTTTCATGTGTTATTTTGGTTTTTTATTTGTTGTTTCTTGTCGGGTTCGCGGGTCGCTTCGCTGCCGCGCTGCTCGCTCGGAGCGTCACTCGGGTCGGGTGTCAATTACTCCAGGTCATGGGTGTTCTTGTGGTATTGCCAGTCCTTCACCTTGGCCTCTACCGATATCTTCGAGTCCTGCACACCGGTTATCGTGTATTCGTAGATGTGATTACGGACTATATCCCAGAGGTCGCTTCCCGGTTTTGGTAGACCGTCCTGATAGAGGCAGAAATGGATTGTTCCCTCTTTCTCCTCAACCTTGTCAAGGCGGTATTTCACTTTAAGCTTAATATCGTTCGAGGAACCGTCAGCTGCATATTTACCGTCAGCATTTTGGGTCTCAGGGATATAGAAGAAGATGCTCTCGGTATTTTCGGTGGTGGAATTAACCACGAGATTAGTAGCACCCGCAATTGTTATTGGATTGAAGGTATCGGAGGCGAGTTTCAGTTCCTTTGTTGAAGCTACCGCTGACCAATTCTTCGGCACCAGATAACCGGCAGTCTGATAATTAGAGAGAGTCAGAGAAACCAGTTCCACACGTCCTTTCTGTTCAGCAGGTAAATCGAGGTTTACCTCAATCTTTGCCATCGAACGGAGAAGAGAGATCTCATTGGGTAGTTCATAAGTTTCACCCTCATTTATACCAGCCAGAGATATGTCGCTTACTCCCCACATCGGGATTGCTTTGAATGTCTCGGAGGGCTTGCCAAACAGATTGAAGGTCTTGCCGGAGAGGCTTCCTGTGCCGGCATCTTCGAAATTTGCTGTGATTACCAATCTGTATTTCTCAGTTGAATGCAGGAAATTGGTAGTGCCATCTGTAGGTATAAGCAAACCTTGCACTCTGTAGACAACTGACTGAGTCCCTTGATTGATAACTGACTGACCCATTACGAAAACTTTGCCGATAGGCTGATCATCTGTAATGGTGTTATCCGCATCAACCTTGTAGAGAAGAGGAGAAATGTTGGTGAGAGTGCTTTCAAACTCGTCACCGGTCATTGAGTCATAAGTGTTGCCCCAAGTTTGGTCGCCAGTGTCGAAAGGATCCGATGTATAATCACCATCAGCTCTGGTGGCACTGGGCAGTCTGTTCATAGTCAGAGTGAACGCCACAAATATCATCTCGTCCTCCTTCGGCTCTTCGGGAAGAGCGGAGTCATGGCTGCAACCTGTGAGGATGAGTGATACTCCTGCCACAATATGTGAAAATTTTTTGTACGTCATCAGAGTGAGGCTCTATTCAAAGGGTTAATGTTATCTGGGGTTCTGATTTGTGTTTGGTTTATTGGAAATCAATATCCTGAAGAACTACTCGCCAGGAGTTGATTATGATTGTTGATGCTGTCCAGTAGTAGTGGGAGTCAAGGAAGAAAGTCAGTGTATAATTATCCTGACGGTCAAGATACTCCTGGTCGGTCATCGGTTTCTTATACTTATCCTTAATAAGGAGAGCATAATCAGTAAGTGGGATTCGGGCTACAGTCTTCCCCTCTCCGTTACGGACGGTCAGGATTGACTTGCGGTTAGCCATCAGTCGGCTTACTGTGAGGTCGGCAATTGCAACTTTCACATCCGTGATAGCACGTGTCGAGAGGTCAGTACTGATAGGATTCTCAATAGGCCAGGCACGTGTGCCGACTTCGGGGTAATCTTCGGGACTTGCCAGACCGGCTACTCCGGTCTGTTTCTGCCATTCATGATATGTAATAGTTTCATCATCAAGGAGCGAGTTGTCATGATTGAGCAGACCGTTGCTCTCTTCCACCGTATAGGTGAATTGGTCGGCATTGATATCATCTCCTGAGAGCTGCTGGAGGATGATACGGACGCTGTTTGTATCCTTCTTGAGGTCTACAGTGTATGTATGGTCACCGGTATGTTCCGGATCATTATTATCATAGATAGTGACGTCTGAGACAGTTCCATGGAACAGGTCGTAGAGGTCGGTTGAGGAGTGGTGGGTGCCGTCTTCGCGAATCTCGCGTTCCATACGGCAGATAAAGTCCTTGCGTGTTGACACGCCCGGGACGAGGTCAGAAACGAGGAACGATTCCGGACGTTCTCCGTCGTTTTCAAGGCCGCACCAGGCGACTATTGTATATTTGCCGGGAGCCACGCCGTTCAGGTCGAGCGTGTAACCGTCGGCTGAAAGAGCCTCCCCCTTCTCAGTAAGCACCCATGCGAAAGTATCGGTGTCAGCGTCGAAGCCATAAACGGCAACAGAACCGACATTTCCTTGGAATGCATCCGTGAACAGGATGTTGTGGTCCCAGCGGAAGCGGAGACGGTGGTTAACCTCGCAGGGGTCGAGATCCTCATATATGACACTGTCACAGGAGGAGAATGAGGCAGCTGTAGCCATGAGGGAGCAAGCTGCGAGTGTGTTAAGGAAAAAATTGGCGTTACGCATTGTGATTGAAGAGGGTTAGCTTGGGAGAGATGATTAGCTTAAAATTCTTATATGCTTAGAAAAAGAGAGGCTTGTCAGGGCATCCGGCATCAGAGCTGAATGCCCTGACAAGTCTGTTCATGAATTATTCGGATTTTTGAAAATCGAATAATCTGGGATTATTTGTAATCGTGACCGAAGTTTACAGTCTGCTTAACAATCTTCCACTCGAGGATGTTGATCTTGGCAGCGAGGTAGAAGAGCTGATCCTCTTTGGGCTGGTTAGGAATGATTGTCTCATCCGGGTTAGCTACAGGTACACCGAAACCAGTGATGCTGTTGAGGGTGAGGTCGTATACGTGGTTACGAACTACGCCATCGAGGTGCTCATTGTTGATGTTTACGTAGTAGTATGCACAGCCATTTGTCCATTTCCATGCACGATACTCTTTTGAGCAGAGTGCTTTTTCAACATCATCTGAAGTGGCAGGATCATATTCACGAGTAGTTCTATTCCATTTTACGAGTGTAGCCTCGCCAGGAATATTATCACCTTTGGCTGAACCGAATGTCAGACGTACTTCCCAACCTTCGTCAACACCATTCAAGCGCTCATCTGCGTACTTGTTGTCTCCGATTGTTGTGAGATCTTTCCAGTTGAAAGCCTCTACAGGAAGAGTTGCATAGTGCTTGTTGCCAGCAGCGTCTTCCCACGCGTAACGGAAGTCAGAGCTTTCAATGAACATACCGGCAAGCTGTTTCTTAGCACCAGCTTCAGTATACATCTGTGACGCAATGCGGAAGAAGGTTACAGGTGTCTCGCCGGCTTCATCTTCAGTGAACTGTGCTGTTACGAGAACTGCAGTCTGTGCACCCTGATTCTCAGCATTCTCCTGGATGTAGAATGCGTTATTCAAATCATTGGTACCAATGTTGGTCCATGACTTATTGTAGTAGTCATCTTTAGCCTTGAGTTCGGGAGAAACTGCCCAGTAAGAACGGAAGTTTTTAACATCATTCCAATTCCAAGTACCTTCCCCGATTGTAAGAGGGTTGGAAAGGAGAGAACCTTCATTCTCAAGCTGCTTTACCAAGTATGATTTCTTAGCTACGTTGGCAATCTCTACACCTTTGATCTGACGATATACAGTCATGGCTTCAGTTCCATCTGCATATGTGAGTACTTCAGTGTTTGATTCATTGAATTTTGAATCAGCAGAGGTTTTTACCTTTGCAGCAAGACGCTCTACATATATCTGAACAGGGCTGTTTTTAGCAGCTTCAGCAGTCTTGCAGATATTCTTTTCATCAATTACTGCAAGGTTGAGAACTGCTGTTGCATCGGTATTTGCATCAAGATATGATGAGTTTGTCATAATGAAGTTGCCATCTGACTGGTACTCTGTTACATAGTCAGCTGTCATTTTCATTACATCCGCTACCTTAGTAGAATTGTCGTTGATAGCGTCAGAAACTGATTTAGGGCAGTTGAGGATTGCGAGGATGTGGGTAGCGGTAGGTTTATCTTCTGCCTTGTTGATGACGAGAGTTGCGCTTGAAATGCGAGCTACGTTGTTGTCATCCTCTGCGAGATCGCTCCAGGGTTCGAGGTTCTCAGATGAGTGCTGCTGGATAGTTCCATCTCCATCTACTACGAGGAACAATGCGTTCTCTGCATAGTTCTCACCATCTGTACCTGCCTCGAAGTCGGTAGCACGAGTTGCGTTGTTAGGAGTACAGATGTTGACTGTGAGGTACTGAGCTTCGCCAGAAGCCTCATTGCCGCCGTTTACGACGGGTTCGCTCTCGTTGGAGCAGCTTGCGAGCATCAGGACTGATGCAGCGAAAGCGTAGCTATAAATCTTCTTCATGTAAGAAATGATTTAAATAGGTTAGTAATTATTTGTTTGTTTATTTAGTTTTTGTCTTTTTGGGTTGAGAGTCTGTCTCGTGGTTGAGATTGTCTCTTGCGTCTGACGCCCTCTTTATTGGCGCCCGTGTCTAATTGTCTGTCAGGTGGGTTTAATTGTCTGTCAGTTTGGGTTTTATAGTGATTGTATCGGGTTTTCAGGCCGATTCAAAAAGGTTGCGAAGGGGGCGGGTTGGAGGTCTTGCGACCTCTAACCCGGTGGGTATTCGTGGCGGTTTTTGTTTGTTTACGGGGGTGTTATCGTGGTGTTGATGATACGGTAACTGCTGCCGGTGCCTTGGATGAGTCCCTCGATCTGGGTCTCGGCATCTTTCGCCTCTTTCATGTTGCTAATCCCTTTCAGCAGACGGGCGGCTTCCTCGGCCTGTCCCTGCTTTGCTGTGAGGATGGCTCTCGCATACCGGGCCTGCTCGCTTGTGCCGGCCTTGGCGAGGTAGCGCTCCGCGCTCTGGAGGTCGTCGCGGTTGATTGCCGCGAAGGCCGCGTTGAGGTTGGCCGTCTCATCCTCGGGGTACATCCTCACGGCGAGGTCGAACGCCTCGTTGTAGATGTCGCTGCCCGGCTCGACGCTGTTGGCGGCTACGAAGAACTCGTTGAGCGAGAGGTTTTGCGGAGCCGTCCGCATCTTGGCGATAATCTCCTGAGGGTCGTTGTACTGACGCACGTTGAAGTTGACAGCGTAGTCAGAGTGACGGAGTCCGGGGTAGATTGTCGCGAGGAGATATTTATAGTCGTCGGGGAATCTCTTCTTAAGGAGTGCCTCCCTCTCGTCGTCACGACCGTAGAATGCGGGGTCGGTGATGAGGGCGAGGATGGCGTCGCGGTTGCGGAGGGTGTAGAGGGCGGCGTCAGATTTCACGTATTCAATCAGACCGTCCCAGTCCTCCGGCTGGAAGGAGGTGGTTATCGTGTTGCGGTCGAAGTGATAGAGACCGCGTACATAGTCGGCGAGGGTGGCTGTACGGCCCTTGGCGAGACGCTCGTTGTTGGCGTAAGTGCCCTCAGGCGACGCGAAGCCCTTGATGTGGATTGAGGTGATCGTGAGGTCGCGGTCGTTGCGCACGGAGTCGATTGTTCCGCGAATCTTGGAGAGCTCTTCCGGGTTGCGACGGTAGTCGGGGAAGATCTCGGTGCGGTTTACGGGGAAGTCAATGTATGCGCGGGCGTTGATCGAGCGGGTCTTCACTGCCTCGGCCTTCGGGGTGACGTAGCTCATCTCCGGGGTGAATACCTTCGGCACGAGGTCGATCTCAGCGATGGGTGTCACCGCGTTACCTTTCGGGGCGGCGCAGCATCCGCACTCCTGCGAGTCCATCTCGAGTGTCGAGGTGGCCATCCATTCCTGATAGGGGGTCTGCTCGGCGAGCTGTATAGGCTCGGCAATCTGACCGGAGCGGAAGAGGGGGAGGGCGTAAGCGTCGTCGTTGCGCTGATGTTCGAGCCAGCGGTTGCGTCCGGCGATGATGAACGAGTCGAAGCGCACGGTGTCGGTGCCGTTGACGAGCATGGGGGTATATATCACCTCGCGTTCGCTTTTGATTGCGAGGCCTGAAGCGTCGAGAACAAGGTTGAGTTTAAGGTCGGTGCCGTTTTTCTGAATGTCGAGCGACGAGACCTTGAGGGCGTTGTCGGGGCGGACTTTTGCTGCGGGTGTGCCCACGACAGCTGCCGGCATCGACTGCGCGCCTAAAGCGAGAAGCAATATGGGAAAGGTAACTTTCATAATAATCCTAATTTATCGCCGTTATTTCAGAATAGGTATACTATATTGAGGGCGAGCTTTGTAAGCCCGAAGTAGTTGCGGTTGTAGCCTGAGTCGAGTTTGTTTCCGCATTCGGCGCAGGGGTAGACGTCGCTCCTCGTGTGGATCCATCCGGCGCCGATTTCGGCTTCGAGGTTCCAGTGCTCGGAGAGGAGCCAGTCGTAGCCGTAGGCTATTCCGGCGCCGCCCATCCAGCCTTGGTAGCGCTTGGATGCGAGGTCTTTGAAACCGAGAATGGGGAAGTCGTGTCCGATGTTGCCGACGTTGTACTGACCTGCGATTGCGTGCAGACCGAAGAAGTGGCCGTGGAAACGCTGGCAGAGCCAGTAGCGAGCCTCGGGCATTACGGTCCAGTGTCGGAACCGGCGGTCGCCGTTGTTCCAGAGGACAGCGTTGCCGTTGATGTCGAGCGACCATTTCGGAGCGAGTGCGAACTCGATGCCCAAGTCGGGGCTGAGCAGGACGTCGCTGAGCATGTTGCTCTTCAAGGCTACTTTCTGCGAGAATCCGGGTAGGATTGCGAAAGTGGCGGCTATAATAGCGGCTATCAGTTTAACGTGGAGTTTCATGTCTTTGGGTTAGTCGACCGGACATAGTGACACAATGCTTCTTTTCATGACTTTGCACGGGTCAGGAGCCGGACGGCAATTTATTTAGTTTAGCAATATTTATTAGTTAAGCAAACAGGTGGTTCTGTTTGTAAAGCGCTGCGAAGTTACAAAGGTTTTTTTTTTTTTTTGCAAATTTATTAACGTTTATTAACATTATTAACATTGTTGGTGGTGGGTAATTCTTTGGGGGTTAGGGGGTTAGGGGGTTGGTGGTTTTTTGCTTTGGGTGGGATGGTTGCTCCTTCTTTTGTTGACAGGCTGGAAGCCTGTCCTCCTTGCTCCGTCTCCTTGCTCCGTTTTAGTAGCCGCGGCGTTCGCGGAGCTGGTTCTCGAGCTGGTTGATGCGGTTCTGGATGTCGTCGCGGCTGGAGGTGAGCTCGGCGAGCTGTCGGTCGAGTTTGTTGATCTCGTAGTTGGCGATGGCGTTGCGGAGCTGGTCGGTGGCTTCGAGGAGCATGTGCATGTCGCTTTCGTTCAATTGGGGGAGGTCGCCTACGGCTTTGACCATTTTGCGGATGGTATCGGCGATGGCGGCGGGGGTCGCGGGGGAGGTGCTTGTGTCGGCTTTGGCGTTGCCGTGACGGCGTTTCCAGGTCATGATTACCTGGTATTGTTTGTTGATCTCTTTTTCGTCGAATTTGCGACGTGCGTCGTCGGATTTGCCTTCGAGGTAGGCTTCGCGGTATAGCGCGATTGTGTCTTGTTTTTTCATTTTTTTTATTTGTGTGTGGGGTTATTTTGGGGGGGGGGTTGTGCTCCTTCTTTTGTTGACAGGCTGGAAGCCTGTCTTCCTTGCTCCGTCTTCTGACTCCTTCTTTTGTTGACAGGCTGGAAGCCTGTCTTCCTTGCGCCTTCTTCTTGCTCGTTCTTTTGTTGACAGGCTGGAAGCCTGTCCTCCTTGCGCCTTCTTCTTGCTCTACTACTTGCTCCGTCTTTTGTTAGGGGATTTGGAGGAAGCGGTGGAGCTGGACGGAGAGGGTCCAGCGGGGGTCGGCGAGGACGCGGCGGACGGTTGCGTTGCGGTTGGCGAGGGCTTGCGCCTCGTCTGGTACGTAGCAGGGCTGAAGGTACATCTTTGTTGTCTCGTCTACGCAGGGTAGCGCGAAGTAGGGTTCCAGGTCCTGACCTACATCCACTACTTTCAGTTCGTCTGCATGCGCTACCTTCAGCTCGGCCGCCTGGGCTTCGCCGGCGTGGTTGGCTTTGGCTTCTGCCGCCTGGGCTTCGCCGGCGTGGTTGGCTTTGGCTTCTGTTGCTTTGGCTTCGTTGTTGGCTTCGGTGGGCGGGGTGTGTTTGCCGACTTGGGGGGCGACTGTTACCCTGTCGATTGCGGGGGGGCGGGGGTTGGTGCCGTTGGTTTCGATGGCTACTTTCTTGCCGGTGGCTTTTTTGAGGAGCCGTACGAATTCGGAGTCGATCCATAGGGAGGGTTCACCTCCCGTCAGGATTACCCAGTCGGCCTGGTAGAGTTTGACGGCGCGGATTATGTCGTCGTCGGTCATCAGGGTGCCCTCTTCGTGGCGGGTGTCGCAGAAGGGGCATCTCTTGTTGCACCCTGAGAAGCGGACGAATACCGAGGGATGTCCGGCATGGGCACCCTCCCCTTGCAGTGAGTAGAATATCTCGTTAATCTTTCTCATTGATACTCGTTGGTGTTGGATTGTCGGTCAATCTTTCTCGTAGATTGCTGTGTTACCTTCGCTCTCCTGTACCTCGCAGCGCCAGCAGTTGGGGACGGTGTCAACTATCCAGCGGGCGATGTTCTCGGCTGTGGGGTTGCAGGGGATCACGTCGTTGATTACGGCGTGGTCGAGACGGTCCATGACCATCTCTTTTATGTGGGTGAAGTCGACTACCATACCGTCTTGGTTGAGCTCGGCTGCACGGCATTCCACGGTGACAATCCAGTTGTGGCCGTGGAGGTTGGTGCATTTGCTCTTGTAGCTCAGTTCGAGACGGTGGGCAGCGCTTATTTCGAATCTTTTCTTTACGTAGTACATTTTTTGGTTTTTTTGCGGTTTTGACCGGTGGGGTTTGACCGTGGGGGGTGACCGTGGGGGTGACCGGGGGTTTGACCGGGGGTTTGACCGGTGGACGCGCCGCGGCGCGTCCGTACGTCAAATGGGGGGGGCGGACCATGTAGGGGGGGTTGTCGCGGGGGGCGGGCCCCGGCGGGGCGCGTCCGTACGTCTGGGGGCGGGTCCGACCATGCGCGGCCGTACTTTGACCGGGGGTTTGACCGGTGGACGCGTCCGTACGTCAATTGGCGCGTCCACAGGTTAATTGTCGTAGGGGGTGGGGTCGGGGATGCCGGCTTCGGCGAAGGCCTCGCGGCGCTCGACGCATGTTCCGCATTTGCCGCAGTGCCGCTCCCCACCCTTGTAGCAGGAGTAGGTGTGGGAGAAGTCCACGCCGATGCGGTGGCCGAGTCGGGCGATGTCGCCTTTGGTGATGTTGGTGAATGCGGCCTCGATGGTGACGCCGTCGTATGTGCCGGCCTTCATGGCCTGGCTCATGGCGTCGACGAATTCGGGACGGCAGTCGGGGTAGATGGCATGGTCGCCGCCGTGGTTGGCCATCATCACGTGTTTCAGACCGCGGGATTCGGCGAGTCCGCAGGCTATGGAGAGCATGATGCCGTTGCGGAAGGGTACGACGGTCGATTTCATGTTGTCGTCGGCGTAGTGTCCTTCTGGTATGGCGTCGGCTCCGCTGAGGAGGGAACTGCGGAAGTATTTTGCCATGAAGTCGAGGGGTATGACGAGGTGTTCGATGCCGAGCAGGCGGCATTGTTGGGCGGCGCACTCGATTTCACGGGCGTTGTGGTTTGAGCCGTAGTCGAAGCTTACGGCGAGGGCTATGCGGTCTTTGCGGTAGTGGAGGAGGGTTGTGCTGTCCATACCGCCTGAGAGGATTATGATTGAGTCTTTTTGCATTGTTTTTGCTCTTTCTTTGGGTACAGGCTGGAAGCCTGTGTTCCTTGCTCCTTATTTTGTGACAGGCTGGAAGCCTGTGCTACTTACTCCTTCTTTTGGTACAGGCTGGAAGGATGTGGTTCTGGCTCCGGCTTTTGTTACAGGCTGGAAGCCTGTGCTCCTTGCTCCGTCTTCTGGCTGCTTATTAGAGGGTGCGGAAGTAGGCTTCGCGGCGGGAGAGGAGGAGGGCCTGGTGGTCGGGGTCGGCCATGTTGGCGAAGGGGTGGATGGAGATGCCACCACGGGGCATGAAGATGCCGCGTACCTCGATGTATTTGGGATCCATGAGGCGCCAGAGGTCTTTCATTATGATGTTGACGCAGTCTTCATGGAAGTCGCCGTGGTTGCGGAAGCTGAAGAGGTAGAGCTTGAGACTCTTGCTCTCTACCATGCGCTGGCGGGGTATGTAGGATATGATGATGCGGCCGAAGTCAGGCTGGCCGGTCTTCGGACAGAGGGTTGTGAACTCGGGGCAGTCGAAGGTTACGACGTACTCGTTCTCGGGGTGTTTATTTTCAAAGGTCTCGAGGAGACCGGGGGCGTAGTCGGTAGGGTAGGTTGTGCCTTGGTTGCCTAACAGCGTCACGCCTTCTAATTCTTGTTCGTTCCTCATTCAACTAATATTGTTTTACTTGGTTTGTCTCCAATTATTAGAACTGTTTACAACAATAATATATTATAACGAAAGCCTCCAACTATTACAACTATTAACAACTAATTTTTATTACAACTAATAGTTGTTAATAGTTGTAATAGTTGGTGTTGCACCACAACGTAGTTGTTAATAGTTGTAATAGTTGGAGGCTTTCAAACAATTTTATTGTAATGGTTGACCGGTGGACGCGCCGCGGCGCGTCCCTACGTCGATTGACGTGTGGTTTTTTTGACCTGTGGACGCGCCACGGTGCGTCCCTACGTCAATTGACGCGTGGGTGGTTTTTTTTGACCTGTGGACGCGCCGCGGCGCGTCCCTACGTCAACGCGTGGGTGTTTTTTTGCCGGGTGGTAGTTGGTCAGAGGGAGGATTTGAGTTTGCGTTTCGGTTTGGCGGGTGCCTCCACTACCGGTTGCTCGATGCCTACGAGGGCGCCGTCTACCATGATGCGGCCGCAGTATTCGCATACAATCACCTTCTTGTGCATCTTGATCTCGAGCTGACGCTGGGGCGGGATGCGGTTGAAGCAGCCGCCGCAGGCGCTGCGCTGTACGGTGACGATGCCAAGACCGTTGCGGGCGTTCTTGCGGATACGCTTGAAGGCAGCCAAGGTGTAGTCGTCGATCTTTGTCTCGAGCTCCTTGGCCTTGGCGCGGATATTCTCCTCCTCGAGGCGGGTCTCGTTGACGATATCCTCCAGCTCCTTGCGCTTCTCCACGAGGATATGCTCATTGTCGGCGAGCTCCTCCTCGGCGCGCGCGATGTCGGCGGTCTTCTGCTGCTGTTTCTCGAGTGCCTCGCGGATATTCTTCTCGGCGAGCTCAATCTCAAGACCCTCGAACTCCTTCTCCTTCTCGAGGAAGGCGAACTCGCGGTTGTTGCGCACGTTATTGATCTGGTCGTCATAGCGTGCTATCTTATCCTTGCGCTCGATGATCTCATCCTTCTTGCGGACAACGAAAGCCTTGAGCTCCTCGATCTCGTCCTTATGTTTCTGGATACGGGTCTGGTAACGTATGATCTCATCCTCGAGGTCCTTCACCTCGTTGGGGAGCTCGCCGCGGAGAATCTTGATGCGGTCGATCTCAGAGAGATAGGTCTGCAGCTGGAAAAGGCTCTGGAGACGTTCCTCCACGCTGCGTTCTTTGTCGTTCTTTTTTTCTGTAGCCATATCTATGGTGGGGTGTTACATGTATTTTACAGGATTTGTCTCCGTCTCGGCGAAATAAGTGACGAAGTCGGGGTAGGTCTGGCGGATGATGCGCGACAGGAGCTCGCGTGTGCAGAGCTCGCTCTCATAGTGGCCTATGTCGGCTATGATGATGTCGAGTCCATAGGTGGTGAAGTCGTGATATTTCACATCGCCCGTGACGATGACGTCGGCGCCGCGGCGGATAGACTCGCGTATGAGCGAGGCGCCGGAGCCGCCGCATACGGCCACTTTGCGCACCACAAGTTGCGGGCTCTGGGCCGAATAGCGCAGGGCGCGCACCTTGAAAGCCTCCTTTATATTACGGAGGAACTCCAGTTTGGGGGTGGGCTGCACGTCGCCGATCACGCCGAGACCGGCCTCGGGGTTACCCTCCTTCGGTTCGAGCACGCTGAGATTGGTGAGCTTCAGGATATGCGCTATCTGATGGCTGACACCCTCCCAGGTGGAGTCGAGGTTGGTATGGGCCGAATAGATGGCCACGTTCTCGCGGATGGCGCGCATCACGATGCGCTCGGTGGCGGTGCGTCCCGTCACCTCCTTGAGTCCTTTGAAGAGGAGGGGATGGTGTGAGACGATGAGATTGCAGCGGCGTTCCAGGGCCTCGTCGAGCACCTCTTCGGTGACGTCGAGACAGAGGAGAGCCGCGGCGACTTCCATTTCAGGGTCGCCCACCTGGAGGCCTGCGTTGTCGTACGACTCCTGCAGGCCCTTGGGGGCGAAATCTTCAATTGCTTTTGCTATGTCCTTGACTTTAAGCATCATACTTATTTTGCGGGTTTCAGCTCGAGGTTAAGCTCCTCGAGCTGTGCCTGGTCGATAGGTGAGGGTGACTCGTTCATGACGTCGCGGCCCGAGTTGTTTTTCGGGAAGGCGATGACGTCGCGGATGGTGTCGAGACCTGCCAGGATGGAGACAAAGCGGTCGAAGCCGAGGGCGAGACCGCCGTGAGGGGGGGCACCGAATTTGAAGGCGTTCATGAGGAAGCCGAACTGCTCCTCGGCCTTCTCGGGGGTGAAGCCGAGAAGCTCGAACATCTCGTCCTGGAGCTTGGCGTCGTGGATACGGATTGAACCGCCTCCGAGCTCTGTGCCGTTGACGATGATGTCGTAGGCTGTGGCGCGTACATTGCCCGTGTCAGTGCGCAGTTTGTCGATATCCTCGGGGTTGGGTGAGGTAAAGGGATGGTGCATAGCGTAATAGCGCTGGGTCTCCTCGTCCCACTCGAAGAGGGGGAAGTCAACCACCCAGAGGGGGGCGAAGACGTTGCGGTCGCGCAGACCGAGACGGTTGCCCATCTCCAGACGGAGCTCGCAGAGCTGCTTGCGTGTCTTCATCTTCTCGCCGCTCATGATGAGCATGAGGTCGCCGGGTTTGGCCTCCATGCGGGTGGCCCACTCGCCGAGCTGCTCTGCGGTGAAGAACTTGCCGACAGAGCTCTTGAAGGAGCCGTCGGGCTCAACCTTAACCCACATCAGACCCTTGGCGCCCACCTGCGGACGTTTAACGAACTCGGTGAGCTCGTCGATCTGCTTGCGGGTGTAGCCGGCGCAACCGGGAGCCACGATGCCCACGGTGAGCTCGGCGTCGTCGACAACCGAGAAGCCGTGACCCTTCACGAGGTCGGTAAGCTCAACGAACGGCATGCCGAAGCGGATATCGGGTTTGTCGCTGCCGTAGAGACGCATAGCGTCGTTCCACGTCATGCGGGGGAAGGGTTCCGTGAAGTCGATACCCTTGACATACTTGAAGATATGCTTCACCAGACCCTCGAAAGTGCGGATGACATCCTCCTGCTCAACGAAACTCATCTCGCAGTCGATCTGGGTGAACTCGGGCTGACGGTCAGCGCGGAGGTCCTCATCGCGGAAGCACTTCGCGATCTGGAAATAGCGGTCGAAGCCGCTCACCATGAGGAGCTGCTTGAAGAGCTGCGGGCTCTGCGGGAGGGCGTAGAACTCGCCCGGGTTCATGCGCGAGGGGACAACGAAGTCGCGTGCGCCCTCAGGTGTAGACTTCACGAGCACCGGGGTCTCGATCTCGAGGAAACCCTCCGAGTCGAGGTAGCGGCGGATCTCGAAAGCCATACGGTGGCGCAGTTCGAGGTTGGCGCGCACAGAGGGACGACGGAGGTCAAGATAGCGGTATTTCATCCGGAGGTCGTCGCCGCCGTCGGTGTTATCCTCGATAGTGAAGGGAGGAATCTCGCTGCGGTTGAGCACCTTAAGCGAGTCAGCGATAATCTCGATCTCGCCTGTGGGGATGTTGCGGTTCTTGCTGGTGCGTTCGGCCACTTTGCCGCTCACCTGCACCACGAACTCGCGTCCGAGGGCGTTTGCGGCGTTGAAAAGAGAATTGTCCTCGTGGTCGGAATCGAACACCACCTGAGTGATGCCATAACGGTCGCGGACATCAACGAAGGTCATGCCGCCCATCTTACGGGTACGCTGCACCCATCCGGCTATGGTAACGTTTTTGCCGGCGTCGGAGAGTCGCAGTTCACCGCATGTCTTGTCTCTATACATCTCTGTAGTTTGATAAAATTCTGTAATTCAGTAATATAAGTATTTTAACCTATCACGTCGGGGCAGCCGGAACGGATTCCGACTGCCCGTGATAAGGTTTAAACGTGCAAATTTACATAGAAATTTGCGAATTTCCCACGATTCAGGCTACAAAAATCACTTTATATAGGTTTCGAGGGCCTCGAACACCCCCTTCGGGGTAATGGTGAGGCGGCTGCAGGAGGCGGGGATGAGCACCGACATGCCCTCCTTCATCTCGACAGAGTCGTCGCCAGTGGAGAGGGTGGCCTTACCCTTTGTGCAGATGATAGCCACGAAGGTATCCCATTCCGAATAGTCGCGCATCACCTCATGGTCAATCTGCCAGATGTTGGTGGTGAAGAAGGGTGATGTGACGAGGTTGATGGGGAGGTCGCGGCGGATTGTGTATTCCACCGGTTTGCCCTCGGTGTCGTTGAAATTGATAGCGTCGAAGGCCTCCTTGGTGTGGAGCTGTCGTTCGTTGCCATCCTGGTCGACGCGCTTGTAGTCGTAGAGGCGGTAGGTGATGTCGGAGGTTTCCTGGATCTCGGCCACGAAGCAGCCCTTGCCGATGGCGTGGACGCGGCCGGCGGGGATGAAGAAGGTATCGCCCGGGGCGATTGTGTTGAAATTCAGCACGTCCATAATCTCGCCTGTCTCCACGAGGTGCTCATACTCATTCTTGTCGACGGGACGGTTGAAGCCGTTGGCGAGGCGGGCTCCTTTCTCGGCTCCGAGCACATACCACATCTCGGTCTTGCCGAATTTGCCGCCGCGCTCGCGTGCGAGTTCGTCGGTGGGGTGCACCTGTACGGAGAGGTCCTGGCGTGCGTCGATGAATTTGATGAGGAGGGGGAATGTGTCGCCATATTTCTTGTAGTTCTTCTCGCCGAGGAGGGATGCACCGTGCTTTTTGATGAGCTGAGTGAGTGTGAGACCGGCATCGGGGCCGTCGGCCACGATAGATTCGGAGCCTTCCACGCCGGAGATTTCCCAGCTTTCGCCGATGGAAGTCTGGGTTGTCTCGATGCCTTTGAACGGGGCGATCTTGTCGCCGCCCCAGATGATTGTCTTGAAAATAGGATTAAATTTCCACATATGTTTTGTTTATGCTTTGGTTGTTGCTTTTTTTGCCTGCGGGGGACCTCCGGGGCCGTGGCCCCGGAGGCGGGGGACTGAGACCAATGAGCCTTAGCTCTTGGCCTTCGCCTTAGCCTTCACTTTAGCCTTGGCCTTAGCTCTTGGCTCTTGGCTCTTGGCTTTGGCTTCTGGCTTTGGCTTCTGGCTTTGGCTTCTGGCTTCTGGCTTTTGGCTCTTGGCTTTGGCTTTTGTATTTGCTTGCGCAAACCGGAGGGGAGGAGAGGGCGTTATTATTATAACGATGATTTATTACAAATCAGATGATTGTTTATTAAAAATATCAGATTATGAGTGACATTCTTAATGCTGAGGAGAGGAAGGAGCTTCCTGACAGCCTCTATGGTCTTCCCGAGAGAAGAGAGTATCCTATGCCTGACGCGGCTCATGTGAGAGCCGCTGAGGCTTATTTCCGTTATTGCCCGGAGGAGCTTAAGCCGAAGTTGGCGAGGGCTATCCTGCGGTTCGCCCGCCAGTATGGCGTCGATGTCGAGAGCCCTACGGTGCTCTCATATGCCGCTGAGTAATAGCTTTCCCTTGCTCGCCGCTGAGGAATAGCTTTCCTTTGCTTCGCCGCTGAGGTTGCTTCGGCGCCGGGGTTGCTTGGCGGGGTTAGTCCTCGTCGGGTGGCTCCGGGAGGGGGAGGTCTTTCAGCAGGTCGATCGCGTGGTCGAGGATGGCGTCCTTGCCCGCCGCGAGTTCTTCGGGGAGGGAGTGTACCTCATGTCCTTCGGACGGGTCCACCCCCTCCTCGATGCATTCTCCCTCCGGGGAGAGGAGGGGACAGGCCGAGAAGCGTATCGACCAGCCGATGGGCACCTCCGAGGAGAAGGGCAGCCCCCCGCCTCCACCGGTCTTCGCCCCCACGACTGTGACGTTGGGGAGGCTCTTCATGACCGAGGTGAAGTCGTTGGCCGCCGAGAAACATGAGCGGTTGGTGAGAAGCACTACCGGACCGTCCCACTTGATGCGTCCCGGTTCAGCGGGTTCGTATTCAACGGGATACGGCTCCGAGAAGTCGCCGTGCCCCGGCCCTGTCTTGTGCAGGATGTATCCGCCGGTAATCTTGTGGTCGATGAACCGTCCCACGAGGGTAGATATATTTGTGAGGGCACCCCCGCCGTTGTCGCGGATGTCGATTATCAGTCCGCGGCTGTTGTGAAGGATAGCCAGGATATAGTCGAGCGACGTCTCCCCGACAGTATACGAGAAGGAGGGGTAATACATATAGGCAATCTCCCCAGGGAGCTGCTTATACATTATGCCGCTTGTGGAGAGCCAGTTGAACTCCAGGTAATTCTCCTGCAGAGTGCGCAGGTTGAAATCCTGGGGGTAGGCCGTCCACCACTCGCGGTAATAGCTTGTGTCATAGCGCGAAGAGAGATTTACATGTCCGTCGCGCAATTCATTGATCATGGCCGAGCAGATGAAGAAGAGGTCGATCGAGGTCGTCTCCTCGTCGATCAGGGCGCGGTAACGCTCTCCGATGTCGGCCCAGTCGATATCCTTCTCGCGGAAGAAACAATAGCGCTGGTCGACAATCTCCCAGAGGGCGTCGAAATTGCCGTAGAGGTCGTTGCCGTAGTCGGGTTCGTCGTGGCATGACGGGAGGAGGGTGAGAGCCATTCCCACTCCGACGGTCAGCGCCGCCTTGCGTATTATATTACGTTTCATCTTCATCATCAGTAAATTGAATAGACCACCTCCGACGGTATACGGTTGGGACGCTTCTTCAGACCGATACCGCCCGGTATGACACCGATCACGAAACTATGGCTCGTCAGGCGCGTGTTGAGCTGACAGGCCCATTGCGTGTAAGCCTCGAAACGGTAGCCTACGGTCATGGCCGTGCGACCGAAATCGAGAGTGGCCGAGAGGAGGTTGTCGATACGGAAATTGTTGCCCCACCAGCCGCCGTGGAGGAGTCCTTTGTGGTTGCCGAGGTAAATCTCATAGTAAGTCTCGCCATATTCAGGCGAGAAGAAGAGGCTTGCCGAGGGGAGGCGTACCTCGTCGCGCAGCAGCACCGGGAGGCGGCCGATGCGGAAGGGCCGCGACACGGAGGCCCGCAGCGAGAGCGAGACGTTGGCGATGGCCTCGACCGGGTTGTTGCCGTTGCGCAGCAGCCAGTATGCGCCGCCATAGATACCCACGGCACCACCCGCTGTCACCTGTATGTCGTAAGGGAGACGGGTGCGCCACGACATACCCCAGTTGAAATCGGCCGTCAGACCCACCATCGAGGCGGTCTGCGCCGGGTTGAGCATACGCGAGAAGTGGGCCGCGCCGTCAAACTGCATCACGGCATGTTCCGGGGAGAAAGGCATCGCCTTGCTCCATTCGCCCGACACTCCGTAGCGCGTACCCTTGTAATGGAGGGGGGAGAGATAGGTGGCCAGCACGTCGTGGCTGCCCATCTCGACGGCATAGACCGACGTGACAGGTCGCGACTCACCGCCCGGGAGCGAAGTCTTGCTCTGGGCTGAAGCCTCGCTTTGGGCGAAAGCCGGGAGGGCCGAGGCTGCCATAAGCAGGCCGGACAGTAGTTTATGCTTCATCATCGGGTGTGGGATTTTCAGTAGGGATAGAGCCGGAGGTGTCATCGTCAGGGAGCGCGAAGAGGTCGCCCATCACCACCTTCGGGTTCTGGCTCTCCTCCTGAGGCTCCTCCGGTTCGTCGGGTGTCTCCGGCTCCGGCTCCGGTTCCGGTTCGGGAGGGAAGCGGAGTGGTTCGAGTTCGGTGATCTCCCCGATGGTATAGGTGGATATACGCTTACCTTTAGCCTTGAAGCTCTTCACACCGATAAATTCCTCAGCGTCAATCTCAAGCGACGGACGGATCTCGTCGGCGCCGCCGAACTTCACCCCGATGCGCGGGTAGAAAGTGTCGGTGAGCAGGATGATTGAGGAGGAGGCATCCGTGCCCACGAAACGCTGCGGTTTGGCCGAGGGCTCGAACGCGAAACGTTTCAGGTAGGGGAAGCCCAACGCGCTGTCGTTGAGCGCGAGGGTCCATATCTTGTGCGGGTCGAACTTCTCGATCCGCAGGATGTTGTCGTCGTAATGGTTGGAATCGGCGAAAGATGAGGTGAAGAACTCGCCGGTCTTCGTGATGATGAGCACGAGGTCGTCGCCCTGGAACACGCCGAGACTCTCGCCGCGCCCGTCATAGTTGAGACGGAGCACGTCGCGGTCGAACCATACCTCGCGTCCGCCGAGGGTGCTCGAGCCCTTCTCCACGAGTCGGACGTCGTCGATCTGATACTTCGTGACGAGATTGCCGAGCGATTCCTTACCCTTGATGTCGAGGTCGGCGAAATTCACCATCACCTCCTTGGCGCGTGGACGGCGCCCGGTCTCGTTCGGTTCATCCTTGAGCACCACCTTCACCACCTCAGCCTCGCCGTTGGGGTTGCAGGTGAGCCACTCCACGCGCGAGCCCGGAAGTCCCTTGGTGAGGGTGTACTCCTTCTCGCGGGTGAGACCCGTGATGAAGAAACGCTTCTTGTAGGAATAGGCATCCTTGCCGCCGTTGCGGTAGATCACGTTATATACCGTGCGCTTGTCACCCTTCTTGAAGAGGCCGATGTGTATGATCTTCTTCCCGACGTAAAGCTTATCCTGCACCTTTACAATCTTGTACGTGCCGTCGCGGTAGATTATCAGGATGTCGTCGATGTCGGAGCAGGTGAAGAGGAACTCGTTATCCTTCAGACCGGTGCCGACGAATCCGCCCGACTTGTCGAAATAGAGGCGTTTGTTAGCCTCGGCCACCTTCGCCGCCTCGATCGAGTCGAAGCCGCGCAGGGCCGTACGGCGCGGGAACGCCTCGCCATACTTCTCCTTGAGGTGGGCATACCATGCGCAGGTGTATTCCACGATATGGTCGAGGTCGAACTGGAGACGCTCGATATCCTTCTGGAGGGCCGCTATACGTTCGTCGGCCTTCTGCGAGTTGAACTTCAGTATACGTCCCATCTTGATTTCCCAGAGACGCACAAGGTCGTCGCGGGTCACCTCGCGGAAGAAATCCTTCTTGAAGGGGTCGAGGCGTTTATCCACATGGGCGATTGCCGCGTCCATGTCGGTGGCCTCCTCCACCTCCTTATCCTTATATATACGCTCCTCGATGAATATTTTCTCGAGCGAGCAATAGAGGCGTGTCTCGTGGGTCTCGCCGAGTTTGATCTCAAGTTCGCGGCGGAGCAGTTCGCGGGTATGGTCGACAGAGAAGCGTAGCAGTTCGCTCACCGTCATGAACTTCGGTTTGCGGTCGACAATCACGCAACAGTTTGGTGAGATGCTCACCTCGCAGTCGGTGAAGGCGTAGAGGGCGTCGATAGCCTTGTCGGACGATGTGCCCGGGATGAGATGCACGAGGATTTCAGCCGTGGCGGCCGTGTTGTCATCGACCTTCCTGATCTTGATCTTACCCTTCTCCATGGCCGAGAGGATAGAAGAGATAAGAGTGGTGGTGGTTTTGCCGAAGGGGAGTTCGGTTATGGAGAGTGTCTTGTTGTCGATTTTCTCGATTTTCGCGCGCACTTTCACGCTGCCGCCGCGTGCGCCGTCGTTATATCGCGAGGCGTCGAGCAGACCGCCGGTCTGGAAGTCGGGGATAAGTCGGAAGGGTTCGCCGTGGAGGTAAGCCGTGGCGGCGTCGCATATCTCGTTGAAGTTGTGGGGGAGGATCTTCGAGGATAGACCTACGGCGATACCCTCCACACCCTGTGCGAGGAGTAGGGGGAACTTCACCGGGAGGGTTACCGGTTCCTTCTTGCGGCCGTCGTAAGAGGGGGTCCATTCTGTGATTTTGGGGGAGAAGACGGTCTCGAGGGCGAATTCCGAGAGGCGTGCCTCGATGTAACGGGGAGCGGCTGCGGAGTCGCCGGTGAGGATGTTGCCCCAGTTACCCTGGGTGTCGACGAGCAGTTCCTTCTGGCCGAGCTGCACGAGGGCATCGCCGATCGAGGCGTCGCCGTGGGGGTGATACTGCATGGTGTTGCCCACGATGTTGGCAACTTTATTGAATCGGCCGTCATCGAGGGTCTGCATAGAGTGCAGGATGCGTCGTTGTACGGGTTTGAGACCATCCTCAATGTGGGGGACGGCTCGCTCGAGAATAACATAACTGGCATATTCGAGATACCAGTTTCGGAACATTCCGGAAAGGACTGTCTTTTTGTCGGTGATGGTTGCCTCGCCTGTCGGCTCCTGGGCTGAGGAAGTTAGCTCAGCGGACGGCTCCTCTGCCGCGGAGGTTAGTTTTGCTTCGGGCTCCTCAGCCGCGGAGGTTAGCCTGGCTTCGGGCTCCTCTTCCGAGGAGGTTAGCTTGCCTTCGGGCTCCTCTGCCGCGGAGGGTAGCTTGGCATTTGCCTCCTTTGCCGAGGAGGTTAGTTTGGCAGTGCGCTCCTTTTTGGGGGAGGTTAGCTTGGCAGTTGGCTGCTGGTCGGAGCCGTTGGGCTGTTTGGCTTCGGGCTGCTGATCGGAGCCGTTGGGCTGTTTGGCAGTCGGCTCCTGGTCGGCGGGGTTATTGGTTGCGTTGTCTGGTAATTCAAAATCTTCGGCCATAGTTCACTTAAGTGGAATTTGGCGTAAAGTTAATAAAAAAAAGCCGCAAATGCAAATTGAATTGCATTGCGGCTGTAATTGCAGCTATAGTGAGAGAGGGAGGCATTTTGATTGAGAGAGGGATGTATTTTTATTGAGAGAGGGATGCATTTTTATTGAGAGAGGGTGTATTTTGTAGGGACGACACCATCGGGTCGGGGACCCGATGCACGAACGAGAGACAACCTCCAACTCCGGGACATTCAACATCCAAATCCGTGTGATAAGCCTCCCCTCGGTGTGATAAGCCTCCCCTCGTTGCGATAAGCTGCCCCTCGTTGCGATAGCCTCCACTCGTTGCGATAGCCTCCCCTCGTTGCGATAGCCTCCCCTCGTTGCGATATGCTGCCCCTCCGTGCGATAAGCCTCCACTCTGGACGGGGAAGCAGCTAAGCTTGGGAGGGTGCCGATTTGGGGAAGGCGGCAGATTTGAGGGAGGCTTCAGATTGGGGGAGGAGAGGCAGAAGATACTGGAGGAATGCTACAAATCGGAGAGATTGGCTTCTTTCAAAAGCACTTTCTTGTTGGGGGCCAGGAGGTAGATTGTCGGCATTGTGTCGAAGACGTAGGTCTCATTCTCCTGTATAGGATCGAGGGCGAAGCCTACGGTCCAGTCTTCCGGGAGAGCCGGAGCTGTTTCATCCCATAGTTCGCGGTCTTCTTCGGTGTCGATGGCCATGATTGTGTATTTCTCCTCATATTCTCCATTTCTTAGAGTTTCGATTACCTCCTGGCAGTGGTCGCAGTCGGGGTCGTAGAAAAGCAGAAGGATATTCTTCTTGCTCTTCAACTTGTGGAGCGACTGTTTTTTGCCGTCGCGGGTTGTGAAGGAGAAGTTGGCGGCCTTGGTGCCGGGACGGTTCTTGGCTGCTATTTCGGCACGGTAAGCTGCGCGGAGCTTGTCGGCTTCCGACTGAGGTGCAGACTGGGGTGCTACCGACCCATGGGGCCGTGGCCCCATGGGGGTTGACTTAGACGACTGAGCTTGTGCGTCGCTTGGCAGCGCGGGATTGGCATCGGCTCCTGCATTTGCTTGTGCATTTGCTTGTGCTTCGCTTGGCAGCTGGGCGTTTGCTTGTGCTTTGCTTGTCTGCAGGGCATTGGCTTGTGCTTCGCTTGGCAGCTGGGCGTTTGCTTGAGCTTTGCTTGTCTGCTGAGCATTGGCTTGAGCTTTGCTTGCCTGCAGGGCGTTTGCTTTTGCTTTGCTTGTCTGCAGGGCTTTGGCTTGTGCTTTGCTTGCCTGCTGGGCGTTAGCTTCTGCTTTGCTTGTCTGCGGGGCGTTGGCTTGTGCTTTGCTTGTCTGCTGAGCATTGGCTTGAGCCTTGCTTGACTGCGCGGGTTCGACTGTTATCTCCTGGCCGGCGGAGTGGGCGGCGGTGAGGTCGGAGAGGCGGCTTACGGCTGAGGCTATGCCTAAGGCGTAGGTGCCGGCACGGTCGATGTGGCAGTCGTAGGTTATTGTGTGGGTGCCTTTGGGGAGGAAGGGGATGAAGAATGTGGTGCGTGTGTCGCGCACTTCACGGTAGGCACCGAGGCTGTTGCTGCCTGGGGAAGGATGGCTGCCGATGGAGGCGTTGCTGCCGAAGGCGGGATGGAGAACGGAGCCGGCGTAGCCGGAGAGCTGGTTGTCGGGCTCGAGGCAGGCTGAGCGCTCGTCGGTGAGCTCCACGTAATCCATGTCTTTGGCGGCGGTTATCGTGAGGGTGATTCTCACTTTGTCGCCGACGTGATACGGCACCATCGGGCCATGGCCCGATGCACGAACGAGAGACGGCTCAGAGCTATTGCCGGCTTGGGGTGCTTGTGAGGCGGGGCTATTGGCAGTTTGGGTGGCTTCTGAAGCTGGGGTATTGGCTGAGAGAGCGGCTTCAGAGGCGGGGGTATTGCCGACTGGGGCGGCTTGCGTGGGGGCGGTATTGTCGGGGGGGAGGAGGGTGAGGGTTTTGGTGATGGAGAGGTTGGGGCTGGCAGCGGCTTTTACGCCAGCTATGGGGGCGACGTAGGTGCTGACTATGCCTCCCCAGGCTGGGCCTTCGGAGGTCTTGACAATCTTCAGCTCTTTGCCTGAGGCGGCTTTTGCCTCAATCGGAATGGTGAAGGAGCCGGTGTTGAACCCTTGGGGCCATGGCCCCAAGGTGACCGACTTAGACGACTGAGCCTGGGCATTTGCTTGGGCTTGGGCTTTTGCTTGGGCATTTGCTTTTGCTTGGGCATTTGCTTTTGCTTGGGCATTTGCTTGGGCCTGTGCGTTTGCTTGAGCCTGGGCGTTGCTTGGCTGGAGGTTGATAGGCTTGCCGTTGAGGGTTATTTCGGGAATAGATGTTGCTCCTGTCCAGTCTGTGCCGGGGGTCTGGCTTGTGCCGGCTGAGAGGATGGCGGAGGTGATCTCGACGGTGTAGGGGCGCGTTGACCAGTCTTCGGTCTCTTTCTGGAGTACGAGCCATTGACGGAGACCGTCTATGGCTTCCGTATTATCGGTGGTTTGGGCAGTTTTGGCTGCGGCAGCCTGGGTGGTTTGGGCTGCGGTTGTGTGGGCAGTTTGGGCTGCGGTGGTCTGGGCTGTCTGGGTTGTCTGGGCTGGGGTTGTCTGGGTTGCGGTGGTGAAGGCTTCGAGGACACGGGCTGTTGTGAGGAGGGAGTTCATGCCCATGGGGCCGGAGGCCAGATTGTCATACCACCAGCCTCCTGTGGGGGTGTGGGAGGCATATTGCTTCAGCGATTCCAGAATCTGTGCCGTCGCTTCCTTGGCTTTGGTGTTTTGCTGGCTTGCTTCGGTGTTTTGCTGAGCTACTTCGGCATTGGGCTGAGCTGCTTCGGCGCGGGTGAGGACGATTGCTGCTGTGGCTTTGTCGTAGATGCTGAAGTTGCGCCATTCGTTGATTATGGCATCGATGGCTGCTTTGTAGAGGGTGAGGAAGGCGGGGACAGCTGACCCTTGGGGCCGTGGCCCCAAGGTGGAGGACTTAGACAGCTTAGCTGAGTTTGCTTCCTGGGGTGAGGGGGCTTGCTCGGCTGAGTTTGCTTCCTGGGATGAGGGGGCTTGCTTAGCTGTGTTTGGCTGTTTTGCCGGAGTGAGGCATTGCTGGCGGGCGTAGAGATAGCGGAGGAGGTCGGTGGTGGAGAATTTGTAGTTGTTTTTTTGCCAGTTTTGTACGTATTGGCCGTCACAGTAGGCTATGGCTTTTGTTAGCATGTCGGCGCAATCGGCGGGGAGGGCGCCGTTTTGTTGCATCGCTCCGAAGTTTGTCAGGGCGCTGACTGTCATGTAGAGGGATGAGTTCATGCCGGGGCACCAGCTCCAACCGCCGTCGGCGTTCTGGAGAGCTTTGATGCGCTCCAGCAGAGAGGGAAGTGCTGCACTGTATGTGGCTGCTGCTGCCTGAGAAGCTGCTGCCTGAGAAGCTGGTGTCTGAGAAGCTGCTGCCTGAGAAGCTGGTGCCTGAGAAGCTGGTGCTTGGGAAGCTGGTGCCTGATTGGCTGGTGCTTGAGAAGCTGCTGCCTGATTGGCTGCTGTTGTCTGGGTAGCGGCTTCGGTTGCCGGAGTTGTTGCCGGGGTTGAGGGCGGCATCGGGGTGTAGAGGGTGAGGAGGTGGGCGGCGAGGGAGTTGGCGTAGAGGGCCCGGGTTAGGGCGAGGATGTTGTCGGAGTCGGGGGTGGCGACTGCGGGGAGGGAGTTGAGGCATTCCCACACGGGGTTGTTGCAGTATTTCAGCGTGAGGGTCGCGTCTTTGCGGTATTTGGGGAGGCGTATGGTGAATTCGCCCGGGTTGAGACCAAGGTAGAATTGGGTGGCCTCGGTTACGGGTGTCGAGGAGGGGAGAACCGGTACCGTTGTCTGTTCGCCGTCGGAGTGGTTGCCTCCTATTGCATAGGCCCTTACAATCAGATCGGTGCAGTCGGAGGGGGTGTCGAAGTCGAGGGTGAGGGTGCGGTTGGCGGAGGGGAGGAGGCGCTCGGGACGGGAGGTGACTGTGGCTACGGTCTTGCCGGTGGCGGGGTTGATCACCTCGATGCGGCCCGATATGTCGAGCGGTTTGTCTGAGTTGTTGAAGAGGGTGGCCGAGATTGTGGCCTTGTCGCCCGTGCGCAGATAGCGCGGCTGGTTCATGCTCACCATTACCGGTTTCGACGCCGTGGCGTCGAGCATGAGTGTCGTGGTGAGGAGCGAGTCGGTGTAGCTGACGAGCTGGAACTGCCAGGTGGTGTTGAGGTCGGGCGTCGTGAAGTCGACGTTAAGCATACCCTCGCTGTCGGTTGTGAGAGTGGGGTAGAAGAAGGCTACGGGATGTGTGAGCTCGTGGGTCTTCAC
>CANPMT010000027.1 GCA_947575235.1 uncultured Porphyromonadaceae bacterium
ACAACATCATGGTTCAGAACGACGTGCTCGACACAGCCCGTGACGAGGGGAGAGCCGAAGGCCTGGCTGAGGGTCGAGCCGAAGGTAGAGCTGAGGGTAGAGCTGAGGGTCGAGCTGAAGAGCGTGAAAAGATTATACGTTCGATGCATGAGAAAGGGATTGACGAGACAACGATAGCCGGTGTGGTGAATTTGCCGATTGAAAAAGTGCTTGAGATTCTTTCGTAGGCTACATAAGACTTATCTCTTTTGATTCCCAATATAATCGGAGCCAGTACCGGGTTTAGGTATTGGCTCCGATACTGTCGGGGGGAGACCTGGGAGAGGTTACCTTTATTCCCGGTGGACGCGCCGCGGCGCGTCCCTACTTCAAGTAGGCGCGTCGCAGCTTTTATGACAAATTATTGCTGGATTTTATTACTTTTGCAGATGTTTTAGATTTGATGATATGGATGTGGATTATTTTGTACGGAATGATAGGGTGTGGGTTGGAACTACTTCGCGGAAGCCCGTCGGTGCGGTAAAAGCTTGTAGTGGTGTAACAGCGGAGGATAGTTACAGCGGGTTCTCGGTGTGTACTTACACCGGGGATTCTTCACAGCATACTGATGCCTGTGTGGAGGAGCTGGCCCGGGCTATTGATGCCAAGTGTGTGGTGATGCCGCGGCAAGTGCATGGTACGGAAATTGCTGTGCTTGATAACTCTGAGATGCTTGATAACTCTGAGATGCTTGATAACTCTGAGATGCTTGATAATTGTGAGATGCTTGAGGCACGTATTGCTGATGGGGCGCCCTGTGTGATGCTCGGTGAGGCTGACGGTGTGGTGACAAACTTGAAAGGGATTGCCATTGGGGTGAATACGGCTGACTGTGTGCCGGTGGTGGTCACAGATGAGGAGGCTGGGGTGGTGGCTGCCATCCATGCCGGATGGCGCGGTGCTGTGGCGCATATCATCGGCGAGGGTGTCAAGGCCATGGGTTCGCTTGGAGCTTCTCCCGTGAGGATGAAAGCTTATATCGCCCCGTGCATTCATGTGTGCTGTTTTGAGGTAGGGGAGGAGGTCGCCTCGCAATTTCCGGAGGATTGTGTGGTGCGTCCATCGGAATCCGCAGGGGATAAAACTGGGAGTGGGATCAAACCGCATGTTGACCTTGTGAAGTTTGTCACCAAGGAATTGAATGCCGCCGGAATTGCAACCGATAGAATCACGATTCACCCTGACTGCACGCGATGTAATCCGGTCCGTTACTTCTCGGCACGTGCACTCGGAATAGCCTCCGGACGTAACTTTACATTCGTAATCCTGAAAAATCAGTAATAATAAAATTAATTTGTGAACCGATTTGAACTAAAATAGGCTTGGAAATTTGGTCTAAAGTCGATAACTTTGCGATGTAATACACGGCATATCCGGCGATATGCCGCTCATCTAACCATCTTTAACCGAATTTCTACTATGGACAATTCAAAATTTATCCTCTCTTTTGTCGGGGCAGCCCTCTTGCTTTCGGCATGTTCCAAGGAATCAGGTAGCGAGGTGCCGGAAGTTCCCGGTAACAATACCCCGACTCCTGCCGAGAAACTGGAAATCAGAATCAGTCCCACTCTCAGCGCTACAAAAGCTACCGATTATGGATTTGAGACCAACGACCGTATCGGCTTGTATGTGGTGAATTTTAAAGATGGAAAACCCGGGACGCTGCTCTCAAAGGGGAATCATGTCGATAACATGCGCTTCACCTATGACGGCACCTGGGAACCGGACAGCAAGATATATTGGCTTGACAACGAGACCCACGCCGATATCTATCTCTACTACCCCTATGCAGCTTCTGTTGCGTCGGTTGAGGCAATGCCGTTTGCCGTAAAGGCGGACCAGAGTGGCGAAGCCAACTACAAGGGATCGGATATGCTGGTGGGTAAGACCGGTGATGTGGCCCCCTCAACCTCGGCAATCTCCATTCTGGCAAATCATGTGATGAGCCGGATGTCGATCACACTTGCGGCCGGTAACGGGTTCACACCCGAGAGCTTGGCCGCGGCAGATGTTGCTGTAAAGGTAAATAATCTGAAAACGAATGCCACAGTCAATCTATCCACATCGGCCGTGACAGCCACCGGCGACGCATCGGTGATGACTCCATTTTTACAGAACGACACCTACCGGATGGTTGTGGTGCCGCAGAAAGTGGCGGAGTCAGACCTTGTGACAGTAACCGTGGACGGTCGCGAATACAATTTCAAGAAGGAGATGACTTTTGAAAGTGGCAAAAATTATAACTTCACCCTCACCCTGAGCAAGACCTCCGCCGGCATCAACGTCTCTATCGGAAGCTGGGACAATGATGGCGAGGATTACGGAGGCACCGCCGAATAACTTAACCTGCTAACTTACGGGCTATGAAACTGTTGAAAACAATAGCGACTATCACTATACCGTCGCTCATGGTCATCGCTGCCTGTCAGCGTGATGAATATGGTGAATTTGCACAGACCTCCGGGGGAGACCTGACCATCAATCTGTCCGGTCAGATCTCCCAGGAGTATGTGACACGTGCCAATGATGAGGGATTCGCCAACGGTGATGTAATGGGTGTCTATATCGTGGATTACGAAGGGAATAATCCGGGCACTCTCCTGAGTAAAGGGAACCGTGGCGACAACGTGCGCCATACGTTTGATGCCGAGAATTACCGCTGGAATTCAGCCTACGACCTGTTCTGGAAGGATAAGCATACCCGGATTGACGTGTATGGCTATTATCCGGTGGGGTCGCCTGATGATGTCAACGCCTATCAGTTTACGGTGCAGACCGACCAGAGCAAGACTTTTGATGATGGCTCCATGGGTAACTATGAGGCATCTGACTTCCTGTGGGGGAAGGTGGCCGGGGTGGAACCTACCACCAACGTAATCCGTCTGCCAATGTCACACCGTATGGCTAATGCCCGTGTCACTCTTGTGGAGGGGTCGGGATTCGGCGACGGGGAATGGACGCAGCTCAAGAAGCAGGTGCTTGTGACAAACACCGTGCAGACATCCACAATCAACCTTGCTACCGGAGCGGTAACCCCTGGCAAAGAGGTGGGAGCCAACTCGATAGTGCCATCTGTAAGGGGTGATGAATGGCGTGCGATAGTTGTGCCGCAGACCATCGCGGCAGGTACGCAGCTCTTTTCGATAACCATTGACGGACTTCCCTATAAATTCTCGAAGAGTGAGAACTTCGAGTATGTCGCCGGGAAGATGAACAACTTCTCGATACGCGTTGACCGTAAATCAGAACAGGGGGACTATACCCTCACATTGGTGGGGGAGAGTATCACTGCGTGGGAGAACGATTTGGTTAGCCATGACGGCACAGCACAGGAGTATGTGGTTGTGGAAGCGCGCCCCGGCGGACTCAAAACCGCGATAACGGCTGCCAACAAGGATTATACCACTCTTCGGAATCTTAAGATCACAGGAAGTGTGGATGGTCGCGATTTCTACTTCATGCGCGACTCAATGCCCGCCCTTCAGGCACTCAATCTCAAGGAGGTGAAGATTGAAGCGAGCGAGAATAATGAGGAGGTCTATAATGTGCCCAATCTGGAGGACCAGATTCCGGGAAGTGCGTTTTATTATAATGCCACACAGGCAGGTAAGACGGGCCTTACCAGAATTGTACTTCCTGACAAACTGAAGTCAATCGGAGCCAGGGCATTCTACGGCTGCCGGAATCTTACCGGTTCGCTGGTAATACCGGAAGGTGTGATTGATGTGCAGCAAGGTGCATTCACCGGATGCCGTGCCTTGACCGGATCATTGACTCTCCCCTCAACCCTGCGTTATATCGGTACATGCCGTAATGATGACGGGTCGATAGCGGAGATTGTTGATGAAGGTAACGATTATTATAACGGAGCTTTCAGCGGATGTGGCTTCACCTGCGAACTTGTGATACCGGATAATGTTGAGATTATCCGTGGTTACGCATTCGATAATTGTAAAGGTTTATACGGTAATCTCAGACTTCCTGCTAAACTGCGCCGGTTGGGTGACCGTGCATTCTTCATGTGCTCGAATCTTACAGGTTCATTGGAGATACCCCAGGGAGTGACTGATATCCCCAATGAATGCTTCTCGGAGTGTGGATTCAATGGCACACTCACATTGCATGACGGGGTTGCATCAATGGGATATAATGCTTTCCAGAACTGTTCTTTCCGTGGAGAATTGAATCTTCCGAAGAACTTGAAAGTAGTCGATGACTATGTCTTCTATAATTGTGATTTCTCTGGTGAGTTGAAATTGCCCGCTTCCCTCGTTTCAATCGGTGATCGAGCCTTCGCCTATAACTGGCGTCTTATGGGAACGCTGGAATTCGGAGAGGGTCTTATTACAATTGGAGCCGGAGCATTCGCACAGTGCCGCAGCATAGAGGGTCTGGTATTTCCGGAGAGTCTTGAGAATGTAAGGTCTGATGTAGGCTGGGGCGGTGAAGATGGTGGTGCTTTCCAGGGATGTTTCGGCATCGGCTCTATTGTGTGCAAGAGCGAGATTCCACCCTATGTGCAGAGCGGGGCTTTCGAGGGTGTGGCGAAAGACAACTTCACTCTTGAGGTGCCGGAAACAGCCATAGTGCAGTATCAGGCTGCCTTAGAGTGGTGCAATTTCAAGCGTATCGCGGCCCATCATGAGCTTGTGTGCCGTCCGGCGGTTGCCTGTGCCCTCTCCACACAGCATAAGCAGACTCTTGTGATTGACTCCGAAGGGGAATGGGAGGTGGCTTCCAAACCTGACTGGTGTCAGCTATCGGCCAACTCAGGCAACAAGAAGACTGAGGTTACACTCACCATCAACGCGTTCGGAGGTAATTCAGGCAACCGTGAGGGTGACATTGTGTTCCGTCTCAAAGGTAAGGAGTATACCCACTCCTGTCATGTCACCCAGTATGGCTATCGATACGGTGAGGATGAGTTCCTTACCCTTCAGAAAGCCACAAAGGGTAATAACGGTGGCATCAACATAGTGATAATGGGGGATGGCTATAATGCGGAGGAGATAGCTTCGGGATCTTACCTTGCCGATATGCAGGAGGAGGTAGAGTATTTCTTCGGCATAGAGCCTTACACCACTTACTGCGATTACTTCAACGTCTACACCGCTTTCCCACTTTCGACTGAGTCGGGAGTAGGCACAATCAATACAATCCGTTACAACCGTTTCAATACCACCTATACCGGAGGTGTCGGCCTGAAATGCGACTATGATGCGGTGTTCGATTATGTGCTCAAGGCTCCTACAGTGACAGCGGCCAACCTTGACCAGACGCTGATTATCATGGTGCCGAACAGTACTGACTACGGCGGCATCTGCCAGATGTGGGAGTCAGGCGCGGCTATCGCTTTCTGTCCGAAGAGCGACTACGGCTATCCTCTCGATTCACGCGGTGTGATTCAGCACGAGGCCGGAGGCCACGGATTCGGAAAGCTCGCCGACGAATACATCTACCATAACGCATTCATAGATGCATGTAATTGCACCTGCTGCGGGCATGTGGACGCGGTTAACTATTATAAAGCTCTTGGATGGTATGACAATATCGAGCTTACCGGAAAGATGCATGAGGTTGGCTGGAGCCATCTGATATTCGATTCGCGTTACAGCGACATCGTGGATATCTACGAGGGGGCTTTCATGCACAACCGTGGAGTGTTCCGCTCGGAGCAGAACAGCTGCATGAACAATGACATACCTTACTACAGCACCATCAGCCGTGAGAGTATCGTGAAGCGCATCAAACGCTATGCCGGTGAGAGCTACAGTTTCGACGATTTCGTGGCCAAAGATAAACGTAATGCCGGAAATGTGACCCGAGGCATGGATCTCTCCACCACGACAGTGCGTCAGCCCGGATTCGGTCCGGTGATACACAAAGGGAGTCCGTTGAAGAGAATAAACAACAAAAAGAAATGACAAAATGGGAAACAATATAACATCAGGCATACTCGTTGCATTATTGGGCATTGGAATCTGCTCCTGCTCAGGTGATATTGTCGAGCCGGAGGATACATCCGGAAAGATGAGGATGGAGTTCGCATTCAGTCATCCGGAGAGTGCAACCCGCGCCACTGACACCGCTTTTGAGAATGGCGATAATGTGGGGCTGTTCGTACACAGGGAGAGCCAACCGCTTGAGATTGCAGGTAATGTGGTCAACAACGAATGCCTCACATATGACGGTAAAAACTGGAAAGCATCGCGCCAGCTCTACTGGGATAAGGGTGATTACGGTGTGGCTGCCTATTACCCCTACATGGAGGAGATCAGTTCAGTGACCGACCTGCCGTTTGAGGTGGCGACCGACCAGTCGGGGGCGGCTTCCGGCAATTCTCTCTCCCCCTATGAGGCTTCCGATTTCCTATACTCCACCAAGAGACTGGCGGCATCATCAACAGCCGTGAATATGACCTTCAGGCATATCATGAGCAAGATTTCGGTGCGTCTGATAAAGGGTGAGGAGTATGAAGGTGATTTGCCGGAGGTGGCGGAGGTGTATATACACAACACCGTGCCGTCGGCTACCATCGACCTCACGGCCGGAGTGGCTACCAAAGCACCGAAAGGTGCCTCCAAGACAATCAAGGCCCGGAAAGCGGCCACCAACACCTATTCCGCTATTGTGGTGCCCCAGCGTCTGGAGAACAGGGTTCCTCTCCTTGAGGTGGTGATGAACGGCGTATCGTTTCTCTACGAGAGCAAATTTCTCTTCAAGCCGGGCGTGCATCATCTCGTGAATCTTGTTATTGACAAGAATCCCGAACAGATCAAGATCGAGATCGGCGGAGAGATTGTGAACTGGAACTGATAAATGAAGATCAACCGAAGATATACAAACATATTACTGATACTTTTAACTATTCTCTCAGGAGGGACAGCCATCTTTATAGTGTGGCTGTCTCCTCTTTCACATTCCGCGCGTGAACAGAGGTTCCCCTTCGGAGTGTATGAGAACCGCCGTCTGGTGGAGCTTGTGGGTGAGACAGGGAAGAGAACGTATGTGGTTGAGGATGCTTCGGGACGCCTTCTATTCAGCATACCACTCAGGAATTCGGTTATCGACTGCCGTTTCCGCAATGGAAGGCTGCGCTTCCGCAACAATGATTCGGGACGCGAGGGTTATATCGACTCAGTAGGATATGTAAGTTTCGCAGATGCCGAACCTGCGGATGTGATCGCCTCCCGCGACCTCGCACCCGATACGGTGACGGAGAAGCCTGTGGCGGTGCCTGCCTCCCGGCCGAAAAACACCGGTTTCCGCGATGTTGACATCAGCACCATGATAGATAACCATCCCTTCGGTGTGGAGGCAAAACGGGTTATCTCCGGTCATCTCCAGGCTTCCGATTCATTGAGCCGGAGAAAGATACTGAGTTATTGCGAGCATTTCCGCACGGCCTACACCACTAAGGATATCGATTTCCTCCGTCAGGTGTTCAGCGACAATGCGTTGATAATAGTAGGGAATACCGTCAGAACCGGAAAGAACACTGCGGCAGGGTTGGCCTCGCAGGAGCGTGTTAGCTATGCCGTACGTTCGAAGGAGGTGTATCTCAAGAACCTGTTGGGAGTGTTTGAGTCGAACAGCAGCATCAATGTTACCTTTTCCGATTTCCATATAATGCGACATCCCACAACCGAGGGTATCTACGGCGTGTCGCTTAGGCAGAGATACAGCAGCGACAGTTATTCCGACGACGGCTATCTCTTCCTGCTCTGGGATTTCCGCGACCCCTCGATGCCCCTGATACATGTGCGCACCTGGCAACCCTCGGCGAGCATCGGCATGGGTGATGATGTGATAGATATAAGTGATTTCAATCTGGATTGACATGAGACTCTCTGACAGAATATACATATGGTTTCTTATGATGGTGATGACGGTGTTGGCTTCAGCCGATATGACAGCGCAGGATTTCTCCGTGCAGTCGTTCCGTCTGCTCCCCAACGACGTCACCGCTTTCATATCTCCGGTCAAAGACCTCAATGAGGAGGACTGCGCCCTGATAAAGGTGCAGGCCCCTGAAGAGTTCGCTTTCTCAACGCCCCTCGGGATAGTGAAACGGGTTGACAAGACCGGGGAGATCTGGCTCTATCTCCCCAAAGGGACGAAGAAACTCACCCTGAAGCATCCGCAGTGGGGTGTGCTTCGCGATTATAAATTCCCCGGAAAGCTTGAGAGCCATATGACGTATGAGATGAGGGTGGCGACACCCGTTCCGGAACGGGTCGCCACTGAAATAGAGAGAGTCGTGGAGACTGTGCGCGACACGTTGATACTGACACGTGTTGACACCATGATGGTGACCCCGCCGAAGGAACGCATACCTTTCACGTTCTCGGTATTGGCTTCTGTCGGGGTGGGTGGAGATCCGGTCACGACCCTCGGGGGTATAATGGCCGTAGCTATGTGGAGGCATGGAGTATGGGCCCATCTGCTCACCGATTTCGGAAAAATCGGCGAGACGGCAGGTGAGTGCAACCGTGAGGGTTATGTGGGTGAGAACAAACGTTTCTTTACGGGAAAGACGCGCCATAGCGCTCTGCTGGTCACAGGAGGTTCCATACACCGCATATCCCGGCGGGTCAACATCTATGAGGGATTGGGCTACGGTTATATGAATACCGCCTGGGAGCTGGCACCCTCCGAAGGGGGCGGGTATGTGCGCAACACCGATTACAGTCACCGGGGATTGATGTTTGAGGTGGGAGCCACCTGCTCAATCGGCAAACTGATGCTGGCGGCTTCTGTCAGCTCAATCAAAGGGAGAGAATGGTTTGGCTCAGTAGGGATAGGTTACAGATTCTAATTCCACCAGCGCTATGAAAGAGAGATTAATCACCATACTGACTCTGCTGACGTTGCTTATGCCCGGTTGCTCCGACCGTAACGCCCCGCAGAACCTGGAGCCCGTGCTGACGCTCCGGGAGGCATCAGACGTGACGCGCACCGAGGCTGTGCTGTCGGTAGATATCGAGAGCGCGGGAACAGGAAGACTGTCGTATCTTCATTTCCTTTATTCAAAGGATGGGGAGATATTCACTGCCACCGATGATATGGCTGACCCTTCCGGCACCGTGAGTGTGCGACTCACCGGATTGACACCCGGCACAACCTATACCTACTATGCCGTGGGTGGCACATCCACGGCAACTTTGAAGACCGAGACGCTAACATTCAGCACCATACCGAATGAACTTCCGACCTTGTCGGAGGTGGAGATGCTCTCCACAGGCCCGACGGCGGTTGTGGTGAGATTCACTATAACCGAAGATGGAGGGGAACCGATTCTCGAAGCCGGCTGTGAAGTAAGTGAGGAGGGGACGGGAGAGAGTCGGCGGTATTATGCCCCGGCCACAGACTTGAAGAGAGGGGAGATTCAGTTTCTGCTCAATTCGCTGCGTCCGTTGACCGGATACGTGGTGACCCCATTCTGCTCGAACTCCGTCGGAGAGAGGAGAGGTGAGAGATTCGCATTCAGGACAGAGGAGACTGTCAGACTTACAGAACCGGGCCAGCTTTACAACATACTTGGCCTCAATGACTATACGTCGGCGCATATCAGTGTGTCAGGAGGGATGAATGGGGATGATTTCCATTTTCTCCGACGGCTGCTGGAAGCTCCGGATCTTCCCGGAGAGGAGCCTCTGGAGGGTAGACTTGAGACCCTCGACCTCTCGGATGTGGAGATAGCCGAGGGTGGGGGGAGCTACGATGGTAGCCGGTACACTCAGGCCGGAGTAATCTCGACCGGACTCTTCGCTGACTGTTCCAATCTCAGAGGGGTGGTTTTGCCATTCACTGCGACGGCCATAGAGCGTGATGCTTTCAGTGGCAGCCGGCTGTTAGGGAGTATCGATATCCCGGCCGGTGTCGAGAGGCTGCTCCCCTCGTCGGGATGTACCGGATTGGAGTCGATAACGGTCTCACCGGCCAATACCCATTATAGAAGTATTGATGGTGTTCTGTTTAACCATGATGCCACAGAGATTTTATGGTTCCCGCTTGGGAAGAGCGGGGAATACACCTTGCCTGAAAGCATCAGTGCCATAGGGGAGAACGCATTCAAGGATACAAAGATAACCTCCCTGATAATTCCGGAATCAGTGCTGACCATCTCACGCGGGGCTTTCGCAGGGTCGGCGTTGCGCGAGATTACACTGCCAGACAATCTCCGGAATCTGTCGGAGGGGATGTTCCAGAACTGTACGGAATTGAGAATAGTGAGAACCGGACGTGGAACGGAATTTTTAGGTGATTACCTCTTCGACGGCTGTCCGCTGGAGCATCTTTATATCACGGCTGAGTGGCCACCTTTCGTATCCACAGCCGCCTTCAAGGGGTGTGAGGCTCTCTATGAGAGCTGCACGCTGCATGTGCCGGCCGGTATGAGAGCCATCTACCGCAATCATGCGCAATTCGGTAAATTCCGGAATATAACAGAGAATCAGAGCAGCAATGGGGAATAAGATAGAGAATATGAATGAGGATACCTCAGGTTATCTGTATGATGAGGGTGGCTCCGGTATGTTTGTGCCGGAGAATATGCCCTCCGATATCTTCCGCAATATCTCACCCCTCGGTGCTGGCAGGAAGGGGCCGTTCCGGCTCCTTTCAGCCACCCGCTACGGGAAGCGTTACCTGCTGAAATGTCTGTCGCCCGATTATCGCCGCGACCCTGTGTACGGCATGATCCAGATGAAGGAATTCGAGATAGGGATAACGCTGGACCATCCGAACATACGCCGCACTGTGGGTGTGGAGGAGGTGGCCGGGTTTGGCCGGGCGATGATATTGGAATATGTCGATGGTGAACCCCTCGACCGGGCTCTCGCTGACGGCCGGATAACACGGGAGAATGCCCGTGCGGTGGTGGGACAGCTCGCGTCCGCCATAGCGTATCTCCATACACGTCAGATATACCATCGCGATATAAAGCCATCAAATGTGATGGTGACGTATGCCGGAACACAGGTCAAGCTGATCGATTTCAGTCTCTCTGACAGCGGCTCGTATGTCATACTGAAGAATCCGGCCGGCACGAAGAGGTATCTTGCCCCAGAGCAGATGAATGTGGATGCCAAGCCTACTACGCAGGCCGACATCTATTCATTCGGTGTGGTGGTGGGAGAGATTGCCGCCAAGGTCGGGGATAAGGAGTTAGTACGGATTGCCGAGGTGTGTTCAGCCACAGATCCGGCTGACCGTCCGGAGAGTATGGCGCAGATACATATTCCGGATCCGCCGGATCTCACACGGACGGTGAGAGGAAGTATTCTCGACACCCGATGGCTGACAGTGGCGCTCTCGGTAATAGCGGGGTTGCTTATCCTCTTCATAGGGTGGTGGACATTGCTGCGTCCGGTTGATGCGGAAGCTCCGGCGGCGGATGATGATCCGGCAGGGATACAGATAGTTGATATGGAGAAACTGAACTCAAATAATAATTCAAAATTATAAAGGGAATGACTAAGGAAGAGGCATTACAGAAGTTGATTGAACTGACCAACAGGAATCTCAGACTGACACCGAGCACACCATCCGATTTCAATGATGTTTCAGCGAAGATATTGAAAAAGGTGGGTCACTCCATAAGCCTGTCATCATTGAAGCGGTTGTGGGGATATGTGGAATACAAGAGTTTCCCTTCACCCAACACGTTGAACATACTTGCCCGGTACAATGGTTTCTACGATTGGTCGGATTATCTGGAGCGTCAGGAACTTCCGGAGAGTGACGAGCCGTCGGAGTTTCTCGGCGACGGGGTTGTGGAGGCTGATTCGTTAGAGAAGGGGGATGAGCTGCTTGTGTATTGGGAGAATGACAAAAGCTGCGAGCTGGAGTATCTTTGCAACCACCGTTTCCGTGTGATAACCTCCTACAACATAAAGCTTCTTGCCGACGATGTGTTTACCATGCATTCGGTATGTGTGGGTCTGCCGTTCTATGCCGAGGCTATACGCCGGGCTGATACCGTCATACCCGGCTACGTAGGCGCCAAAGGCAGCGGCGTGTCAGCCTTCACCATCCGCCACGGTAAAAAGTAAGAATGTCAGGGGAGGTTGATGGTGAAGCGGGTGCGGGGTGTCGTGGAGAGGAGGAGGGTGCCGCCGAGACGCGTTATGATGCGGCGCGACAGACTCAGACCGATGCCGTTACCCGTGGGGCGCGTGGTGAAGAAGGGGGTGAAGATCTGCGATGCGATCTCGTCGGGTATGATACCGCCGTCGTTGCTGATGGCGATCTCGACTGATTCATCGTCGCGCACCGTTGCCTCAATCTCTATCCGGGTGGTTCCGGCTTCTATGGCATTCTTCAGAATGTTCACTATTACCTGACCAAGCATATTGCCGTCGGTGTAGACCATCGTGTCGGGTGGAAATACGAGGAGGTGGAAGCTCACCTTCCCGTCTGTGCCATTTTTACCTTGCTGTTCGTTGACAGCAGTTGGCACAAAGGTCTTGGCGATAGAGACCTGGCATTGAAGAAAGGGTTTCAGATATATTACCTTCAGATCCGGCTCCGGAAGGAGTGTGCATTTCCTGAAGTTTTTCACGAATGCCATCAGCGAGCGGCTGCTTGAGCGTATGGCATCCAGTTGACGGCGTAATTCTTCGGTGGATACGTGTGGCATATCCTCCTGCAGATTATGACTCAGTGTCTCTGATATGGAATGAACCGGGGTAAGCGAATTCATAATCTCGTGTGTAAGAACCCGCGTGAGCTTCTCCATAGATTCAACTTCGGTAGTCTGCTTCATCAGGCTTATATCGGTGAGTGTGTATATGCTGATTGCCTCGCCTCGCAATGTGGAGACAGTCCTCTTTATCTCAAGGCCGTTATCACCGTCGGGCAACTGGCATATGTGGGTGAGCGCGGGGAGCGACAGCAGCCGCAACGCGGCACGGTTGGAATGGATGACATGCCCCTTGGCATTGGCGACAATTATGCCGATATCCACAAGATTGATCACCCGTTCAAGAAATGCCTCCTGCTGCCGGGCACGCTCGCTGAGATTTTCAAGATGCTCCACAAGCTGATTCAGCATAACATTGATTTTACGTTCATCCTCCGCTATGTCGTTGACCGGGAATTTGTATGAGAAATCGCCGTTCATGGCTGCCGAGATGAGATAGTCGATATTGCGACGGACGCGGCGTCCCTTTCTTATAGCAATCACCATACACCCTATGGCCGTGACCATACAGCCGATACAAATCCAGATGCTAAAGTCCATATTTACGGATTTTATTGTAGAGGGTCTGACGGGTTATTCCAAGCTTGCGGGCCACTTCGGCAAGATTCCCTCCATGTTGTCTTATGGCAGACGCTATGGCGTTCCTCTCCATCTCCTCAAGTGTGCCCCCCGGTGTGCCGCAGGGGGTTGCCGGTTCGTCAAAGAGGTCGAAGTCGGCCACTCCTAAAGAGGGACCGTCACACAGTATAAGTGCCTTCTCGACGGCATGTTCAAGCTGACGGATATTCCCAGGCCATGGACGCGACTGGAGTCGGCGCATGGCATCTGCCGACACTTCAGGCACCTCTTTCCCATATACCTTGGCATATTTATCGAGGAAGAGCTTCACAAAGAGCGGGATATCCTCCTGCCGCGACCGGAGAGGAGGGAGCTGAAGTTCCACGGTGTTGATGCGGTAATAGAGGTCTTGCCTGAAACTGCCGCCGCGCACCATCATAGGGAGGTCGAGATTGGTGGCGCATATGAGGCGTATGTCGATAGGGCGCGGCACGTTGCTTCCCACTCTCACCACTTGCCGTTGCTGAAGCGATGTGAGCAGTTTGGCCTGAAGATGATAGGGGAGATTCCCTATCTCGTCAAGAAAGAGTGTGCCGCCATGGGCAGTCTCGAACTTCCCGGCACGGTCGGCCCTGGCATCTGTGAACGCCCCTTTGACATGGCCGTATAACTCGCTCTCGAAAAGAGTGTCGGTGACAGCTCCCATGTCGACCGTCTCCATTGGACCGGCTGAACGGAGCGACATACGGTGGATCTCGCGTGCGAGAAGGTCTTTGCCGGTGCCGTTCTCACCTGTTATCAGGATATTGGCATCAGTGGCCGCCACGCGCCCGACTATGCCGCGCAGATTGGTCATGACAGCTGACTCACCCCAGAGCATCCGTGGTGATGGGGTGTCGGTACGGCTACCTTTACCTTTGAAAGCCTTGAGTATGGCCTCTGTGAGGGTATCGTTCTCGAATGGCTTCACCACGAAATCGACTGCCCCCTGCTTCATACCCTCCACGGCCAGATTCACATCGGCATAGGCCGTGAAGAGAATCACGGCCGTCTGGGGGGAGAGACGGCGGATTTCCGACAACCAATACAGACCTTCGTTGCCGCTGTTGATTACGGCACGGAAATTCATGTCGAGGAGCACCACCTGCGGATGGTGCTTACGCAGCAGATCCGGTATGGAATCAGGGGTGGAGGCAGTGACCACCTCCACCCGGTTTCTCATCAGCAGTCTGACAGCCGACAGGATATCTTTATTGTCGTCGACCACAAGCAGGGTCTTACTCTCGTTCATACTGCAAATATATATAATCCGATGCGAATGTCAAAGCACAGCCTTGTCAAAAATCTTGCCGTCAAGGAGATTTATAACTCTATTTGTATAAGCTGCATCGCGGCGTGAGTGTGTCACCATCACGATGGTTGTGCCGTCGCGGTTGAGTTCGGTTAGAAGTTCCATGACCTCCTCGCCGTTGTGCGAGTCGAGGTTGCCGGTAGGCTCGTCGGCCAGAATCAGTTCCGGACGGGCCACAACGGCGCGCGCTATCGCTGCCCTCTGCTGCTGGCCCCCCGACAGCTGCTGGGGATAATGCTTGCTTCTGTGGGATATGGCCATGCGTTCGAGCACCTCCCTGACCCTCTCCTTGCGTTCCTTGGCACCTATGTTGAGGTAACGCAAGGGGAGTTCAACATTCTCCTCGATGGTGAGTTCGTCGATGAGATTGAAGTTCTGGAACACGAAACCGATTTTCCCTTTGCGGATGGCGGTGCGTCCCTTCTCCCTGAGGGTTGTCACATCGGTGCCATCAAGCACATATGTGCCTTCAGAGGGATTGTCGAGTAGACCGAGGATATTGAGCAGGGTGGATTTGCCGCATCCCGAGGGACCCATTACGGCTACAAATTCACCTTTCCTGACTTCGAGCGAAACGCCACGGAGGGCGAACGTCTCCACTTCCTCTGTACGGAAGGATTTGGTAAGATTATCAATTTTTATCATGTTTTTTCAGTTATTTTCAGTGTATTTTCAGATTTTTTACATCCTTTTTCAGTTATTTTCAGTTCTGGTAAAGTGCGTTAACGGGGTTCTCGGCAGCCGCGCGGTAGCTCTGGATATATACCGACATGACGCTGACCAGGATACATGCCAGTCCGGCTACAAGATAGATCCACCAATAGAGGGGTATGCGGTAGCTGAACCCTGAGAGCCAGTCGTTCATGAGCCAATAAATGACAGGGATGGCGATGATAAACGCTATGGCGACATAAGCCATAAAGGAGAGCACCAGGTGGCGCAGCATATCTGAGGTGTCGCATCCCAACACCTTCTTCACAGCAATCTCCTTGCGTCGCTGTTGCACGAAGTAGGTGCTCATGGCTACCAATCCGAGCAGGGATATAACCACTGCTATGGCAGCGAAGATAGTGATAATCTTCATCAGGTTGCGCTCACTTATGAACCGGTCTTCAATCTGCTGATGCAGATAGGGGCGGCTATCCTCATATTCCCACAGGAATACATCCTTGTAAACATCCTTGACTTTACGGAGAGTCTCAACCGGGTCGCCGTTCACCTTTATCAGGAATCCCCACGGATAGACGTTATCCATAGGAGTTATCTCAACCCTCACCGGATGCTGGGTATCGATGATGGTGCCGATATGGAAGTCATTTAGAATTCCGGAAATCTGCGGGTTGGTGTCGTAATATGTATATGATGTCGCGTCGTCGGCAAGACCAAGCTCATTCATGGCCTGACGGTTGAGATACTGCTTTACAACATCGGCTGTCCTGTTGTCACGTTGAAGGCCTATGCCCAATATCTTAAGATAGTTCTCATCGCCGATGAAGCTTTGGAAAGAGATTGTGCGCCCCTCATAAGTCATGGTGTTGTTGTTGCCTCCGTCGAGAGGATGGCTGCAAGCCGCACTCGCCATCTCCACCCCCGGGAGCTGCTTCACGCGCTGGAGGAACAGGGCAGCCTGGGTCTGGTCGCCTCCGTTGTTGATATACATTATGTTGTCGGTGTTGTAACCGAGCGGGGCATCAATGATATGGTTTATCTGGAGATACATTGTGAGGGCAGACGCAATCATAGTGATCGTAACGACATTCTGCACCACGATGAAAATCTTGCTGAAGACCATTTTTGTGTGGCGTCGGAAAGCGCCTCTCACCACATCTATAGGTTTGGCTGATGATATGAGCATGGCGGGTATGACACCGGCGAGGATTCCCATAAGAAGGATTATACCCACGAGGATTGAGATAGTGGCCGGGGTGACACAAGCTTTCAGTGATATGCCTGTCTGCAGCAGGCTTTCAGCATACGGGAGAGCGAGCCATGCCAGGAGGAGCCCGATTACAGATGATATTGCGCAGAGCAGGGTACTCTCTCCGATAAGTTTCAGGATAATACCGGCCCGAGAGTCGCCGAGCAGACGGCGCGTTGCCATCTCCTTGGCCCGTTGCCCGGAGAGGGCTACAGTGAGGTTGACGTAGTTCATCAGGGCGAAGAGGAGTATGGCGAGTCCGGTTGAGAAGAGGAGTTTCACCATCTTCCTGTTGCCGGAGGCCAAGCTGCCGTTAATTGAACGGTACTCGGAGAAGTAACGCTCTTTGAAAGGGACAATCTCCATGGTGATACCCCCCTCGGGGAGTTGCAGAATCCAGTAGAATTCTTTCGCAAAATCGTTGTAACGCTGTTCGTTGGCCTTGAGGTCGGCTCCCTCGCGGGCAAGTAGCACCACTTCGGATCCTATCGCATTCTGCATATTGTCGGCATACAGGCTCCAGTTATAATACTTCACCATCTCCATAGGTATGAGGGCATCCACCGGATTCCTGACAGGGTCGGGATCGGGCGACAATATGGAGGTGTTCTCCATCGGAGCCATTATGCCGGTGACAACCAGAGGGTCTTCATTGATATTATACACGAGGCTCTTCCCCATGGGATCCTCATCCTTCCAGATCTTGCGGGCATACTCCTCAGTCACCACTATTGAATTTGGAGAGGCGAGCACCTTGCTCCTGTCGCCGCGTATCAGCTCAAAGTCAAAGATGTCGTAGAACGTTGAATCCACGAAGAGCACGTTTGAAGTGATTTTCTCATTATCGGGGGTGGAGAGGACGCGGTGGCTACCGACAATAGCTGTTCCGGTCTCAATCTCCGGAAATTGGTCGACAAGGCGTTGTATCATGCGCCAATGGTTACCGGTAATCTTTTGTCCCTCCATGTCCATGCCGAGCACATACATCCGGTCGAGTTTCGACTGGTCAGAGTCGATATGGGTCTCCTGCCATGTATATGCGCCTATAAGCACGATAAACATCATGCTCAATGCCAGCCCCAACACATCAATCAGGGTATAGGCTTTGTTTCTGCGTAAAAATTTGAAGTATGATTTCATGAGTCTTAATTATTTATTTCAAGTACTTTGGAATCGCCATATGCCTCATAACCGTTGACTATGACACTTTCGCCGGGTTCAAGACCTTCAAGCACCTCATAGTATTGCGGATTCTGGCGACCGAGCCGGATATTGCGCCGGTAGGCGCGGCGGCCATTCTTGTCGACGACAAAGATCCATTTGCCACCTGTGGTGGAATAGAAAGAACCACGCGGTATGAGCACCCCCTCCGACGACTGGCCGAGCTGGAGGTTGAGGTAATAGGTCTGTCCGGTTCTTATTTTGTCGGGATGAGTGTCGGTGAAGAGGAATTCCACGCGGAATTTACTCTCGCGGACTTCCGGGAAAACCTTCCGGACGCGCATGTTGAAACTCTGTCCTTCACGCTCGAATGTGGCGTCGAGGCCGGGATGGACACGGTCGATATAATGCTCGTCGATCTTAGCCTCCACTTTGTAGTCGCTGAGATCGTTTATCTGTCCGATTTTCTGTCCGGCTGTGATATTCTGTCCCAACTCCACGTCAAGCAGACCCAACTCACCGTCAATGGCACTCACAATGTCGAGACGGTCTTTGCGTTGGCGTATCAGCACCACGTTGCGCTGCATGTTGGCGAGATTCTCCTCCATCTGGTCTACCTGAGCCAGCCGGAATATGCTGTCCTTGTCGAGACGTTGGTTGATAAGCTTCTGGCGGCGCAGGGCCAGTTCATAATCCTCCTTGCTCCTGATATAATCCTCCTTGGGTGTGAGACGCTCGTCATAGAGATGTTTCTGCTGTTCATGGGCTCGTTGTTTGCGTGTCACCTCCAGATCAATCTGCGCCTGCTCATTGCGGTTGTTGAGACGGTCCTGCTCCATGCTGATACGGGTGTTGCGCAGGATATTCTGTTTCTCGGCCAGGTCGGCCTCGGCATTGAGAATCTGAAGGTCGAGGTTGCTGTTGCTCAGGCGCACGATAACGTCACCTTTCTTTACCTGCGCCCCCTCCTCGATGGCAATCTCACGCACAATGCCCCCCTCCTCCGGACTGATCTGCACGGTGCGGATAGGTAGCACCCGGCCATCCACACGCACATAATCGTCAAACTTACCTTTTGTGACAGGGGCTATATTGAGTCCGGTCTTATCCACCTTATATGTTGAGCCCATATCGCCGGTGGCCACCCAGATTATGGCAGCCGTGATAAGCAGACCCACACCGGTGTAGATCCAATATCTGGGTTTGACACCCCTTACACCTTTCTTTTTCTCTATCTTGACATCCATGAGAGGTTACCTTTATAATAATCCACTAATTTATTTTTGAGAATATAGAGCATCTGTTTCTTAAGCAGCTCCAGTTTTGAGGAGAAGTAGGTGTTGGCTGAAAGCTGGCAGTCAATCAGCGACATGAGTCCCTCCTCATATTTGCGTGAGTTGAGACGATATGCCTCATGGTCAGCCTCCGCCTTGGCACGGAGAGCCACTATCTCCATGGCATATCCGTCGCGGTCGGCCACTGCGAGAGTGATGTCGTCGTGCAGTTTACGCAGACGCTCATCCTTGACGGAGCGCGAGCGTTCGAGGGCATACTTGGCTCTCTTTACGTTGGAGAGACGGTTGAGGTTGGAGAATAGGGGAATACTCAGTGTTGCCGAGAGATACTCACCACGGTTGTTGCGGAACTGCTCTCCGAAAGCCGGCGCCGTGTACCCTCCGGTGATAGTCTTGTAATAGGAGGTTGATATGCCGGCATTGAGGGATATGGTAGGATAGAGTGCGCTTTTTGCCGTGCGATAGCGGTATTGTTCCGATTTCACCATCATACCGGCATCTTTAGCCGCCGAATTAGTGAGGAGGGCTATCGAGAAGATGGTCTCCGCATCATCGGTGCCAGCCCCGATACCCTTTTTCATAGTGGATGGGATAGTGTCAAGAAGCAGCGTCTCGCCTGACGGGAAGTTCATTGTGGAACGTAGAGTGAGCATAGACTGGGTGAGCAGATTGCGTTGCTGCACAAGTGAATATTCATCACCGGCCACTGTGGCCTCAGCCTGTGCCACGTCAGGATGTCCCTTTATGCCGAGCTCCTCCTGCCTGAGTGTGAGCGTAAGAACCCCACGGCTCTGGTCAAGTTTATCCTCCGCGATCTTCACCGCTCCGGCATAATATACGGCGTCGACATATGCGAGCATCGTTGAGATAGCCCTGTCATCGCGCTGCATCTGCACGTTGTTGAGACTCCGTTCCTTTTCGGCTCGTGCCAGTTTATAACGGTTGAAGGTCTGTCCGCCGTCGAATAGATTCACCGACGCGTATATGCCATAGCCATTGTTGAAAGTGGTGACGTTGTTATAGGTATTGGTTTCGGGGTCGATGTTTCGTCCCCAGCTGAATTGTCCCCCCACCTGAGCCGAGAGAGAGGGGAAGAATTCGGCAAACGCCTCCGCCTCGGAGGCGCCTGCCGTGGCGAGATCCCAGCGTGCCTGTGTGACGGCGGGAGAATGAATGGCTGCATATTCCATGCATTCCTCCATAGTCCATACCCTTGGCGCGTCCGGTTCAGTGTCGGGCGACGGGTGGCCGTAAGCGGCAGCGGCTGAAAGTAGCAATATAGTATGAATAAAAAACTGTTTCATAATGCCAATGAAACAGACAAAGTGCGTGCCAGTTCAGTATAGTGCTGATACGTAGTCGTTTGATTGAGAGTGTAAGCCTATATGTGTAAATAAATCATACACATTGGGATAAAGAAATCATACACATCTGGTTTAAACTGTGATAGGTTATTCCTTACAATCTTGATTTATCTTTGATATGAATTGTCTTGGTGTGATATTCATTTTCCGTCTGAAGGTCTCGCGGAATGTCTTGATATCACGGAACCCACACTCTTCAGCCACTTTTTGCACGTTATTATTTCCGTTGCGGAATAACGAGGCCGCTTTGCAGATCTTATACTCATTTATAAAGTTGATTAGTGACATTCCTGTAATTCTCCGAACCTTTTTGTAAAGAGAGGAGTGGCTCATGGCAAGCTTGGTGGCAAGCAACTCTATTCCAAAATTTTCATCGGCTATGTGCATGTCTATTATGCGTCTGCATTCCAACAAAAATTTCTGATCCTCTTTATTATATTGTCCTGAACTTGTTTCCGATCCCATTGATGCAGGATCATCAGACGTTTCTAACAAACGGTCAACTTGCCGGCGTAGTACTTTGAGGGGAATTGGCTTGAGTAGATAAGCATCTGCTCCTGTATCCAATGCCGTCAACATATCGTTTTCAGAAGCTAAAGCGGAGAAAACCACAATTTTTACAGATGATGTCTTTGGGTCGGATTTGATTGCCTTGATAAGTTCATGTCCGTCAGCCTCAGGCATCATTATGTCTGTTATGATGATGTCAAAATTACCAGAACGGGCCAGTTCAAGTCCTTGATTACCATTTGCTGCATTGCTGATTTTATAGTCGCCTTCAAATGCTCTTGAAATCATTTCAAGCACCTCAGGGTCATCGTCTACAATCAGTAGGCTTCTTGTGGCAGTAGGATTGGAGATTGGTTCGATTTCAGCTTCCGGTTTCTTCATCGTAACAGCGATAGGTTTGCTTTCGATGGGAGATTCCGGGGCTGCCTGCAAGGTAATGGGCCGGTTTTTCGGGAGAATGATCGTGAACATGGCACCCTCATTGACCTTGCTTTCAAGTTTAATCTCACCGTTATGTAGTTCTACAAGTTCCTTTACAAAGGAGAGACCAAGTCCATCTCCTGAACTTTGAGCCTGGCCCCGTTCGGTGCGGAAAAATGGATTGAATATAGCAGTTTGAAGTTTGTCCACAATACCGATACCTGAATCGGCCACACTGATTGAAACGCAATCATTCTCAGCATTATTCAGGGTTAGACTTACATAGCCACCTTTTGGCGTATATTTATATGCGTTGGATATGAGATTGGTAACAATCTGTTCCAGTTTATCCGGATCAACGTATGCCTCGATTGATTCTTCATCGTGATTGAAAGTGAATAAAAGCGATTTCTGTCTGCATAACTGTTCATAATCGCATGTCAGATTTTCCAGGAATGAGACAATATCTATTTTTCTAACTGCGAGTTTCAAATTTCCTGTATCACTTTTGCGGAAGTCAATGATATGATTAATTAACTTGTTAAGTTTTGCAGAGTTGCGGTAAATGCCGTGGAGCGCGGATACAGGTATAGTCTGGCGTTCTGAGTCGAGCATCTCCTCAATCTGGGCAGAAATGAGAAAGCAAGGAGTGCGGAGCTCGTGTGAGATTGTAGCATAGAAATCAAGTTTCGCCTCATTCAACTTATTGGCAGAATCCCGTTCAAGTTCCATGAGCATTGTTTTCTTCTTGTTGTCATTGAATTTCTTACGAAGATACAAAACTATTCCGGAAATAGAGAGTATAAGAAGAATCCATACGATAATCATAGGGAATGAGGCATACCAAGCCGGACGTATGTTGATAGACATATACGCCGGGTCGCTCCAGGATCCGTCGGAATTAGTATTACGAACGAGCAATCTGTAGCAGCCACTTGGAACGTTTGTATAAGTTGCGGTCCTTGTGGCAGATACATTTCGCCAAATGTCTTCAAGTCCTTCCAATCTACACTCAAACTGCATCTGTTCCAGATTTGACATTTCAGGCACAGTAAAGGATACAGTAAAGAAATTCTGTCCGTGATCAAGAGTTACCTGCGGATTCTGACGGGCAAAAAGGGATATGCGGGTGCTTTTGCCATCAAGAATATCCAGTGAAGTGAACATTATGGGAGGAGTGGAACTCTCTGTGGAAGAGCTTGCCATGGAAAAACTTAATATTCCGGAAGTTGTGCCGAAATAAGCAATATTGTCAGCCACCGTCGATGCATTGTGGTTATAGGTTAACGGTAGTCTTGAGTTTTTCTTTTGGACAAATGTGTTGCATGACCGTATATATTTATACAGACCATTGTCAGTACCTATCCACAAATCACCATTGTTATCCTCAATCATTGAGTATACATGAGGGTTCTGTAGTCCATGACGAGTATCGTATATCTCAAATTTATTCCCCTTGTCGATGTCAATGCTGCATAGATGTTTGTTATCGATATTTGCCCATAACCTTCGTGAAGAGTCGATAAATATGAATTTAGCGTACTCCCCGGGTAGGAAAATCCCTCCAGAAGATGGGCTGCTTGAATAACGCTGTTCAATTTTGTGAGTTTTTTTATTTATTTTCAATATGCCGGCATAGCGGGTGGCGGCCCACATATATTTGCCGTCGTCAACCAGTGTTGAGATAGAGGCATAGTCGCAACCCTCGACAAGGGTGAAAGATTTCTCAGACTTGTTGAATATATGCAGCGAAATGCCGCCGACCCATATATTGTCTTCCCCATCATCCTTTATAATCCATAGCCTGTTCCCTTTCTCAGTATCCGAGTTAATCTTGTAAGTATTGATATTGCGGGTGCTGAGGTTTATTTCAGAGAGACCGCAGGAATAAACTGCTGCATATAATGAATTGCCGCTGCTGACCATTGAAACAATATTATTTCCGGGCAGTTCTGAATTGGCGCAGTTTATGTTATGATGTCGGTCAGTGATTGTGTCATATATATCGATTCCACCGCCGTCAAGTCCTACGTAAACAAGATTTCCCACAGGCACGATGGCTGTGACAATATTGTAAGAGAGGGATCCGGAGGCTGCGTTGTAAATTGTGAATGCATTCAGTTCTTGAGAGAGCATACACAATCCATGTCGGTAAGTGCCGCACCATATATTGTGACGGCTGTCGGCAAATATCGAATAAATGGCATCGCACGGCAACGATGAGTTGGATGGGATATAATTTACATAAGAACCATTATCTGAAACAGTATACAGGCCGCCACCGTCGGTGGCAAGATACACCACCCCATTGTCTCGTGTAGCTGACATGAGCCCTTTGTAGTTGTCAGACCCTACAGCCGGAACTAAACGGCCGTCTGAAGATACAATGTCGTAAACAGTGGTATTGCTTCCTATGCCGTCTCCGGTGTAAACCTTCCCGCTCACTGTGTCGCAAAAGATATTAAGGTAAGCATCGTGGTGGAGTGGGATAAAGTTGTGATAAAGCTCCCGTTCCCCATCGTCAGAAAGAATGGTTATGCCCTCGTTAGACAGAGCCATGATACGACCATTTGAAAAAGGGGTCAGATCGGCGTAATGCCGGTTGCGTGGCTTCTTCAAAGTTTTGAAAATGATATGGCCGTTGGCAATATCTGTGCTATTTTTATCTAAACTCAGCAAATCCCCATCAATGGTCTGGATAATCAGATTGCCATTGCTTGATAGGATATGGCTGATGCGACAGTCTATCAGTTGCTCAGATTTATTGTCGGTTGTTCTTTTGGCATGCACGAATTGATTGTCTGAGAATTTCAAGAAATCCAGACCGTCGTCGGTTCCTGCCCAAACCCCATCTTCTGTAGCCAGCACACATCTGACCATGTTGCTTGCGATGGAATTCTCAGATCCATCATCGGTGAACGACTCAAAGTTTTTTCCATCAAAGCGGGCGAGGCCGTTCCAGGTAGCCACCCAGAGGAATCCATAGGGATCTTCCGTGATGTCGTTGATGGAGTTGTCGGGCAATCCATTTGTAGTGTCGATCACCTTAAAGTAAGTTGTAGACGGAGATGGAGTTGCCATGCCATTCAATCCGAATGCGCAAAGGAAATGCCAGATTAAAAAAAGAGGTATGGAGAATTTACGCTTCATGTGGGGGGTAGATTTCAGATTTCAGGCTGAAAAGATTCAGGCGCAAAATTACAAAACAAAACCGAATATCGGTATAATATCACGAAAAACGAGGGGGCGAAATTCGTATTTGAGAGGGCGTTTTTCGTAAAAATACATTTTTTTAGTACTCAAATGGCCCGTTTTACGAATTTACACCCCAAATTAGGCGAAATATTGGTAGCCTGAAATTGGCGTGCGATACTAATTTTGCGGGTGCGAACAGCGGACATATCCGCATATTAAAATTAATAACTTTAAATACCAATCGTCATGAAAAAGTTCTTTACGTTCTTAATGGTAGCGGCTGGCTTCATCACGGCAAGTGCAGAAGTGTCGCTCACACCGGAACAGAACAAAGCCTACATGATTCAGCACTCAAGCGGTTACTACATGACCGTGGATGGAGAGGCGTTGAAAATCATGAGTGAGAATCCAAACAGCGCTCAGACATTCACGTTTGAGCTGGTGGCCGGCACAGAGGCTACCTACAACATCAAGACCGAGGATGGCACCTACATCGGCAGCGACACAAAATGGACGGTGCAATTCCTCACAGATACAACTGACCCATATGCCCAGTTCACATTTGAGGCAGGCCATAAGGATGGCTATCTCATCATGCACAACGAAGGCCGGAATGGCTATATGGGCACTGACAACAACGAAGACGGCGCCACTGTCTATACCAACAAAGGTGGTACAGACGGAAAAGAGCTTTGGCGTTTCGTAAAGTGTGATCTGGGTAGCCTGATTGAAGATGCAGAATCATTCCTTGCATCAGATCTTGACACTGAGGCCTTCCCGGAAACTGCAAGAAGAATTCTGTCAGATGAAATTGAAGCGGCCAGGAATTCAGAGAATCCCACTGAAGCGTCATCACGTCTGAGAGGGATTTTCTTTGCCATGACATCTTTGTATGAGCATCTCAGCGAGGGTATCTCTTTGCTTGCGACTACAGAGGTGGGTTCGGTCATAGGCGGATGCACGGAAGAGAACAAGGCTAAGCTTGAAAGTGCGGTAAACGAGGCAAAGGCCTCATGGAGCGAGGCTGATGCAACCGCCTACAAAGCAGCCGCCACTGCAATTGAGGTTGCTAACAATGCTTTCAAGAATTCTCTCTATACTTTTATTCCCGCAGCAGATGCCAAATATTATCTGATGAACACCAATGCTGGTCTTGCCATGGCGGTATTCAACGGTGAGGTTGTGCTTGAAGATTATACAGAAGCCTCTAACCAGCAGTTCGAGATTATCCCTGTTGAGGGAGAGGGCAATTCTTTCAGCTTGAAAGTAGCTGATGGCTCTGGCTATATTGCACGCAAAGGAAGCTGGAACACTGTAATAGTGGATACTCCTGATGAAAATGCTGCAAAAATCACGTTCGAGATATACGACCTTGAGAACTCCATTTATAATCTGAAGAAGTATAATGAATGGGGTTATATGGCGCCTGACAGTACGGAGCCAGGTTCGCTTGTCTACACCGACAAGGGTGACTGGGTGGCAAACTGTCATTGGCAAATCAAGAACATCACAGACCGTCCGACCGCAGTTGACGAAGTTGTTGATACTGATGATTCTTTTGAAGTCCGTATCCAGGGTGGAATGATTCATGTGACTTGTGGTGCTGATGATTCCATTGTGAATGTCTATGCCGTTGATGGAAGTAAGGTTGCTGCAGTGAGAACAGCAGACGGTGGTTGTGATATTCAACTTGAAAAGGGTTGCTACGTTGTAACCGTCAATGCTCTAAGCAAGGTGATTTACGTAAGATAAACTGACTGTCAGGCAGGAACTGTAAATGTCGGTTCCTGCCTGAATTGTATTCCTTGATAATCCACGGATGAGGTTGCCCCGGAGATGGATATAGCCAAGTCCAAGTGCGGCAGACAGAGCAATCAAAGTCTACGAATATTGAAGATTAAACAACTTCAACACCAAAAATCTTTATCACAAATGTTTAAACAACTAACAAACATCATGGTTGGCGTGATAATGGTGGCTTCACCGGTTTATGTATCGGCTTCTATTCCGGTCGTGAAAATCGGTCAGTCATCATTCATGTCGGCAAAAGCACCAGCCAAGTCGCCTGCTGACGGCTTGGTAATCAATGGAACGGGACAGACCGCATCTTTTGTTGTGGATGCCCAAAACCTGTGTGACCAAATCACACTTACGGCAACGGCCGGACTTAAAGTTTCACCGGAAGTTCTTCCGGCAGATGCCCGGAACGCATCTGTTGAAGTGACACTATTAAGCACACTTCCCACCACGGAGGGCAAGATCATTCTCCGAAGCGGCGATTACAGGTATGTCGTGAATGTCTTAGGTTACGGATCAGAACTTGAGCAAAAAGACTTGAGCATGAATCCTGTATACATTGGCAATGACACCAGATTCACTAACAGTGCATCCGATGGATTCGCACCCGGAGAAAGCGGATACACAGTAGAGTTCCGTGCCAATCTTGGGGCACGCGAGCACATTGACGTATTTGGAGTCACACCAAAGGGACAGTCATTCAAGGCATATGTCGAGGAGGAGGAGATAGGCCTTTACAACAGCACTGAAAAGATTGCGTTTGGCAATCCTAAAACTGCTGTTGATGGAGGCAAGTCTCAGTTCTATAACAACGACGGCAAAGCACACACCTACCGTTTCTCAGTTACTTCAGATAAACGTGTATTCGCTTACAGGGATGGTATTCAAGTGGCCTCTCTGCGTGCGGCCGATTATGCAAATCAGGCTGATTGGGCATTGGAGAATGGTGATGCGGTGGAAAATCTTCTTAAGAATTCAGACTTTGAAGGTGAATGGAATATCCGAGAAAGCGACAGTCTCGTCAATAAGGTTGAGGGTTGGAGACTTGAACCGATTGACCAATATAACTGTAAGTACACTGTAATCAATAAAGAACTGGATAAGGAGCATGACTATTTCAACCATGTCATGAATCTTCAGCGTTATAACTGGAATGACGGCTGGGCGGCAGGTACGGTTTCCCAGATAGTCGATGTCGCACCAAACAGCACATACAGCCTTTCATTCCTTGCTTCGGCCGGTATAGAATCAAAGACCAAACAACTGATGGGTGAAGTGAGGATTCAGGAAGTTCAGGATTCAAAACTCGGTGAGTCAGTCGAGATAACTAATGAAGGGGAATTGAAACCTTACGGATTCACCTACACCACCTCGGCTGATTGCAAACAGATAAAAGTGATTCTTTATAACGAACGGTTTGTGAATGGTGGTGGCTGGGGCTCATCTCCGCAACCATTTCTGGTTGACGATATCGTTCTTTCAGGGACATCCCGTGTAATTGATCAAAAGGTTGGTTTTGATCTTGAAGGGAGTGGCATGGAATACTTCACATATGATGTAACCGGTGCATATGCCCCGCTTGTGCCTGTGCTTGAGCCCGAAATCAGCAATGTGGAATTGGATGGCTTCGGCACATCAAAGACAATCAAGGTAAACATAGCCAATCTTCTTGGCGATGATAAAGTAACGGTTACCGCTACTCCGGGATTCATGGTATCACCTCCTGAGCTGAGTGCATCATCGGATGGAGAGATTACTGTCACTCTGAACAGCACGATGCCTGAAACGGAAGGTAACGTTATCCTTCGTAACGGCGACCTCCGTACTTATATAAATCTTGTTGGCTATCATGAAGGGCTTGAACGAAAGGATCTAAGTGCCAATCCTATCTACGATGGCAAGTCGGATGAAACACTCTCACATGCAGCTTCAGACGGTTTCACTCCCGGAAAGAATGGATACACAGTGGAGTTCAAAGTGCAGCTTGATTCCGATAACAATTCATTTGACACATATGCCGTGACAACTGAAGGCTCTTCATTCAAGGCTTATGTAGAGCCCAATGAATTGGGAATCTACAATAGCACAGAGAAGATTTCAATTCCCAATCCGCTGACATCAGCTGATGGCGGGAAATCCATTTTCTATAATGCCGATGGCAAGCCCCATACATACCGCTATGCAGTCACACCCGATAAACGTATCTATGTTTATCGTGATGGATTACAGGTGGCCGCTCTTCGTGCGGATGATTATGCGAATCAGTCTGAGTGGGCTGTTGAAAACGGAGATATGGTGGAAAACCTGCTGAAGAATGGCGACTTTGAAGGCGAATGGGGAGTACGCAAAGATGGACTCGTCAATAATGTGGAGGGATGGATAGTTAATCCCATTGATCAGTATAACTGCAAATATGACGTTATCAATAAAGAGATCAATCAGGATCTTGATATTGACAACCATGTGATGAGACTACAGCGTTACAACTGGAACGACGGCTGGGGTGCAGGTACGGTGTCTCAGATTGTTGATGTCGCGCCCAACAGCACATACAGTCTTTCGTTCCTTGCTTCGGCCGGTATAGAATCAAAGACCAAACAACTGATGGGTGAAGTGAAGATTCAGGAAGTTCAGGATCCACACCTTGGCGACTCGGTTGAGATAACGAATGAAGGAGACTTGAAACCTTATGGGTTTACCTACACCACCACGGCAGACTGCAAACAGATAAAGGTGATACTTTACAATGAGCGATTTGTCAATGGCGGGGGCTGGGGCTCATCTCCGCAGCCTTTCATTGTAGATGAGATGGTTCTTTCCGGCACATCGCGTGTGCTCGATCAGAAAGTGGGTTATGAAATGAACGGTATGACAGCTAACCTGCTCGAATACTTCACATACGATGCCACCGGAGCATACGCTCCGATGAAACCGGGATTCGGTGATGACATTGAGGAGAGCGGCATTGAATCCGTTGAATATGGATCAGACATTTCTGTCAATGTCGTAAGCGAAGGTGTGGTATTGCTCAACACTGCAGAAGGCTCAGATGTGCACGTATATGACATGATGGGAAAACCTGTCATCATATTGAAGGGATATGAGGCCGGCTGTGTGATATCGCTGCCCGGACACGGGGTGTATATCTGCACCGTTTCAAACGGCAAATCATCCAAGACAATCAAAGTAATATACTAACCTAAACGCAGTAGCATCGGGTCACACAGCCCGGTGCTACTGCCAATCTAATATCCCAGCTGTGAAACTTCAACATTTACTCTTGACCGCCGGTATGATTTTTGCCGGATGGCTACCGGCAGAAGCGAAAGATTGTTTCAACCCCGGCGAACGGTGGAATGATACTTCAGGTAAGCATATCAACGCACATGGGGGGTGTGTCTTGTTTGAAGGCGGTACTTATTATTGGTTTGGTGAAGACCGCAACGGGTTTGTAAGCAACGGCATAAGCTGCTACAGCTCTGTCGACTTATATAACTGGACCCGTATCGGCATTGTATTTGAAGCCTCTCAGGCAAAAGATGCGACAACCGGCAAATGCACACTTGAACGTCCTAAAGTAATCTATAATGACATGACCGGTAAATGGGTGATGTATATCCATTGGGAAAACGGCGATGGTTATGGTGAGGCCAAGGTTTGTGTAGCTATCAGCGATAAGGTGGAAGGTCCTTACGTTGTGTCAGATGTATTCCGTCCCAATGGTCATGATTCGCGCGACCAGACAATTTTTAAGGATACTGACGGCAAAGCTTACCATTTCGGTTCGACAGACATGAACACGAACATGAACGTAGCTCTCCTTTCCGATGATTACCTGACAACTGAGAATAATCCGGTTACCGAGACAAAGATACTTAATGGCCTCAAATATGAGGCTCCGGCAATAGTGAAAAGAGGTGACACATATTTCGGCATTTTCTCAGGATGCACAGGATGGGCTCCGAATCCGGGACATAGCGCGACAACTCTTGACATACTCGGGTATTGGGAGCCTCTTCGGAATTTTGCAATTGACAATGGGAATATGACCACCTATCGCAGCCAGAGCACATATATTCTTAAGGTTGCCGGATATGATAATGCCTACATATATATGGGCGACCGTTGGGATTCATCAGATGTCGGAGGCAAGTCGGAATATGTATGGCTGCCTTTAAGTCTGCGTTCGGGTGCTCCTACAGTGAAATGGTATGATTCGTGGAATATGGATGTATTTGTAAACAGCGATAGATTTGTACGAATCGCCGCTCCGGTTGATGGTGCTGTTGTCAGGATACTCGATAAATATTCCGACCGCTGGATGTCATCAAAAGGGAATGGTTTCTTCATTGATGACGATAACGATGACACAAACGTAGAATTCCGTCTTGAGTCTACATCTAATCCATATGTATGGCATTTCATCGAAAATAAATCAGGTAAATATCTTGAATCTATGTTCGGAGCGCTGATTTTGTCGGAAGGGAACGGGAAACCCACCCAGGATTGGCGTCTTGAATTGGAAGAGGATGGCTGTTATGCTATCCAGTGTGTGAACGATAATAAGGTGCTTTCAGTCTCAGGAGATCTGCAGCTTGCATCTACTCCTCTTTTTATGATTAAGAAAGGGGCTGCCGAATCCCAGCATTTCGGCTTATATTTTGATGCCGATAAATATGATTATGAGTGCGCTGATATGTTCAGTGCGGGGTATCGTGCAGATAACCTTGATAAAATGCGCAAACAGGCTGATTTTGAAGCATCGGCCGGGATTGAAGAAACGTTGGGAGGGTATGGAGTTAAAATAGTATGCACCAATCCGGAGGGTATCACAATCAATTCAGAGACAGACACTCAGATGACAATGTCGGTCATTGAGGTATCATCCGGCCGACGGATATTTTCCGATAATGTCGTCATTGTATCAGGCAAGACTTCAGTAGCGTTTCCGGGTATGCTTACGGTCGGAGTATATATTGTCAGTCTGGATAATGATACCAGTCACATCATATCAAAAATAATAATCTATTAACGTTCTTAATAATATCAGATGATGGCACGAAAACCTTCACAAGACCAATCAGCACGTGTCAATGACACATCGGATATTTCAACTATGGCAGCATATGCGGGTATGGTGATTTTCATCGTGCTCGCATATGTGTCGCTTATTGGTTATAATTCCCATTATCTCAAAGAGGTTGAAGTATTATCTCTATTTATACCGGACATTCAGTATTTTAAAGAATGCATGGCCATCCCGGGAGGATTGCTCTTCTGGGCTGCGTCGTTTTTGACACAATTCTTTTTCCATCCATGGCTGGGCACAAGCGTAATGGTGGCTCTTCTCATAGGATTATGGTGGCTTATAACCTGGACCTTCAATCTGCCTAAGTCGCTCTTCACGGCAGCTGCCATTCCATCGGCCATGCTGCTTCTTGCATTTCTGTCACCCGGATATCTCATATATGTTGCCAAGACACAGGGATTTGCGTACGTGGGCATAATCGGGGTGGCCGTATCAACGATTATATGCCGGATTTATATGCTCAGGCAACCGTTGGCATGGAAAGTGTGTGTGCTGCTTGCCGGTGCTGCTTTATATCCCTTGTTTGGCTTCTATTCTCTTTTCGGAATATTGCTTGCCTCTCTTCAGGAGATCAATAATAAACAAAGAAATTGGATTGCGATAATAATAGGGATGATAGGTATTATAAGTATACCCAGGATAACATATTATATTCCGGGGATACATCTGATGCAGTCACAGATGTACACATCCGGCTTGCCTCGTTTCGGAATTGACAATACCCTCGCGGAGACTCCTTATGTTATTTGTTTTGCCATTGTTTGTGCATTCGGGCTCTTTGGAAGATGGTTGGCAAGCCGTGGCACTCGTCAGCGGCTGCAAGTCGGATTATCATCTTCTCTTTTCGTTGTGACTGTTGTGTCAATGATGGTTGGGCAATTCAGAGATGATAATTTCACCACTTATCTGAGAATGGACCAGGCCATTGATAAGGGCGATTATGAATCTGCCATTGCTGCTGTAAGGGAGCTGAAAGAAACCCCTACCCGAACTATATGTCTTTATACTCATATGGCTCTTTTTCATATGGATGAGGCTGGCGATTCGGTTTTCTCATTTCCTATGGGGGACACTGAATATAACTCACCTATCCCCAATCTGGCTTTGCGCACCACTTGTTCAAGGAATCTTTTATATAGACTGGGCCGAATCAACGATTGTTATCGTTGGAGTATGGAAGATATGGCAGAGTACGGCCTAAAGGTGGAATATCTGAAATATCTCGCCAAATGCTCGCTGCTCAACAAAGAAACCAAGCTTGCGAGGCGTTATCTCAATTTACTTTCAAAGACTATGTTTCATAAAGAGTGGGCGCAAAAATACCTCGTTTTTGTGGAACATCCTGAAAAGATGGAAAGCGATCCGGAGTTTGCTTCCATAAAACCTTTGATGGCGTATAGCAACCATATTGGAGGCGATGGAGGATTGATTGAAACTTATCTGTCCACATCATTGGCATCCATGGTCGGTGGGCCTCCACCATTGGTTGAACTTTCATTGCAGTTCAACATGATGCGTAAGGATATAACTGATTTTTGGCCAAGATTTATCCTATATGCCAATTCTCATGAGAAAATACCGAGACATTATCAGGAAGCGGCCATCCTTTTCTCCACTTTGGAAAAGAAATTCGACTGGCATCAGTTTAATATAGATGAGGAGAATGGGGCAAGATTCCAGAGGTTTATGGAAATGGCAGCCAGAAACTCCAGGTTAAGTAACGAGACGAATCTTGAGTTGTTTAAACCGGAATTCGGTGACACTTACTGGTATTACTATTTCTTCATAAATAATTTGAGAACATCATGAAATCAATAAAATCTAAATCTTTGGCAATCGGACTGGCTATGTGCTTTGTGTCGTGTGGAACATCATTGCCTGCTGAATATGAAACATCGGATAGTCTGCCGATAGTGTATCCTGATTATATCGGGATTGATATTCCGGTGAATATCGCACCGTTGAATTTTGACATAATGAATGAGGGGGAAGATTTCATAACACATATCTACTCCCTGAAAGATTCTGAAGGGTTCATCATCCATGGGAAAAGGACCGATATGGCTGTTGAGGATTGGCGTGAGCTTATGAATACGGCACGAGGCGATACGTTGATGACCGATGTATATGTGGGAAATAAAGGCAGATACACTAAATTCGCCACTATCAAAAATCCGGTAAGAGATTCAATTGACAATTATATCTCTTACCGCCTGATAGAACCATCCTATATATCTTTCGAAACGATGGCTATATGTCAGCGGGATTTGACAACTTTTGACGAATCGGAGATATACAACAGTCAGTCGTTATCGGAGGAAAACCGGGGACAATGTGCCAATTGCCATTCATACCAGGGCTACAACAGGGATGGCAATATGCAGTTGCATGTCCGTGTAGGAAATGGAGGCACGGTCATATGCCATGAATCAGATTTGAAGAAGGTTGATTTGAAGACTCCGTATACAATTTCAGCCGGTGTTTACCCAAGCTGGCATCCTTCTGAATCATTGATTGCCTACTCAGTCAACACTACAAGCCAGAATTTCCATACAAGGGATATCAATAAAGTGGAGGTGCAGGATTCAAAATCTGATTTGATTCTGTATGATGTGGTCAACGAGGTTGTCAGCCCGATAGCAATGGATTCGACCGAATTGGAGACATTTCCATATTGGCACCCTGATGGACGGAGTCTCTGGTATGTTTCTGCGAAAGTTCCAAATCTCGATGAGAAGGAGATGTTGGAATATCAGAACATGAACTACGAACGATTCAAATACGATATATACCGCAGGGAGTTTGATACTGCAAGTCGTTCATTCGGGCGCGCAGATACCATTTTCAAAGCCTCTGAGTTTGATAAGAGCGCGACACTGCCTCGTCCTTCACCGGATGGGAAGTATCTTATGTTCACTCTTGGTAAATTCGGTACATTCCATATATGGCATCATGACAGTGATCTTTATCTGATGGAGATTGCCACGCGAGAGGTGAGACCTCTGACTGAGATTAACAGCCCGGATACTGAAAGTTATCACAGCTGGTCTTCGAATGGGAAATGGGTAATATTCAGTTCAAGACGAGATGATGGTTCATATACAAGATTGTACATAGCGCATTTCAAACCGGACGGCACATTTGGCAAACCGTTCATCTTGCCTCAACCGACACCTGACTTCGAGTCACGGCGTATGAAATCATATAATATCCCGGAATTCATGGTCAAACCCGTAAGCTTGACTAAGAGGGAACTTATCAACACGATTAAGAGAAATCCGGTAAAGGTAACGTTCAGACAATGATTGTGTATCGAGAATAACCCACATTACCTCAGGCGATTTTCAGAATGGAACGGGCGATTCGAATGAATAAGTCTTTCGGTCAAGAGGGAAGATAAATTCTATTTTATGGGCATGGAGGTGCAGACGGCGGGTTGAGGCGCACCCCTCCCGGCTGTAGAGACGGTCGCCCGAGATCGGCATACCGAGACCTTCGTCAGAAGCCGAATGCACACGCAGCTGGTGTGTGCGCCCTGTGTGCGGATGAAACAGCACACGGCTGCAGCCGTCGGTCACCCGTATGAATTCGTAATCGGTCACGGCCTCCTTGCCACGTTCACGGTCGACCTTCTGACGTGGACGGTCGAGGAAATCGGGGGAGAGGGGTAAGGAGATGGTGCCAAGTGGGGGGAGGAGGTGCTGACGGTAGTCGCCATCAAGGTCAGCCACATAGGTTTTGCTTACGCGTCGTGTGGCGAACAGGGATTGCATTATACGGAAGGGGAGGTCGCCGAAAGTGGCTATGAGGAGGCCGGATGTGTGCTGGTCAAGGCGGTGTGCCATCTTCACGATACGCTCATCCCCATATCTGCATTGCAGCCACTCCTGTACGGATAGGAGAGCCCCCTTTCCCGGCACGGAGAGCATCCCGGAGGGTTTGTCGACTACGCAGAACCAGTCGTTCTCAAAGAGTATCTCCGGCGTGTGCGTGTCGAGGGTATGGTTATCATTGCTGAGGGGAGGGTAGATGTCGAGTCCCTGGAGCATCCAGCTGAGCACCGGAAGGCATTTGCCGCGACAGGCGGGATAATGCGCTCCATGTATGCGCACCTCCCCCTCTTTGGGGCATCCATACCAATATTCGGCGATTGATACGGGTCGCCACCCATTGATATAGGCTGCCTGGAGCAGTTTGGGGGCGCAGCATTCACCCGCTCCGGATGGTGGGATTCTCATGGGGGTGTTGGCAAAAATATCGCCGACACTCCTCCTCTCGCCACGGGCATTCAGAAGGGTGAAGTTGGAGAATAGCCACGCCTGCAGGGCCTCCGAGTCGGCATGCCGTTTCTTTTTCATTGCCGCCAAAGTGCGGCGCGCCTCCTGCAGGCGCGCCTCGAGAGGAGCTGAAGAGGCCGCAAGATTCCTTTTGAGGCGATGCAGTTCAGCCTTCTCGAATTGGCTCTGCCGGATTAGGAGAGCCTCGTCGGCATTTCCGGTGGCTCTCTTTGCGTCTCTTTCGAGTTTAGACTTACGGCATATCTCCTTGAAACGGGCGAGTTCAGCTTCATGCACGCTCCTTAGATGGTCGTAATCATCTTGCAGTGGCAGGAGTGTATCGGTTTCAAAGAGAGATATATCCCTGTTCTGCCTTGAGATAGCCCGTTCGTTGGTTTTGAAATATCCGTCAGGTTGCAGGTAATCGAAGACCGGGCCGACAAACCCTTCGTGGTAGAATCCGCCGTTGCCCAATTGTCCCGAGAATGCAAAGAGGGTATGCCGGTGCCCTTCGGGGTCATCGGCGATAAGGACACCTAACATCTTACCGGCTTCAAGTTCGCGAATGAAATTGATGTCGGCAGGATTATCGCTGAGTTTGAGCGTTTCCAGAGAGTCTGTCAACCGCTGGAACGCCTCCCGGCAGGCATCATCAGGGGTATATTCGAACGGGTTATTCATACCGGCTACACGTTTCTTATCATTATAGTTGTATTACAAAATTAATATTAAAAATCACTAATTGCAAACTTGGATATTAATATATTGGGCGGCAAACCGATGAGGATTTGCCGCCCAATAAATAAGGTATGATGACGGGTGTCAGTTTTCATTCACAAGCATTCCGGATGCCACGGACTCAGCTGCCTGATCCCCCTTGGTGGCACGGATTATCTCGATGGCGAAGGGGAGGGTGGTGCCGGGTCCTTCCGAGGTTATCAGTTCCGGTTCCACGACCACAGTCTGTTTCACATATTCCCCGCCATTGGAATTTATCGCGTCACCGAGACCGGGATAGCAGGTAGCCTTCTTACCTTTAAGAACGCCAAGCGGAGCGAGGACTACAGCCGGACCGGCACAGATTGATGCGATACGTCCATTTTTGTTGAAATGCTCCATTATCATATCTCTCACACTGCTGTCAGCAGCCAGATTCTGTGCTCCAGGATCTCCGCCGGGAATGATAAGCCAGTCGGCGTCGTCAGTATTCACCTCCGAAATAATTGAATCGGCTACGAGGGTCTGTCCCGTAGCACCCTTCACTTGAAGATTGTCACCAACTGCCACTGTCACCACATCCATCGACGCTCTGCGGAGTGCGTCGACTGTAGCTGTGGCTTCCACCTCCTCGACACCGGGAGCCAGAAAGATATACGAAGTCTTAGCCGTCATACTCATAAAGCCAAAAATTATTGATAGTGCCGATATGACACCCTTTAAAAATGAATTACGCATATTATTTTAAATATAATATCTATTAATCCAACGTAGGCCAACTCGTATTGTTCAGGTAAGAGTGGCTAAAGGAGACGGTATATCTTTCTGGCGTGAGGTGCCAATTGCAGAAATTTAATGGGTCTTATGCACTTTAATTCTGTCGATTATATACAATCCCGGAGGTAAAAGCTCAAAATCTTTCGCTGTCGCGTCTCTCTTAAGCAGCACTCCATTGAGGTTGTAGATATCGTGGGTTGAATCGGAGTCATTGAAGATTGAGTCAACCCCGCTTGTCGATGACAAATGACATGTGGCTTTGAGCCCGGATCCATCAGTGGTCTCGGCATAGATTTCACACTCGCCTTCACCTATTGATGCCACCAGACCACTTGGGCTGACGATCGCTATACTTTCATCAGAACTTGACCAGATAAGGGTAGGATTATCCGCATCAGAAGGGAATACCTCGGCAACCAACTTCATAGATTCTCCTATCTTAAGCGTCACATAGTCTGGTATTATAGCCAGGCTCTCGACAAGACGGACTACCGTAATCACACATGAGGCAGAGATGCCATTTGAAGTAGTCACGGTTATTAGGGTGTTTCCGGACGAGTGGGCCTTTACAACACCCGACTCGTTGACAGTGGCTACCGTCTCATCGGAGCTTTTCCATGTGAGAGTCTTGTCAGTAGCATTGTCCGGAGAGACGGTGGCTTCAAGAGCAATGGACTCTCCAACTTCGAGGGTAGCCTCCGACAAATTGAGGGTTACACCGGTCACCGGTTGTGTCACGGTAATCACACATGAGGCAGAGATGCCATTAGAAGTAGTCACGGTTATTGTGGTGTTTCCGGCTGACTGCGCCTTTACAACACCCAAGTCGTTGACAGTGGCTACCGTCTCATCAGAGCTTCTCCAAGTCAGAGTCTTGTCAGTTGCATTTTCCGGAGAGACGGTCGCTTCAAGAGCAATAGACTCTCCAACCTCGATGGTAGCCTCCGACAGATTGAGGGTTACACCGGTCACAGGTTGTGTCACGGTAATCACACATGCGGCAGAGATGCCATTAGAAGTAGTCACGGTTATAGTGGTGTTTCCGGGCGCCTTGGCCTTTACGACACCCGACTCGTTGACAGTGGCTACCGTCTCATCAGAGCTTTTCCAAGTCAGAGTCTTGTCAGTTGCATTGTCCGGAGAGACGGTGGCTTCGAGAGCAATGGACTCTCCAACCTCGATGGTAGCCTCCGACAGATT
>CANPMT010000028.1 GCA_947575235.1 uncultured Porphyromonadaceae bacterium
GATGGTATTTTTTGAGGTTATACTTAAACGATTGACTATAAGTAACCGTCGATTGTTTATAGAGGAGCTGGATAGTTTCCTATCCGTTTGGGATTGCTAATTTACACATTATTCCGGAATCTACCAAGAATTTTGGTAATTTTGCATATGTTTTACAACATATTTTTCATCTCGCACTCAGATGGTCTCCATGTCGGACGCGGGTATCCACCCGATGTAGTCGGAATTGAGACGCACCTTATACCAGGTGACGGTGCCCTCGGCGTCGGCCTCCTCGCTGAGGATGCGAACTTCGGTTCCCTTTGTTAAAACGTGCGCGTTGTCGCTTTTGTTCTCTTTGCCGGGCTCGGTGAGCAAACTTACCTTGAAGGCGGTAACTACACCGGTGTCGCGGCTGGAGGCATGACGCGCCGCCATGATGGCGAAGCTCACGAATATTACGGAGAGCAACAGGCAACTGAACCCGCCGAAGAAGCCGATTTTCCGCGCGAGCACGTTGCGCGAGAAGATGTAGGTGGCCAGGGCGGCCACGAAGAGTATGAAGGCGACGGCGCCCCACACGGCCCAGCTGTCTGACGAGGTGTCTTCGGCAAGCGACTTATGGACCGACTGGAAGAAGGAGGGCTCGTCGACGGTCACTTTGTAGCGCTTACCCTTCTGCTCGGCTTTGTTGGCATCCTCGACACGGCTCTGAAGATAGCGGATGTTGGCGTTGAGCTCCGGAAGGTCGGGATTGATGCGGCGCGCGCGCTGCCAGTAGAGCATGGCGTTGCCATAGTCACCCTCCTGATAGCAGGCGTTGCCGAGATTGTAGAGAAGTTCGGGCGAGGAGCCGTCGGTCTCAAGCAGCTGCCGCCACAGGGAGATGGCCGTGACGTATTCCTTGGCGTTGTAGGCCGAGTCGGCCTGCTCGGCAAGCCCGGCACGCCCGGGAAGTATGGTCAGCAGCAGGAGGCTGATGAGTATCGTTATCTTATTTTTCATTTGCCGGTGTCTTTTTCTGTTTGAATGATTCCTCAAGACTGTTGATTACCTCTACCCCTTCGTCGTAGACGGGCTGCATGTTACCCTTCTGTGCGGCGGGGGCGTATTTGGCAAACTCGCACTCGTCAAGCAGCGCGATCATGCGGCTCACGACGTCGGCGGGTATGGCGGCCTCCTCAAGTTTGCCGCTCACATTCTCGCGGGTAAGCTCGGAGGTGGGCATCTTGAGTTTGTCGCCGAGATAGCCCCAGAGGGCGGCGAGCATCTCGTCGTAGAAGCGGTCGGCCTCGTTACGCTTCATGCAGGTGGCCGCCTTGCGCAGACGCATTCGGGCCATCTTGTTGGCCTTGCGGCTCTTGACGGCAAGAAGGTCGGCGTTGGCCTTGATATAGGCCCGGTAGTAGATAACTGCGCCGAGGAGTATGAGCACGGGCACAATATAGAGGAGCCAGTAGAGGAGGGTGCGCACGTAGGGCACGTGTTCCTGACTGAGCTGACCCTGCTCAACAGGGAGAAGCTTGGGATTGAACGACATCATGCCGCGGGTCTGCGACTTGGCAGAACCGGTACCCTTCCCTACCGAGATCTCGTAGCCCCGGGCGGTGGAGGTCTCGTAGCGGCCTGAGGCGGGGTTGAAGTAAACCAGCTCCACATCGGGTATGCGGAAGGTTCCGGCCTCGAGGGGCATGAAGGAGTAGTCGAAACGGGCTGTGCCGCTCACGTTGCTCTTGCCGACATTGGCGTTGACCTCGGGTGTGGGGCTGTATACCTCGAGCTGTGAGGGATAGAGCGCGTTGAGGTCGGGCAACTTCACATATTTGAGGTTGCCGGTGCCTGATACGGTGTAGACTATCGAGGCAGCCTGGTTGCTCAGGAAGGTCTGGGCGGGGAGCGAGGATTCTATCTTGAACTGTCCCACACCACCCGAGAAGTTGGCGGGCTGGGGCGTGGGGAGGGGTTTCACGTTGATCTTGAGATCGTTGGGGGTGACGTTGAGCTGAAGGGGCTTGGCCACCGACATGTTACCCCAGAAGGGATCGTGATAGTATTCGCGCTCATCCACGCTGACGGTGTAGGTGTTGCCGAGCACCTTGAGCTCACCCTTCATCTGGGGGAAGATGATGTAGCGGGCTATGATGGCTGTGGCGTAGGTCTTTCCGCCGTAGGTCTCGTAATTGAGCGACGTGGAGATATCTTTCGACTCCTCCACCACAAACCCCTCGAACTTCGGGGCTGATGTGGCGCCGATGAATTTTATGGCATCGTAGGTAGTGTAAAGTTTTACGGTATACACCAGCGCCTGCTGCTCGTAGGCGGATGAACTTGACACCTCGGCCTTAAGGAAGAGGTTGCCGTCACCTTTGCCGATAAACTTCGGACCGGTGGATGAATCATGACGGTCGGCCGGGGTCCGGGCGTTGCCGGAGGGGGCGCCGGGCTGCTGGGCGGCCGCCGCAGCGCCGATCGAGTAGTTTACGGTGTTGCTCTTGGTGCCACCCACCGCCACCGGACCGAAGGTGAAGTTACCCTCCTTCTCGGCCCGCAGTGTAAGGGTGTAGGTATAGCTGAACGACTGGGTGGTCTTGCCGTTGACACTCGTGAAACTCGACGACTGGCCTGTGCGGTCGAAATACATCACCTTGGCGCCGGGCACTGAGGCGGGTTTCTCGGGAGCGGCATCGGTGTTCTGCACCTCGTATGAGATGTAGAAGAGGTCGCCGACCCCGATGGCACGCCGGCCACGCGGGTTATGCACGCTCAGATGCACGGCCGCACCCCAGACGCTCATCCCTGTGATGACCAGCATCAACAGAAGCAATATGTTTCTTTTCTTCATTGACTCAAAAATTAATCACCAGTTTTTGGTTGAACGGTTGCGCCCGCTGCTCTTCTCACCGTTGTTGCCGGTGCCAACGCGGGCGCGGGTCTGGTTCTCCTTATTCTCCATAGCCTTCAGAATCTGGTCGGCAGTCTGCTGGTTGATGTCGTTCTGCTGCTGTTGCTGCTGGTCCTGGTTCTGTGGCTGCTGTTGTTGCTGGTCCTGGTTCTGCTGCTGTTGCTGCTGATCCTGGTTCTGGTCCTGGTTCTGGTCCTGTTTATCCTCTTTATTGTCATCCTTGTTGTCGTCCTGGTCCTGCAGCTTGAGCTGGGTTATGCGCAAGTTGCGGCGGGCGGCGTTATCCTCGGGATTGAGGCGCAGGGCCTGCTTGTAGTAGTTAAGAGCCGAGGAATAGTCTTCTGAATTGAAGGCCACGTTCCCCAAGTTGTAGTTGGCACGTGAGGCCAAGTCAGGTTTCTCGCTACCCATCTTCGACACCTGCTCCATGGCCTGGACACCCCTCTGGAGCATATCCTTGGCCGCCTGGGTGGTGTCGGAGGGGTTGGAGCCGAGGCGTATCTGCGACAACCCTAAGTTGTAGCGTCCGGCCACAGATGAGGGGTTCTCGCGGAGAGCCTCCTGATATTTCTGCATCGCGGCGCGGTATTTACCTGAGTTATAGAGTTTGTTACCCTCGGTTATGGCGTTACGCTCATTCCTTGTGGATGACGGCTGCTGCGCCGTGGCCACGGGGGTGACGGCGAGCCATGACATGAGCAACAGGAATGCTATCTTGAGTGTATGTTTCATCTCTTCTCCTCCTTTTTAAAGAAAGTGATTTTATCAAGCCATCCGATCTTGCGGTCGAGCACGAAGATATCGAGCACCAGGAGAATCAGGGCTATCCATACGAATATCGGGAAGAGCTCGTCATGCACGGCTGAGAAGCTCGATTCGAGGGCGGTCTTCTTCACGGTGTCGAGCTGCTTGTCGAGCTCGTTGAGGGCGTCGTTGTTGGAGGCGTTGACGTAGATACCCTTTCCGGCCTTGGCTATCTCCGTGGCCAGGTCTTCGTTGAGCGCGGTGCGCACCGGCTCGCCGGTGGTGGGGTCGATCAGATAACCGCCGTTCTTCAGGGGTATGGGCACGGGGGTTGTGGAGCCGAGTCCCACAACGTCAAGCTGTATGCCGTTGCGGGCGGCAGCCTTGGCGGCGTCCATCACGCTCTGCTGGTCCTCGAGATCCTCGGCGTCGGTGATAAGGATGATGGCCTTGCCAATCTTCTTATCCTCGCTGAATGACTTGGTGGCCATGTCGATGGCTGCCGTGATGTCGGTGCCCTGGTTGGCTATCTGCGAGGGGTCGATCGAGTTGAGAAACATCTTGGCCGAGACGTAATCGCTCGTCACCGGAATGAGGGTGTAGGCGTCGCCGGCGTAGACAATCAGACCCACGCGGTCGTTGTCGAGACGGTTTATGAGTTTCTCGAGGGTAAGCTTGGCCGTACGCATACGGTCGATACCCTTCTCGTCGGCTGTGGAGGAGGCGAGCATCGAGTTACTGGCATCAACGGCTATTACAACCTCGATACCCTCCTTGACGGTCTTCTCATCCTTGACGCCACCCCACGGACGGGCGAAGGCTATTATAATGAGAGCCAAGGCAAGGAGCTGCAGCGTTATCTTGATCGGCGGTTTATAGGGCGACACCTCCGGCATAAGCGGGGCGAGCACCTTGAGATTGCCGAACTTCTGAAGGTTTTTCCTGCGCGCGTAACGTCCCCACGCGTAGAGCAGCAGGAACGCCGGCACGAGGAGTAGCCAGAGCAGATAGGCGGTATGTGCGAAACTAAACATCTTCAGTCGTTATTTTTTCATTATGGAATTCATTAAGGAATTCGGCGGAGTATGGTGTGGCGCATCAGCAGACAGGCGCAGAGGGCGCACATAGCCACGAGCACCCACGGCATGAAGTTCTCGTCGGTGGTGGTGAACTTGTCGACGTCGAGCACGGTCTTCTCAAGATTGTCAATCTCCTCAAACACCTGGCTGAGCATCTTCTCGTCGGTGGCGCGGAAGTAGCGTCCCCCGGTGACGGAGGCTATCTGCTTTAGCGACTGCTCATCTATCTTGGTCTCCATCGTGGTGGTGGAGAAGCCATAGGGGTCGGTGATCTGTATGGTGCCGTTGGTGCCCACGCCGATGGTGTAGACCTTTATACCCTTCTGCTTGGCTATCTGCGCAGCCGTTGAGGGGGGCACGTCGCCGGCATTGTTGGTGCCGTCGGTGAGCAGGATGATGCTCTTTGACTTGGCCTGGCCTGACGTGATGCGGTTGATGGCGCTCGTGAGACCGTCGCCGATGGCGGTGCCGTCGTTAAGGTCGCCCATCTCAACCTGGCGGATGGCGTTCATCAGCGCGGCACGGTCGTTGGTGAGGGGCATGAGCGAGAGTGATTCACCGGCAAACACCACCAGACCCATATTGTCGTTGGCCCGCTGGTTGACAAACTTTGTGGCCACCTCCTTGGCGGCTGCGAAACGTGTGGGCTTGAAGTCTTTGGCCGACATACTCCCGGAGATGTCGAGCGCCAGCACGATATCCGTACCCTCTATGCGCGAGGTGCGCATATGGTCATGGGTCTGCGGACGGCAGAGAGCCACAATCAACGCCCCTATGGCCACAAGCTGAAGCACAAAGCAGGCGTGCATCGCTATAACCTTCCACGACATGGGGAGTTTGGCGAAGGGTGACACGGTGGAGATACCCACCGAAGGATTGGCGTTGCGGTGTTTCCACACATACCACGCTATCAGGGGTATGTAGATAAGGAAGAGCCATAGAAGCCCGGGATGTTTGAGCATCATGCGCCACCCCCTTTCTTACCTTTGGGAGCGGCACCCTCAGGGGCAGCGGCGCCCTCAGCCGGAACAGCCGGAACGGGCTTGGTCTCCTCGACAAACTTCACGGCATTCTCATAAGCCTCGATATTGTCGGCGGGGAGGGGACGCACCTTGGCGAACTTCACGAAGTCGGCCACGCTGAGAATCTGGCGCACATATTCGCGCTTATCCTTGACATCGCTGTTGTAGAGATGGTCCATAATCTCGCGTGAGGTCATCTCCATGGCGTTGATGCCGAAGCGGCGGTCGAGATATATACGGAGAATCTCGGTGAGGCGGGTAAAGTATTCCTTCTCCAGACCCTGTTCCCAGAGATTTTTCGATTTAAGCTGGCGCAGGTCGCGCATGGCCACCTCGTAAGGTGTGGGCTCGGGCTTCTTCTTGAGCACGGTACCCTCCTTGCGGTAGCGGCGCATGGCCCAGATGAAGACACCGATGGCGAGAAGCACAATCAGTATCACCCACCAGAAATCGTAAAGCCAGTTCGGCACGGCGTCAAACACCGACTTATTCTCCGGCTCCGCCACCTTGGCGAATCCCGCTATGGGGTCATCGGCCGTAACCTTCACAGGCACCACGTTGAGGGTGAGCGCGTTTGAACGCGCGCTGTCGCTCTGCGAGACATAGACGAATTCCGGCAGACGGAACGTGCCGGAATCGAATGCCTGCAGAGGCACCTGATAATTGATCTGGATGCGGTTGGAACCGAGTTCAACCGTATCCGCCTTATACGAGGTGCGAAGCTCTATGCTGTCGCCGCACACTCCCACATAACCCCTCGCGGGGTCGGCGTTGCGGAACATCACGAAACCGCCCGGCTTACCTTTATCCTGCACCACCTCTAAGTTGAGTGTGGTGAGATTGCCCATCAGCAGGTTAACCGAGTCGAGCTTGGCTGTCACCGACACCTTGCCGGCCTGCGCGGCAAAGCTGCACAGGCACACGACTAAGAGCAGTATATTCTTTAACTTCATTAATTTTCCTCTTTATTACTTTTCACACCTTTTTACGGGCTTCTTTACGGGCTTCAGGCTCACATGCGGGCCGCTCAGCGGGCCGAACGGTTGCGGAAGAGGGCCAGCAGAGCCTTCACATAATCCTCGTCGGTTGTCACGGAGGCAAGGTCTACACCGCAGCGCCCGGTCACTGACGAGAGCTTCTGCTGGCGGTCGTACCATGCCTTGTCGTAGGCCTTGCGGACGGCCGCCGACGAGGTGTCGATCCAGCGGTCGGCCCCGGTCTCCATGTCGCGCACCCTCACCAGACCCACATCGGGGAGCTTCGAGTCGCGACGGTCATACACCTGTATGGCGGCCAGGTCATGCTTGCGGTTGGCTATCGACATACTGGAGAAGTAGTCATGATTGTCGATGAAGTCGCTCAGCAGGAATGCCGTGCAGCGTTTCTTCAGCGCGTTGGTCATGAATTTCAGGGCCACGTCGATATCTGTGCCTCGGCTCTGCGGCTGCATGTCGATTATCTCGCGGATTATAAGAAGGATATGTTTCTTACCCTTCTTCGGGGGGATAAATTTCTCTATACGGTCGCTGAAGAAGATCACACCCACCTTGTCGTTGTTCTGAATCGACGAGAAGGCCAAGGTGGCGGCTATCTCGGCTATCACCTCCTTCTTCTCATCGCCGGCCGCCCCGAAATCGGAACTGCCGCTAACGTCGATCAGGAGCATCATGGTGAGCTCGCGCTCCTCCTCATACACCTTCACGTAGGGTTTGTTCTGACGGGCGGTGACGTTCCAGTCGATGTCGCGTATGTCGTCGCCGGGCTGATATTCCCTCACCTCGGAGAATATCACTCCCCTACCCTTGAAGGCTGTGTGATATTCACCCGCGAATATGTTCTGGCTCAATCCGCGGGTCTTTATCTCTATTTTCCTTACTTTCTGAAGCAGTTCTTTTGCGTCCATTCAATTTTTTTTGTACGTTGTTAGGGGACAACGACCTTGTCGAGTATGGCGGTGATTACCTCGTCGGCACCGATGTTGTTGGCTTCGGCCTCGTATGACAGGCCGATGCGGTGGCGCATCACGTCATGGCATACGGCGCGTACATCCTCGGGGATGACGTAACCGCGGCCCTGAAGGAAGGCGTAGGCGCGTGAGGCGAGCGCGAGACTGATCGACGCACGGGGCGACGCTCCGTAGGAGATGATGCTCTCAAGGTCGGAGAGGCCGAACTTACCCGGCTCGCGGGTGGCGAACACGATGTCGACAATGTAGTTCTCGATCTTCTCGTCGATATATATCTTCTCAACTATCTTCTGAACCTCAAGTATCTCGGAGGGTTTCACAACGGGCACGATAGGCTCGGGAGTGCCGTAGATATTCTGGCGGATGATTGCCTTCTCCTCCTCCTTCTTGGGATAGCCGATCACTACCTTGAGAAGGAAACGGTCGGTCTGCGCCTCGGGGAGTGGATAGGTGCCCTCCTGCTCGATCGGGTTCTGGGTGGCCATCACGAGGAAGGGTTTGTCGAGGGGGAAGGTCTCCTCACCGATTGTCACCTGGCGCTCCTGCATCGCCTCAAGCAATGCACTCTGCACCTTGGCCGGGGCACGGTTGATCTCATCGGCCAGAACGAAATTCGCGAAGATAGGACCCTTCTTCACCTCGAAGCTCTCATTCTTGATTGAATAGATGAGCGTGCCGATCACGTCGGCCGGAAGAAGGTCGGGAGTGAACTGGATACGGCTGTATTTGGCATCGACAAGACTCGCCAGAGTCTTGATGGCAAGGGTCTTCGCCAGACCCGGCACGCCTTCGAGCAACACGTGGCCGTTGCAGAGCAACGCTATGAGAAGGGAGTCTACAAGATGTTTCTGCCCTACGATGCGGCGGTCCATGCCGCTGCGGATCATGCTCAGGAAGCTGCTCTTCGATGCAATCAGATCATTTAACTCTCTGATATTCACTGTTTCGTTCATATAATATCTTTATGTTTTATATTTTCAAATATCTGACGTGAAGCCGCCTTGACGGCCTCACGCCACAGGTGTGGAATTTTTCAATTGCAAAAATAGTATTTATTAACTTAAAAAATTCCATTCTTTCTGTTAAATAATCTTCAAGGCATTTAAACCTTATTAAAACTGTCAATTTTTCAATGCTCGAAGGCATTCCAGCCCTGTGCCTTGATGGGGAGCTCGTTGCCGTCGCGTGTCACCATGGCGCACCCTAACTCGGGTTTGGTGACGTAGCCTATCATATTGACACCCTTTAGTTTCTCGATCTTCTCATGGTCGGTGAGGGGCACGGTGAAGAGGAGCTCATAGTCCTCGCCGCCGTTCATGGCGGCTGTCACGAGGTTCATGTTGAATTCCTCGGCCATGAGGGCTGTCTGGTAGTCGATGGGTATCTTATCCTCGTAGACGCGGCACCCTACCCCTGAATCCTTGCAGATGTGGAGAAGTTCGGATGAGAGGCCGTCGCTCACGTCCATCATGGAGGTGGGCTTGATACCCTCCTTGCGGAGCAGCTCTATGATATCCTTGCGCGCCTCGGGCTTGAGCTGACGCTCGAGTATATACTCCTTCCCGGCGAAGTCGGGCTGGAAATCCTTCTGCCCTGCGGCCACGCTGTTCTCACGTTCGAGCAGCTGCAGACCCATGAAGGCGGCTCCGAGGTCGCCGCTGACGCAGATTATGTCGGTGGGCTTGGCACCGTCGCGGCGCACGACGTCATCGGGCGAGGCCACACCGATGCAGGTGATGCTGATCACCAGTCCAGTGACGGAGGCGCTGGTGTCTCCACCCACGAGGTCAACCCCGTAGAGGTCGCAGGCGGTGCGTATGCCGTCGTAGATGGCATCGAGATGCTCCACTGTGAAACGGCTCGACACACCCAAGCTGACCGTTATCTGCTTCGGGGTGCCATTCATGGCGTAGATGTCGCTGAAGTTGACAATAGCCGCCTTGTAGCCGAGATGTTTCAGCGGCACGTAGCGGAGGTCGAAGTGAATACCTTCGAGCAGAAGGTCGGTGGTGACAAGCACATCCTTGTCGCCGAAGGTGAGGATGGCGGCATCGTCGCCTACACCCTTCTTGGTCTCCGCGTTGCGCAGCGGAAAGTCTTTGGTGAGACGGTCAATCAGACCGAATTCGCCGAGTTTCGATATCTCTGTCTCGTTATTTTCCATTGTAATCTGTTCTATCGTTTTATCGGGAGCATGACTTGACACACTCCGCGTGAATCAATTAAAAAATCGCCTGACTCAAATCATCACGACTCAGGTCAGGCTTAAAATGTCAAAACATTTGTTAAGATTTAACTTATCTTCATATTATCATATCCTTGAAAGCATCTCCTTGATGATGGTGGTCATCACGGGCTGTGCCTTGACAGCTGCTTTCTGTACCTCCTCATGGGTGGGAACTTCCTTGATGTCCTTACCTCCGAGGTCGGTGATTACTGACACGCCAAACACGCACATTCCGGCATGGTTGGCCACAATCACCTCGGGAACGGTTGACATGCCCACTGCGTCGCCACCGATGATGCGGAAATATTCATATTCGGCAGGAGTCTCGAATGTCGGACCGGGAGTGCCCACATACACGCCGTGCATCAGGCGGATTCCCTGCTCACGCGCTATATCGTCGGCCATCTCGATCATGCCAAGGCTGTAGGCCTCGGTCATTGCCGGGAAACGGGGACCGAGCTCCTCATAGTTCTTGCCACGGAGCGGATTCTCGGGGAAGAGATTGATATGGTCGGTGATGACCATGACGTCGCCCACCTGGAATTCCTTGTTCATGCCACCTGCGGCGTTGCTCACGAAGAGACGGCTCACACCGAGCTGTTTCATGACGCGCACCGGGAAGGTGACCTGCTTCATGTCATATCCCTCGTAATAATGGAAACGCCCCTGCATTGCCATGATATACTTGCCGCCGAGGTTTCCGAAAATCAGTTTTCCGCTGTGACCCTCCACTGTGGAGACAGGGAAATTGGGGATATCCTTATATTCGAGTTCCTTCTTTATCTCTATATGGTTGACAAGGTCGCCTAAACCTGTGCCGAGAATTATTGCTGTGTCAGGAGCCTCGCCCACCTTATCGAGAATGAAGGCGGCTGTCTCCTTAATCTTGTCCAACATTGATTTTTCCATCTCTTATTAAATTTTTTGGTAGTCATGACCGGTCGGAAGACACGGTCGGTATAGTGTTAACACCCGTGGGCGGTAATTTGTTCTGTCGCCTTCGGGGATGAACGGAATCGGGTTATTCGCGTGGCGGAAGATCGAGCAGTTCCTTGAGGTCCTGTATGAAGTCGGTCTCCTCTATGCCGTTGATCATCCTCACAGTCACCGGCAGATAGAAGGTGAATGGCTTCAGGCTCTGCGGGAAGTAGGGATTGTGCATCAGCCGCACGGCATCCTTCTCAGTGGTGATGATGATTTTCCGTTCGCCTGAAAGCGACTTGAACTTCTCGCTTATGCTGTCGATGTCGCGGCGCGTGAAGTCGTGATGGTCGGAGAAATGGTCCACCTTCACCTTGAATGGGTATGGCCGGAAGTGACGCACGAAGTAGCGCGGATGCGCTATTCCGGTGAGCAGGAGCACGGCGTCGCTCGACGTCAGTTTCCCCAAGCTGGCATGATAGGGCGCGTCGTCGGGGAACACCGGCAGCAGACTGCCATATTCATAGCGCGAGAAGTAGAGCTTCTGGAAAGGCATCAGCTCAAGGTCTTTCGACGTGATGCGGTAGTTGATCGGCATCAGGTTGTCGGGACACTTCGTCACCACCACCATATCGGCGCGGTTTACCTGCACGGCACTCTCGCGGAGCCTCCCGAGGGGGAGCAGCTTATCCTTGTAGAAGGGTCGGCTGTAGTCGGTGAGGAGCACCGACACCTTCGGCTTCACCCAGCGGTGCTGGAATGAATCGTCGAGCACAATCATCTGGAGGTCGGGGAAGAGCCTGTGCAGTTCATTTATACCCTTCCGACGGCTCTCGCACACGGCCACATGGGCCTTGAATCCATATTTCTGGAAAATCTGGAAGGGCTCGTCGCCGATCATATCGGGGGTGCTCTTTGAATTGGCCAGCACAAAACCCTTTGTCTTACGCTTGTAGCCCCGGCTCAAGATGGCCATGTTGTAATCGGCCGCAAGGTTGCTTACGATATATTCAACGTGAGGGGTCTTACCCGTACCGCCGACAGTAATGTTGCCTACTCCGACGATAGGAATGTCATACTCCTCCTCCTTCAGCACTTTCGTGTCGAAGAGCCAGTTCCTTACCCCGGTTACGGCTCCGTAGAGCCATGAGGCCGGGGTGAGAAGCGATATAAGTATCTTATCTTTCGTAGTCGACTTCACCTCTATCTATTTTAAAAGGGCTATTATTTAACGGGAAACAAATCCGAGCGACATATAGGGCATACGGGCCTGAACGGGCTTCTGCTGCAGCACATTGCGGGCAAAGCGCACGGCCAGCTCAGTATAGTCGCCTGAGAGTGCGCGCTGAAGCGCGTCCTGCATCTTCATGCCGGTAAGCTCAGGCATCATATCCCATACGGTTGACTCAATGGTGGGATAGAGCGCCACGTCGTAGCTCTGGGCCATGTCGGCCTTCCCGGCTGTCCATTTCACGGCATCCTGAAGGTCGCCCAACTCATCCACCAGACCGATCTCGAGGGCCTTCGCGGCACCCCACACACGGCCTTCACCGATTACGCGCACCTTCGACTCGGGCATCTTGCGTCCGCGGGCCACACGGGCCACGAATTTGTCGTAACCCTTCTCCACGTAGCTCTGCATGGCTGCATACTGGCGATCGGTCATGGGATAGAACACGCTCGGGAAAGCGGCTCCGGGATTGGTGGCCACAAGCTGCGGGTTCACACCGATCTTCTCCGCCAGGCCCTGGGCCTCGGGTATCAGACCGAATATGCCGATCGAGCCGGTGATTGTCATCGGGTTGGCGAAGATACGGTCGGCGCAGCATGAGATCCAGTAGCCACCCGAAGCGGCGTAGTCGCCCATCGACACTGCCAAGGGTTTACCCTTCGACATGAAATAGTCGAGCGCCTCACCAATCTGCTCGCTGCCGAAGACAGCGCCGCCGGGTGAGTTGACGCGGAGCACCATACCCTTGACGTTATCATCCTCGGCGAGTTTCACAATCTGCGGCACGAGTTTCTCGTAGTTGATCGTGGAGGGACCGCCACCGTCGACAATCTCTCCGCAGGCATAGAGCACCGCCACCTGCTTCTTCGAGCCGTAGGCCTGACCCCAGTCGGTCTGACCCAGCATGGCTGACGGACTCACGAAATTGAGTTTATCCTTATTCTTGCCTGTTACGGCGGCTATGATGCTGTCCATGCTGCGCTCGTAATAGGCCACGTCGACGAGTCCGGCCTTGACATCGAACGATGCCGGCTGCAGAAACACGAAGTCGCGGCTCACAAGCGAATCGATCGACGCGCTGCTGAGCTTCTTGCGGCTCTTGGCCAGCTCCTCGCGCACCTGTGCCCAGAGGCTTCCGTAGAGGGTGTCGAGCTGGGCACGCGCCGGCGCGCTCATCTCGGTGAGTATATAAGGCTCGACGGCCGACTTGTAAGTGCCCACTTTGACAACCTGGAATTTCACCCCGAGTTTGTCGAAGAGACCCTTCATGAAGATGCTCGTACCTCCGATACCCTTGAGCTCGACGGCTCCGGCCGGGTTGATGTATACCTTATCGCCGGCGGAGGCAACGTAATAGTCTCCCATCGAGTAGTTGTCGGCATAAGCTATCACCTTCTTGCCGGAGGCGCGGAAGTCGGCCACTGCGGCACGCAATGTGTTGAGGGTGGCCAGCGACGCCGACACACCCTTGCACTTCAGATAGAGAGCTGAAATGTTCTTGTTCTCCTTACCCTCACCGATGGCGGTGACAAGCGACGTGAGCGTCTGCGGACGCTTCACATCACCCTGCAGGAGCGACATGTAATCGAAATCGGTGGGAATCTCGCGCTCGGCTATGACTCCCTCAAGCTCGATGGTGAGAATACTCCCCTTCGCCACCGACTCCCCCTGGGAAGCGGATACGCCGAGTTTGGCGAAGAGACCGATGCACACGAGCACGGCCACAACGCCGAACAATACCAATGCTATCCACGCCCCGATAAACGAGGAGAGGGCATTCATGAAAAACTTTTTCAGCATCTCTGTCTATTTGATTTTCTTTCGTTTAAGCTAATGACGCGATCACCTTCTTGATATCCTCGGCAAGACGGTCGGCCTCCTCCATTGTGGCGGCCTCGCTGTAGATGCGGATAATCGGCTCGGTGTTCGACTTGCGAAGATGCACCCATGAGTCGGCGAAGTCGATCTTCACACCGTCGATGTCTGTGATCTTCTCATTTGAATAGCGCTCTTTCACTGCCTCAAGAATGGCATCCACGTCAATCTCGGGGGTGAGCTGTATCTTGTTCTTGGCAATGGCATATTTGGGATAGCCGGCCTTGAGCTCCGACACCTTCTTACCCTCCTTGGCGAGGAGCGTGAGGAAGAGTGCAACACCAACAAGGGCGTCGCGTCCATAGTGCAGCTCGGGATAGATCACTCCGCCGTTACCCTCGCCGCCGATCACAGCGCCTGTCTCTTTCATCTTGGTGACAACGTTCACCTCACCTACGGCGGCAGCCGAGTAGGTGCAGCCGTGACGCTCTGTCACGTCGCGGAGGGCGCGTGAGCTACTGAGGTTGGATACAGTCGAGCCGGGGGTCTTCGAGAGAACATAGTCGGCCACTGCCACAAGTGTATACTCCTCGACAAACATCTCGCCGTTCTCCATCACGATGGCCAGACGGTCAACGTCGGGGTCTACAACGAAACCCACATCAGCCACACCCTCCTTCATGAGGTCGGAGATCTGGGTGAGGTTCTCGGGGATAGGCTCAGGGGTATGGGCGAAATGGCCAGTGGCCTCGCAGTTGAGTTCAATCACATTCTTCACACCCAATTCACGCAGAAGCTGCGGAATCACTATGCCACCCACAGAGTTGACGGCATCAACAGCCACTGTGAATCCGGCCTTGGCTATAGCCTCGCAGTCGACAAGCGGAAGATTCTTCACCATCTCGATATGACGCATGGCCCAGGTCTCATCCTTATACTCCTGGCCAAGAGCGAACACCTCGGCAAAGGTGAAGTCCTCGGCATCGGCTATGGCAATCACCTCCTTACCCTCGGCATCCGAGAGGAACTCACCACGGCTGTTGAGAAGCTTGAGCGCGTTCCACTGCACCGGGTTATGGCTTGCGGTGAGGATTATGCCGCCGTCGGCGCCAAGACCTGTAACGGCCAGCTCCGTAGTGGGGGTTGTGGCCAGACCGATGTTAATCACGTCAAAGCCCATGGCCATGAGTGTGCCGGTGACGAGGTGGTCGACCATACGGCCGGAGATGCGGGCATCACGACCAACTGCAATTCTCTTGGCAGCCGGGTTATGACGACGTATGAATTCGGCGTAAGCCGCTGTGAACTTTACGATATCGACTCCTCCGAGGCCCTCGCCTGAGCGTCCGCCGATTGTGCCGCGGATGCCGGAGATAGATTTTATCAGTGACATATGTTTATTCTGTTTTATCCTTGGGTTAATTATTCAGGTAAAATAAGATTCCCGAAAACGGGAACGGCCCGGGCATCAATACTCGGGCTTGAAATATCTCACGTTGATGAGATAAGGCATACAGTAGGTCTGGTCGGATGTGAACCCGTAATAGCTTCTGAGCACGAGATTCACCTCGCAGTTGTAGCCGAAAAACTTCAGAGGCCACTGTATTCCCTGTCCATACTGGGTCGACGACGGCAGGTAAAGATTGCCGTATACAAAACTTGCGTTACCTCCGGCAAGGTTGTTTGAGTTACCCTCGGTCTCCGACTCATAGCCTAAATAGACCGACTTGAGATTCTCGCGCGTGAAGCGGAAATACACCTTGTCATCCTTCTCCACGCGGTCGTTCGGGTCACCTTTGCTGATTACCTGCATATATACGTAGCCATCCTCGTCGAGTTTGTAGAAGGGGGCGTCCTTCCCGGTCAGGAAGGAGATGGAATCGGCCGGGATCTCATTCTCCACACGCTGTCCGGAGAGGAAGAGGTTCACCGCCTTCTCCTCCTCGCGGAGAAGGTTGCTGTAGCTTTCTGTCTTGCTGCATGAGGAGAGCCCCGCGGCAGCAACCGTGAGCAGGAGCATCACGGCACACTTTATACTGTTGGTAAGTTTCATCATATTTCTTAGGTCAGTTTTCTTAGGCCAGTTGCAGACTTTGTTTCTGATCACATCTTTATTGCCGGAGATTTGGCCGGAAGATACCGGTCATATCTCTCCATATTATCTATAAGGAGAGCCTCGCAGTCGGAGAGCGAGCCGTAGAACTCACCTCCAGCAGCCTGGAGATGTCCTCCACCCCCGTACAGGTCTTTGCATATCTCCGACACGGGGAACTTCCCGATGCTCCGGGCCGACACCTTGACGCAGTCGGCATCCTCGCGCATGAAGATACTGTAGATCACACCCTTTATCTCAAGCGGACGGTTCACGAGACCCTCGGTGTCACCCTTCTCGTAATGGAAGCGCTCAAGGTCATCCTTGCTCAGGGTGATGAGGGCAGCCTTGTGGGCCGGGAATATACGCAGACGCTCTGATATGGCGAACGCCTCGAGCCGCAGGCTCCAGTAGCTGCGGGTGTTGAGGGCATCCTTCACAATCTTCTCCTTGTCGACGCCCTTCTCCAGAAGGCGCATCAGTATCTCGTAGATGTCGGGATGCTTTATATTAACCGTGAAGTTGCGCGTGTCGGTGATTATACCTGTCAGCAGACAGGTGGCGCAGTCAAGGTTGACCTCGCCGAAGAAGCCCATCCCGGCTATCAGACGGAAACAGAGCTCGCACGTCGACGACATGTCGGGATACGATATCATCAGGTCGGCGAAAGCGTCCGGTTCCTGGTGATGGTCGACGAGCACCTTGCGGCAATGCGCGTTCTGTATCACCGGGGCAAGAGCATCCTGACGTGAGGGCGTGTTGAAGTCGCAGCACACTATCAGGTCGGCCTCGGCCACCGTGCTACGCACATACTCGTCATGACACGTATAGACCGCTATCTCCTTGAACCCGGGGAGGAAAGATAGATTCGCCGGAGCTTTGTCGGGCACCACTACCGTCGCCTCCTTCCCTAAACTGCGCAGCAGATGCCACAACCCTAACGTGCTGCCTATCGCATCGCCGTCGGGACGTACATGACACGTCAGCACTATCTTGTGCGACTCCTCTATAAGGCGCCTGAACTCTCTGGCTTTATCTGTCTCTACTAATTTATCCATAGTCTTGATGAGCAAAAACGCCACAAAGATACAAATTATATCGCAAAACTTCGCTAACTTTGCAGTCAAATTTATTTAAAAGGGGATACGGGGCACCCCCGGGAGCACCTTATCCCCCATCCGAATCTTATCCATATGCATACAACTGACGAAAAACTGGCGGCGTTCGGCAAACTCCTTGAAGTGCTCGACACTCTGCGCGTGAAATGCCCCTGGGATGCCAAACAGACCAATGAGTCGCTCCGCCCTAACACCGTGGAGGAGGTGTATGAACTTGTCGACGCTCTCATAGCCGACGATGTGCCTAATATCAAGAAGGAACTGGGCGACGTGCTCCTGCACGTGGCTTTCTATTCCAAAATAGCCGACGAGAAGGGGCAGTTTGACATTGCCGACGTCTGCACGGCCCTGACCGACAAACTAATTTTCCGACACCCACATATATATGGCGACGTGTCGGCCGACACCCCGGAGAAGGTGCTCCGCAACTGGGAGGAGATCAAACTCAAGGAGAAGGGTGGCAACAAGACGGTGCTCGCCGGTGTCCCCTCGGCCCTTCCTGCCCTCATAAAGGCAAACCGTATCCAGGAGAAGGTGGCAAACGTGGGGTTTGACTGGGAGAAACCTGAACAGGTGTGGGATAAAGTGAAGGAGGAGACCCGCGAGGTGGAGGCCGAAATAAAGGCCGGAAACCATGACAACCTCGAAGGTGAATTCGGCGACCTCCTCTTCGCCGTGGTGAATGCCGCCCGCCTCTATGGCGTAAACCCCGAGAATGCCCTCGAACGCACCAACCGTAAGTTCATATCCCGTTTCAACTTCCTTGAGAAGAGAGCCGCCGAACTCGGCAAAACGCTCAAGGAGATGACCTTAGGTGAGATGGATGAAATATGGAACGAGGCTAAGAAAAACGAACACTGACACGAATGATACTTTGCATCACCGAGAAACCGAGCGTGGGTCGCGACATTGCCCGTATCGTAGGGGCAACCACGCGCCGCGACGGATATATCGAGGGTAACGGATATTGCGTCACCTGGACTTTCGGACACCTCTGCTGTCTGAAGGAACCACACGACTATAACTCGCAGTGGCGTAGATGGTCGCTGTCGGCTTTACCTATGATTCCGCCCAGATTCGGAATCAAACTTATCGACGTGGGGAGCTATAAACAGCAGTTCCACACCATCGAGAACCTTATAAAGCAATGCGACGAAATCATAAACTGCGGTGATGCCGGACAGGAGGGTGAACTTATACAGCGCTGGGTGATGCAGAAGGCCGGGTGCGACAAACCGGTGAAACGTCTCTGGATCAGCTCGCTTACCGACGACGCCATCCGCGAGGGGTTTGAACATCTCCGCACCCATGAGGATCTTGAACCGCTGTATACGGCCGGTCTCTGCCGGGCCATCGGCGACTGGGTGTTAGGTATGAACGCCACCCGGCTCTATTCTCTTAAATATGGTGTCAACGGCCAGGTGCTATCCATCGGAAGGGTGCAGACCCCTACCCTCGCACTGGTGGTGAACCGTCAGCTTGAGATCGAGAATTTCAAGCCTACCGATTATTGGGAACTGAAGACCCTATACCGCGACACCCTCTTCTCGGCCACGGGGAAGAGTTATGACAAGGAGGAGAAGGGGAAGGAGATGGTGGAACGTCTGAAGGACTTCCCGCTTGTGGTGACCGACGTCACCAAGAAGGCGGGGAAGGAGGCGCCCCCGCGCCTGTTCGACCTCACCTCGCTCCAGGTGGAGTGCAACAAGAAACTGAACTTGGGCGCGGAGGAGACCCTGCGCACAATCCAGAGCCTGTATGAGAAGAAAGTCACCACTTATCCGCGTGTCGACACAACCTATCTCACGGATGATATGTTCAGTAAGTGTGGGGGGATTCTGAACTCCCTCACCGACTATCAGATGCTGATGTCGCCCCTGCGTGGCAAGAAACTGCGCAAGAGCAAGAAGGTGTTCGACAATTCGAAGGTGACCGACCACCATGCCATCATCCCTACCGGACAACCCCTCCCCCCGGGGTTGTCGCAGGCCGAGCGTGACGTCTTCAATCTGATCGCCCTCAGGTTTATCTCGGTCTTCTTCCCCGACTGCTCGTTTGAGCAGACTGTGGTGAATGCCAAGGTCGACAACGTGAGCTTCAAAGCCACCGGAAAGGTAATACTCGACCCCGGATGGAAGATGGTCTACGCCGCCGACAGGAGGGTGGATGAGGCCGAGAGGAAACCTGACGACGCCGAGAAGGAGAGTGACGATGACGCGGCTGTGCTTCCGCAGTTCACCAAAGGTGAGGAGGGTCCGCATTCACCCCGACTGGTGAAGAAGACCACCCAGCCCCCGAAGTATTACACCGAGGGCACGCTCCTGAAGGCTATGGAGACAGCCGGCGCCATGGTCGACGACGAAGACCTGCGCGAGGCACTGAAAGCCAACGGCATAGGCCGACCCTCCACACGAGCCGCCATAATAGAGATTCTCTACAAGCGGGGCTATATCGTGAAGGAACGGAAGTCGTTGCGCGCCACTCCGGCGGCCATTGAGCTGATCGGTCTTATCAAGGAGGATCTCCTGAAGAGCGCCAAGCTCACCGGCATATGGGAGGGGAGGCTGCGCCAGATTGAACGCCGCGAGTATGACGCCCGCGAGTTCATCAGCCAGATCAAGGAACTGATTTCGGAGATAACCCTCTCCGTGCTGCGCGACAACTCCAACCGCCGCATCGTGGCCGAACAGCTCACAGGCGACAAAACGGCTCCCGCCGAAGAGCCCAAACCGAAGAAAAAGAGAACGAAAGCTAAAAAAGAATAACCCAGTTATGACAGGTTTATCAGTCAATTTAATCATCCAGTACACCCTCGTGTTCATTCTGTTGGCAGGAGCGGTGGCATACATCATATGGAAACTCGTGCACATCCGCAAGAACGGAGGGGCCTCATCCTGCTGCGGCTGCTCCCTATCTGACTCTTGCGGGAAGAAACGCGACGCCAAGCCACGCGGCGCTGCTGCGGCGAAGACGTCAGCCCCTGATGACTGCGATGACAAGAAAGACTGTTGCTGCCACTGACTAAAATCCTGCACATGAAAACCATCAAGATATGGAACGAGGAGGCCTCTGACCGTCAGCTCTCCGAGATCTGCCGCGACCTTGAGGCCGGGCAGATCATGATCCTACCCACCGACACCCTCTATGGAATTGCCTGCGACGCCCTCAACCCGAAGGCTATCGAACGCATATGCCGTCTCAAGGGTATAAATCCTGAAAAGACCAATCTCTCCATCCTCTGCTCCGACATCTCCATGGCGGCTGAATACGCACGTTTCGACAACTATGCCTTCCGCCTGCTCAAGGAGAACACCCCCGGGCCATTCACATTCCTCTTCAAATCTGCCCCCACCCTCCCCAAGGCATTCAAGGGGAGGAAGATCGTGGGGGTGCGCATACCCGACAATCGGCTCTGCCGCGACATCGTGGCACGTCTCGGACACCCTATTCTCAGCACCTCGATACAGTTTGACGACACCGACTATGCCATCAGTCCGGGGCTCATAGCCGAGGCTTACGACAACCGCGTCGACTTCTTTCTGGAAGGTGAGGATGGGGGCACCGAACCCTCCACGATAGTCGACTGCACCGGGCGCGAGGCCGAGATAATCCGCCAGGGTAAAGGTGAACTTGTGTAAGCGTAGAGCCGAGGAGATTTTTTCAAAAAATATTTGCCGATTTTATTTTGCGATTATTGAAATTTTTCCTTAATTTTGCGAGACAAACAGGCAGACAATCCTCCCGGCTGAGAAAAGCCACGGGAATCAAACTGACCCTGAACTGACCGAATAACCCTAAAATATTATAAGTTATGTCAAAAGTAACAGTTGTTGGCGCCGGTAACGTAGGTGCCACTGCAGCAAATGTAATCGCTCTCCGCGAGATTGCAGACGAAGTTGTAATGATCGACATCAAGGAAGGTGTGTCTGAAGGCAAGGCCATGGACATGATGCAGACCGCTGCCCTCCTCGACATGAACACTCGCATCAAAGGCGTAACAAACGACTATGAGGCTACAAAAGACAGCGACGTCGTAGTCATCACTTCAGGTATACCCCGCAAGCCGGGCATGACCCGCGAGGAGCTCATCGGCGTTAACGCCGGCATCGTTAAGCAGGTTACCGAGAGCGTGCTCGCACACAGCCCCAACGCTGTGATCGTTTGCGTTTCCAACCCTATGGATACCATGACTTACCTCATCCACAAGGTATCAGGTCTTCCCAAAAACCGCATCATCGGCATGGGTGGCGCACTCGACAGCAGCCGCTTCAAATATTATCTGAGCAAAGCCCTCAACGCAAACCCCAACGAGGTTGAAGGTTTCGTTATCGGTGGCCACGGCGACACTACAATGATCCCCATGAAGCGTTTCGCCACTCTCCGCGGAATACCCGTGACTGAATTCCTCTCAGCTGAGGAACTCGACAAGGTGGCTGCCGACACTATGGTAGGCGGCGCTACCCTCACCAAGCTGCTCGGCACTTCAGCATGGTATGCTCCCGGTGCTGCAACAGCTGAGGTTGTAGAGGCTGTTATCCACGACCAGGATGCCATCATCCCCTGCTCTGCCCTGCTCGACGGCGAGTATGGCGAGAAGGATCTCTGCATCGGCGTTCCCTGTGTTCTCGGCAAGGGTGGTATCAAGAAGATTCTTGAGATCAACCTCAACGAGGAGGAGAAGGAACTCTTCAAGAAGAGCGCAGAGGCTGTTCACAAGACCAACGCAGCCCTCCCCTGCTAATCTGCGGGCCGACCCACTTACAAAGAGCCGCGGCGTCATTGACGCTGTGGCTCTTTATATTTTTTTTACATCACCCTCTTTGCTTTTATCAGTAATTTTCACTAATTTTGCACTCTCAATTACTGACATTCACAAACATATAACTTCATAAGAACGTCTAATGAAAAAGAGTGCACTCCAGAGAGTGAGAGCTGAGTATCAGCCCAAGTTGCCCAAAGCCCTCCAGGGTCCGGTGAAACTGAATATCGGTGAGGCCACACAGTCAGTTGCCGATCAGGAAGAAATCAAGAAACTTTTCCCCCACACCTACGGTCTGCCCATCGTGCAGTTCGAGGCAAACGACAAGCCCGAGCGCGTTGAGGAGCCCTTCAACGTGGGTATCATCCTCTCAGGTGGCCAGGCTCCCGGCGGTCACAACGTGGTGAGCGGTATCTTCGACGGTATCAAGAGCCTCAACAAGGAGAACCGTCTCTACGGCTTCCTCATGGGCCCCTCTGGTTTCATCAACCATCAGTATATGGAGATCACCGCCGGTTATCTTAAGGATTTCCGCAACACAGGTGGTTTCGACATCATCGGCTCAGGCCGTACAAAACTTGAGACTCCCGAGCAGTTCGAGGCCGGCCTCAAGGTGCTTAAGGAGCTCAACATCAAGGCTCTCGTTATCATCGGTGGCGACGACTCCAACACCAACGCCGCTGTTCTCGCCGAGTATTACAAGAATATCGGTGCCGACGTTCAGGTTATCGGCGTGCCCAAGACCATCGACGGCGACCTCAAGAACGAGTGGATCGAGACCTCTTTCGGTTTCGACACCGCCTGCAAGGTCTACAGCGAGGTTATCGGCAACATCCAGCGCGACTGTAACTCTGCCAAGAAGTATTACCACTTCATCAAACTCATGGGCCGTTCTGCTTCGCACATCGCCCTTGAGTGCGCTCTCGAGACTCAGCCCAACATCTGCCTCATCTCTGAGGAGGTGCTTGCAAAGCGCATGACTCTCGACAACATCATCAACTACATCTGCTACGTAATCTCCGAGCGTGCCAAACTCGGCTGGAACTTCGGTACTGTACTCGTGCCCGAGGGTCTCATCGAGTTCATCCCCTCTATGAAAGACCTCATCGCTGAGCTCAACGACGTGCTCGCCAACCATGGCGCAGAGCTCGAGGGTCTTGACGAGAACGCCAAGATTGAGAAGATCGCCACTTTCCTCACTCCCGTCAACGCCGACCTCTACAAGTCGCTCCCCACTGCCATCGCTCTCCAGCTCAGCCTCGACCGCGACAGCCACGGCAACGTGCAGGTTTCGCTCATCCAGACTGAGAGCCTCCTGAGCCAGATGGTGGCTCAGCGTCTTGAGGAGATGGCTGAGAACGGTCAGTACTCAGGCAAGTTCAACGCACAGCACCACTTCTTCGGTTACGAGGGACGTTGCGCCGACCCCACAAACTTCGACGCCGACTATACCTATGCCCTCGGTTACAATGCCGCAATGCTCATCAACTCAGGCCTCACCGGCTACATGAGCTCTGTGCGCAACCTCACCGACCACACCGAGAACTGGATCGCCGGTGGCATACCTATCACAATGATGATGAACATGGAGCGCCGCAACGGTAAGATGAAGCCTGTTATCCAGAAGGCTCTCGTCAACCTCAACGGCCGTCCCTATCTCAAGTTCGCCTCAATGCGTGAGACTCTGGCCCTCAATACTCTCTATCAGTACCCCGGCCCCATCCAGTATTTCGGCCCCGCCGAAGTATGCGACCGTCCCTCGATGACTCTCCTTCTCGAGCACGACAAGCCCATCGACTGATAAAACCGTCAGCAGCAAGCCGGTATAATACCCGGCCTTCAGATACCCAAAGACCGTCGGCACGACAACTGCCGACGGTCTTTTTTATCATTATTTCGGGGTTAGCGTTTTTTTTATTAACTTTGTCGCGCCGGAATGAGTCCGGCATGGGGTGTTCGTCAGTGATGACGATCTGAGATCATACCCTTCGAACCTGATCCGGGTAATACCGGCGTAGTGAAAATTCATAATGGAAAAAACCGACATCAAGGCCGCCTGTCTCGGCGCGGCTCTTCTCTGCGTTAACGCGCAGTCTTTCGCCAATTCCGGCTCTGAAGCCGACTCTGTGGCATCTCTTCTCGAAGAGGTCGAGATTGTGGCAAACCGTGCCAACGCCAAGACCCCCGTGGCCTTCACCAACGTATCAAAAAAGGAGCTGCTCAAAGATAACGACGGCCGCGACATGACCTATCTGCTCCAATTCACACCATCCGTAACAACAACTTCTGACGCCGGTGCCGGAATCGGCTACACCTCCATGCGCATACGCGGCACCGACGGCTCCCGTATAAACGTCACCGCCAACGGCATACCGATCAATAACCCGGAGAGCCACAACGTCTACTGGGTGAATATGCCCGACCTCGCCTCCTCGCTGCGCGACGTCCAGATTCAGCGCGGCGCCGGAACGTCGACCAACGGCGCCGGTGCTTTCGGCGCAAGCGTCAATATGATTACCGATGCCCCTTCAGAGACTCCATACGCCGAAATCTCAGCGGCTTATGGCGCCTATGACACCAACCGCGAGACTCTCCGCGTAGGCTCCGGACTCCTCGGCGGACACTGGAGTTTCGACGCCCGTATCAGCCGCCTGCATTCCGACGGATACATCGAACGCGCCTCGACCGACCTCTGGAGCTATTTCGGACAGGCTGCCTACCGGAATGTAAACACGCAGGTGCGCCTGTTAGCTTTCGGCGGAAAGGAGAAGACCTATATGGCATGGGATTATGCCTCGCTCGAGGATATGGAGAAGTATGGCCGCCGCTACAACCCCTGCGGTGAATACACCGACAAGGATGGAAACCGCGCTTACTATGCCGACCAGAACGACAACTATATACAGCATCACCTCCAGCTCCTCCTCTCGCAGCATATCGGCGAACGGTTCAATCTCAACGCCGCTCTGCATTACACCGCCGACAACGGCTACTACGACCAGTACAAGACAAAACGCACACTGGTGGAGTATGGTCTCTCTCCCTTCCAGACTGCCGACGGCGAGACCGTGAGCAAGTCCGACCTTATACGTCTGAAAAACAATGTGAATGACTTCTACGGCGGCCAGGTGTCGCTCAATTACCGCGACGACCGCTGGAATGTGGTGGCAGGAGTGGCGGCCACAGGTTTCCAAGGCCATCATTTCGGCCAGGTGAAGTGGGTGCGCAATTATGTCGGAGCCATCGACCCGCTCCAGAGATATTACGACAACAAGGGGCGCAAGTCTGACTTCAACTCCTATATACGCGCCAACTTCGACATAATGAGCACATTGTCGGCCTTCGCTGACCTGCAGTACCGTCATATTCACTACACAATCAAGGGTGAATCTGACAATTATGACTGGAATACGGAGGCTCCTGCGATGCTCGACATTCACCGCGACTGGAATTTCTTCAATCCAAAACTCGGTCTGAACTATACCAACGGCTCACACCGCGCATTCGCTTCATGGGCTGTGGCGCAGAAGGAACCCACCCGCGACAACTTCACCGACGGCGACCCCCATCGTCTCCCCAAGGCTGAGCGCCTCAACGATTTTGAGTTGGGCTACACTTTCAGTCTACCCATCTTCACAGCCGGAATCAACCTCTACTATATGCTCTACAAGGACCAGCTTGTAGCCACAGGTGAACTCTCCGACACCGGAAACGCCATCAGTGTGAACGTGCCCGATTCATACAGGATGGGTATGGAGATCCAGACCGCCCTAAAGCCTTGCGACTGGTTCGAGTGGCAGTTCAACCTCACATGGTCGCGCAACCGCATAAAGAATTTCGTTGAATATATCTATGAGGATGAATGGACCAATCCCATCTCGTTCGAGCTTGGCGACACCCCCATTGCCTTCTCACCCGACCTTATCTTCAACAATGCCTTCCGCTTCACCTACGCCGGGGCGGAGGCTACCCTGCAGAGCAACTACGTGGGGAAACAGTATATGAACAACGCCCGCTCGGAGGAGGCTAAACTCGACGCCTATTTCGTGACCGACCTTCACCTGGGCTATACCTTCAAGAGGATTGCCGGAATCAAGGAGCTGAAGTTAGGTGTGTCGGTCTACAACCTCTTCAATAAGAAATATTTCAACAACGGATATGCCGGCGCGGGCTATTACATGGATGGCGACGAGAGAGTAATCTACCGGTATGCCGGATATGCGGCACAGGCTCCGGCCCACCTCATGGGCACCGTCACGCTGCGCTTCTGATTAATGACACTTACAGCTATATGATGGAGATTCTCGGTTTCATAGTAGGCATTCTTTACCTCTGGTGGGAATATCATGCCAATCCCAAGGTCTGGCTCGCCTCTGTGGTGATGCCGGCCATATCCATGTGGATCTATTTCTCGAAGGGGCTATATGCCGATTTCGCTATCAACATCTATTATCTGGCGATAGCCGTATATGGATACTGGCGCTGGACCTCCGGAAGTCACCGGAGCGACGATGATAAAAGCGGCAAGCAGCAGAAGGGAAACGGGAATGGCATAATGCACACCCCTATCAGGATGTGGCCAATCCTGACTCTGGCAGCCCTCGCCATATGGGGAGCCATATGGTGGATTCTGGTGACATTCACTGATTCAACCGTGCCTGTAGCCGACGCCTTCACCACAGCCCTCTCGATAGTGGCTCTATGGATGATGGCACGCAAATTAGCCGAGCAATGGCTTGTATGGCTGGTGGTCGACCTTGTGTGCAGCATGCTCTACTGGTACAAGGGTCTCCCCCTCTACTGCGTACTCTACGCCATCTACACCGTCATAGCATGGTTCGGCTACCGGAAATGGCTGCGCCTAATGAAGAGTTCCGGGAGCGGGGCGGAGAGCGGGGAATAACATTATCAGGATTAATACGTTATTACTACGGGGAGGAACCGGTGTGCCGGAATCCTCCCCGTAGTAATAATTTTTTTAACCAAACACCACTCACGAATGAAAAGAGTATTTTTAGCAGGTGTGGCACTGACTGCCCTGCTCTTCACAGCCTGCGGCTCAAAGAACGCGTCTGAATCAGCCGGAGAGGACTCCGCCACTGTCGTAGAGGTGGATGAGACTGCCTCACCCGCGGCTGAAGAATATAAAGTCACCGACAACGGTATCGTATCAGCCAACGGATTGCCGATGGTGGTTGACTTCTCCGCCGAATGGTGTCCTCCCTGCCGCCAGCTCAAACCGATTTTCGCTGACCTGAAGAAAGAGTATGCCGGGAAGGTGGATTTCGTATCAATCGACGTCGACAATAATTCGGAGCTCGCCGAGCAGTATAAGATCGAGAGCATCCCTGCCCTTGTCTACATCAATCCCGACGGCAAGGAGGTATTCCGCACCGTAGGATTCCGCGAGGGGGCTCAGATCAAAGCCGACGTGGCTGCCCATTTGGAGTAGAATCACTCACAATCACCGGTTTGCGATAGATATTCGCCAACATACGGGCAAGCGTGCCCCGTGCCTCGGCCCGGGCACGCTTTACTGTTCCATTGCGGTAGAGACGGCTCACGGCCACCTCTTTCAGTTTCTCCTTCACACGGTTCTCCTCGTTGATTGTCATACGGTCAGATGTGAAGAGTGTCAACCCTTTGGTGTCAATCACCTCCCAGGAGTTCGGCTCCGTAGCCTCATGAATCTCCACAATCTCGCGCGGGAGCCACACACGCAGCGTGTCGCCCGTGTTATCGGCCTCAAGATGCTCTATGTCGAACGATATGCTCCCGGTCTGCTTCTGTATGCCGAAGAGCATCTTCCTGTTGACAGTCGCCTTTACCGGCATCTCGTTATAGATATCTACGGTGCAGATGCGCACCATCTCCTCGAGTCCGGTTATCTCACCATCCTTTACTGTGACGTCACCCTTCTTCTCAGGAATCAGACACCACACCACCGCAGCTGCCACAACCATGACAAAAGCGGCCACTATTATGCTTCTGAATAATTTACCCATGAGTCTTACTTTTTGAATACCACAACACACCTGTAGCCCTGGCGGGCAAACAAAGCCTCGAAATATCCCCGGGCCTTACGCTCGGCCGCCTCGGTGAGCTGACGCTTGAATTTCGGATTCTCCTTTACCTCGCTCACAAGCGATTCGTTGGCCTTCTCCTTTATCTCGGCGCGCTCGCGCGAGTCCATGTTGGAACGGAACAGCCCGATGTTCTCATACTCCTTGCGCAGGGTCATGTCGCGCCCCACCAACTCGGTCTGCACGGCAGGGAGGGTGATCTGAACGCTCTTCTTCTCCTCATCCACCCTAATATCGTCAGGGGTGAGCAAGGACATATCGATATAGGCACGCATATACGTGTCGTATGAATACACAGCTATACGCTTGCCCACCTTATACCATTCCGAATTCTCATATTTGGCTGTCTTTGTTATCGACATACCGGCAAATACCAGTTTGTCGACCGAACGCACATCCTCATAGAAATCTCTCTCAGGAGGGGTCTGACGGCACCCTCCCAATAGCATGCCGGCTCCGGTTATGAGCGCGGCGAGATATAGTTTCAGTACAGTGAATTTTTTCATAAGCCGTTTCTTTATCGAATATCTAAACGGATTTTCCCTTCAAATACTTGCCCGGACTTTGTAAAAAAGTGTTGCAGAGGGTTGTTTTCTCCAATAATTTAGGTAATTTTGCATTTATTAGCAGTATGGGTATCCCCCGCCAGGGGGCTGTACTCACTGAAAGTGAATTAATTTTTTACGAACTAATCATACATTATGTCAACCAACAAAACTGCTGTCGCGGCTCCGCAGAATCTGCTGCGCGACAAAGCATGGGCCCGCTGGACGGCGCTCGTGCTACTTGCATCGGCGATGTTCTTCGCCTATATCTTTGTGGATGTGCTCTCTCCCCTGCAGGAATATCTGCAGAGCACCAAGGGCTGGGATCCCATGGCCTATGGCCGTTTCGCAGGGTCGGAGACTTTCCTTAACGTCTTTGTATTCTTCCTGATCTTCGCAGGCATCATCCTCGACAAGATGGGTGTGCGTTTCACAGCAATCCTCTCAGGCGCTGTGATGGCCGGTGGCGCTTTCCTCAACTATTACGCGCTCACCGATTCTTTCGCGTCAAGCGGATTGGCACATTTCATGGATAACTTCGTCAACCTCCCCGACACCTGGTGGAACATCACCCCGTTCTATGACGGTATGCCGGCTTCGGCCAAACTCTCGGCTATCGGTTTCATGATTTTCGGTTGCGGTTGCGAGATGGCCGGCATCACTGTTTCGCGCGGCATCGTAAAATGGTTTGCCGGCAAGGAGATGGCTCTCGCCATGGGTGCCGAGATGGCTATCGCCCGTATCGGCGTGGCCGTGGTTGTGGTAGGGTCACCCTTCATAGCCACTCTCCATGGCAACATCAGCGTGTCGCGCCCTCTCGCGCTTTGCGTAGTGCTTCTGCTCATCGGTCTTATCTCATTCATAGTCTACGCCTTCATGGATAAGAAGCTTGAGAATCAGATGGGCACAAACGGCGAGGAGAAGGATGACCCCTTCAAGATTTCCGACCTCAAATATATCCTCTCCTCAAAAGTGTTCTGGATGGTGGCCATGCTCTGTGTGCTTTATTATTCAGCCATCTTCCCCTTCCAGAAGTATGCCATCAACATGCTCCAGTGCAACCTTGGCATCTCGGCACAGGAAGCAGGATTCGTATTCTTCGTCTTCCCCTTGGGAGCGGCTGCCATCACTCCGGTGCTCGGCAACTTCCTCGACCGCAAGGGTAAGGGTGCCTCCATGCTCATCGTGGGTGCGATTCTCATGATTCTCTGCCACCTCACCTTCGCGTTGGTATTGCCGGCCACCCGTTCATCTCTTATCGCCTACGGCGCCATCATCCTGCTCGGCATAAGCTTCTCGCTTGTTCCGGCATCGCTCTGGCCCTCGGTTCCCAAATTGGTCGACAACAAACTGCTCGGTTCGGCCTATGCGGTTATTTTCTGGATTCAGAATATCGGTCTGTATGCCTTCCCCATGATTATCGGTGCGGTTCTCGCGGCTTCCAACCCGGGTGTCGATAATCCTATGGAGTATAACTACACCGTGCCCATGCTCGTATTCGCATCGCTTGGTGTATTGGCGCTCATCATCGGCATAGCGCTAAAGGCACTTGATGCAAAGCATCATTACGGCCTCGAACTCCCCAACATTGTCTCCGAAAAGGCAGAGGAGGAGGCTCTCGGTGCCGAAGTGGCCACCGCCGAGGAGTAATCGTTATATTTATCAGCATTGAATGGGATGAAGATTGCAATCTTCATCCCATTCTTACGTTATATAGGAAATAGTTTTTGACGTTATACGTCATTTAGGCAATAGATACGGAAAAGATATGCGATTTGCAACGTCCTACATATTCACTCTCCTGGCAGTCATGGCTGCCTCTCTCCCGGTGTCGGCCGAGACTGTAAGCCAGAAGCAGGCCTCGAAATTGGCGCAGACATTCTTCAATGCCGCCAATGGAAGGGTCATGGCCAAACCTAAACTGGTGTATAACGGCAAACGTCTCACCACCCGCAATCTCTTCTCACCATTCTACGTCTATAACCATCCGGCCGGTGGATTTGTGATTATCTCGGCTGAGAATAAGGCTTTCCCGATTTTAGGTTATTCGTTAAAGGATAATTTCAACCCAGACGAGATGGGCGACGCCACAAAGGCGCTCCTCACGGAATATGCCCGCCACATTGAATATATCCGCTATGACAGCCGCATCCCTGAGGAGGCTATCGAGGCGTGGACAAACTTTCCGCAGTATCTCGATAATCTTCTTGAGGCAACTTATGACGCTACTGACCCTACTTTCACTATGGAGGAGGCCTCGGAACGGATCGATGCCATCGAGACTTCTGACCGGATCTATGACCTCTCCTCAGATATATTCACACCCTCGCAATGGCAAAGCATGGTTGACGAGGAGCTGAAATCGGCCGGAAGCGTGGCTTTGGGGCTGGTGGGCGACAAACTTACCTCTCCCGCAATCATCCACGGGCATAAGGGTGATTATTACCGTATTGAATTAGACAGCCGGAATAACTGGCTCATGCGACTTATGGCTACGGAGTTTCTGAGCACGGGGCAGGTGGCCGATCTCGGTAATCCTATCAGGATAGAGATGCCTGAGGAGGAGGATATCCCCTTCGCTCTTCATGATGAATTTATAGCGCAGACAGCCGCCGAAGAGGAGGCCCGTCTTGATATGTTTGATGAGCTGCTGCATCCCTCCTCTCCGGTGGTGAGATATATAGGAGGAGGACATTACCAGATAACCCTCCCCGCGGAGGTGATGATGGCCCGCATCTACAACCTTCAGGGTGCGATGGTCGACCAGCTCACCTTCCGTGGGTCAGACACTGCCGTGATTAAACTTGACCGTCAGCCGTCAGGGTTCTACATGCTCCTGCTCAATGACGTAAACGGACGTCCTTACGGCCTCAAGCTCCATAAATAACCTGGAAGGCTATATATTCGCCGATAAACGCCACTACCATGAGCACAGCGCATATGAGCGCTATCCGCTGCAGCATACGCGCTGATATCTGATTGTATTTCATGATGTAAAGCGCCACCAACTGGCAGAATACAGCCATAAAGGCGAAAAATTCATCGAAAAACATCCACCACACAGGGCGCATGGTGAAGGTGAAGATTATTATGAGCAGTATGAGCACCATGGCACCCCATGCCGCAGCTTTTGATTGCAATATATTAGCCATCTCTCTTATTTGTTAAGTGTTCGCAGATATTCCTCAGCCGCCTCAAGATCAGCCGGAGTGTCTATACCTATTGTGGGGGCGTCGGTCAAGGCTGTCCTGATGGTATAGCCATTCTCAAGCCAGCGTAGCTGTTCGAGCGACTCGGCTATCTCAAGCGGACTCCGCTTGAGCGCGGTCACCTCAGCCAGGACATCGCAGCGGTAGGCATAGATTCCCACGTGTGTGTGGAAGGTGTATCTGTCGAGCCATTCTTTCCATTCCACACCCCTCACGTAGGGTATGATGCTTCGCGAGAAGTAAAGGGCATTCCCGTTGAAGGCGCGTGTCACTTTCACAAGATTGGGGTCAAAGAGGGCCTCAAACCCTTTCTCCTTGTCAAACTCCCTAACCAGTGTGGCGAGCTGGGTTGATCCGTCATCGAAACATCCCATGAGTGCCTCTATCTGCTGCGAGGCTATGAAGGGTTCATCACCCTGCACGTTTATCACCACTTTGGCGGGGGAACCGAGTTTGCAGAATGCCTCGTAGACACGGTCGGTTCCGCTCTGATGGTCGGCCGAGGTCATCACAGCTGTGAACCCGGCCTCCTCCACGCATCGCTTGATACGGTCGTCATCGGTGGCCACAGCCACCCGCACACCCGTTTCGGATGCACGTCTGCACACTCTCACAATCATCTCCTCGCCACCTATCTTTGCGAGTGGTTTTCCGGGGAAACGCGATGAGGCGTAACGCGCCGGTATTATCACGATAAAATCATTTCTCTCCATTCTCTTTCTTTTCTTCGTTTTCCGCTTCCTTGTGGCGATGTAGCCTGGTGATGGTGGTCTTGAGCCATTCAGGCACAAGCACAGCCCCTATCCCTAAATAGACGTAGTAGGAGATTATGCGCCAGAAGATGGCAAGTATGAGTGCCAGTCCGGCTGTCGACACAAGGTCGCCGTAATATTCTGAGAAAAGCCATTCGCTCAGGCCTGAGCCGCCGGGAGTCGGGCTCACCATAAGCACCACCCATATCACGAACTGGCGTGCGAGGATGAGCCATTGGTCGGAATCGGCATCAGGTATGAATCCTAAGAAGAGGGCATTCACAACAAGGTAACGCGATGTCCATGACAAGGCTGTCCCCCCGAATACCTCAAGCCAGAATCTGAAGGGCTTCTTGCGCAGCTCCTTGGAGGTGGCCACCATGTTGTCGCCGAGTGTCTCGGCGGCTGTCTGCCATTTCTTCAGCCATCGCAGTGAGAAGAGCTTCCCTATCAGTTCACGTATCCATTGCGGTTTCCATATTATCCCGGAAAAGAGTATGAGTGTCCACACAAACAATACGGAATATACAATCCAGAAGGTGAGCCTTATGCCATGCGAGAATGAGGCCCCTCCGGCTTCAAATATCTGATGGGCGGGGGTGAGAAGCACTATCACCGGGCAGGCAAGCACGAAAAAAAGCTCGTCGAGAAAGAGGGTGGTCACCATAAGTGTGGTGGCACGCCCTATCTCTATCCCTTGTGAGTTCAGGAATACCATCCCCAATGAACTTCCACCCACAGCCGATGGCGTGACGCATGAGGTGAACTCGCAAAGGAAATCCACCTTGAAGGCCTGGCTCCACCTCAGCTGCTTGTCGGTCAATGCGCGGAAACGCCAGCTCAGTCCGAAATCGCGTCCGAACATGAAGAGGAAGGCAAGCGCTATGCAAAGCCATGTGCGCGGAGTGAAATGTATGTTGTGCCATACTTCGGCAAGATTCTCCTCGCGGGCATCGTGCCAGAACATCAGCACCACTACTGTCAGGCCTATCAGCACTGGCAGCAGCACTTTCCACACCGAGAAGATACTCTTGTCGGGAGTGGCCGCAGCGGAGCCGGAAGTCGTGCCGGGGGTTGGTTTGGTGGGGGTAGACATATGAATTCTATTTTTTCTGAAAATTTTTCAGAATTACATCGTAACGGTCGGTCACCTCTCCCACTACATCCTCCCAGCTCCTTACCAATGTATCGCGTGCTCCACGCGCCACATCATGCAGAAGGTCTATGTCGGTTGCCAGAGTGGTTATAAGGTCGGCAAATTCACGGGGATTGCTGCGCGCAAGGAAACCGTTGCGGCGGTCGGACACCACCTCGGAGGCTGTTGACCCCTCTATGAGTATGGCGGGAGTGCCCATGGCGGCTGCCTCTCTCACCACAAGGGGGGCGTTGTCGTAGAATGAGGGGAAGATGAAGAGGTCGCTCGCGGCATAGTAGTCGCTCAGCGCACGGCGGTCGGTGATCACGCCGTTGAGCTTCACCCTATCCTGCAATCCTGTCTCTTTGATAATCTTCGACATCTCGTCGCGGGCATACCCGGTGCCGATGAAGTTCATGCGGAAATTCACCCTCCCTTTCAGCAGAGTCAGCGCCTCAAGGATGGTGCGTATACCCTTCTCCCAGATATGCTGCCCCACAAATAGAAGGTCTATGGCATCGTCCTGGAACCCGAGTCTGCGCTTGGCCTCAAGTTTGTATCGGAACAGATCACCCTCTATGATGGAGGCGAAGTCATTTCCATTCTCAACAACTGTCAGAGGGCCCTTGTAGCCATATTCCCTGACGGTCTCCTCCACCTGGGCCTGGGGTATCCATACCTCATCGCAGGCATTGAAGAAGTTGAGTATCCGCTTCATTATAATGGGCACACACCAGGGCATGAGCTTGAACGAATGCTCAAGATCGGCTCTGTATTTGGAGTGGAACGTACCTATGAGCGGGATGTGCTGGTGTTTTTTGACGTACACTCCCAGCCGTCCCGATGAGAAGGGACAGTGGGAGTGTATCAGACGGAAATCGGTATCGCGAAGTCTTTTCCAGATGAAGGGATCGAGCTTCGGGTAGCCGTATCTGTATGGTTTGCGTGAACGTATCGGAAGTGAGAAGAACTGCATCACATGATACGGATAGTCGCGGCTCTCAGGATTCCAGGGGGTCACCACACAAGGGGTGCGTCCCGACTCCTTGAGCCAATGGACATAGTTGACCACAGTTGTTGTCACCCCATCGAGTATCGGGGGGAAACTGTCGTTGAATATGCCATACAATCCTTTGTCGGCCGGATGTGAATATAATCTTCTCATTTTCGGCTGCAAAATTAAACCATTCTTAACAGTTATCCAAACTTTTCAGGTGTTATCAGTATTTTTCTTGGCCATGGGCGGCTATCGCCTTGTCCTGGGCCGACTCTTTCTCCTCTTCGGTGGGCTCGTAGCCTGCCTTCCATGCCGACACCTGCGAAGGCTTGCGACCCTCTATCTGCCAGTCGAATGGCGCGAAGTGGGTGGCGGGGTTTCTCCATGAGGGTTTGCGGAGAGCGTACACTATCAGTGGCAAACCTACAAAGACCGCGGTGCCCACTATCAATATCCCGACATAAATCACCGGACTTCCGGTTGAGATCTGCGACGGTGGCAGGAAACTGAGCAGAAGCGCGGCGGCAGCTCCGGCTATACCTACTATGCACACTATCCACTCACCCAATTTCCCTCCGGGCACCTTGAAGCCTCGACGTTTGTTGGGTTCGGTGCGGCGCAGCCTGATAAAGGCTCCGTAGATGATGAGCACCATTATAAGATAGATGATGGTTGAGAGCTGCGACATTATCTGATAGGCGGCCTCTACCGAGGGCAGCACTATTATCACAAGACTGAGTATGGTCACGACTCCGCCGGCTATGTAGAGGATGTTCTGGTTGACGCCGTTCTTGTTGACTGTCTGTAGCCCTCGCGGAAGGTAGCCTGACTGGGCAACTGCCATCACACCCACCGACGGACCGTTGACCAGCGCGCTCACCTGTCCCAAAACGCCAAACATTATGAAGAAGGCCATAACGTTTCCGAGCCACCCTAAGTCAAATGCAGCCCATAGTTCATTGTAGGCCATGAGGAGCGACTGGAGTATGTCGATATCTTTCGACGGTATCACCACTCCTATTATAAGGGTGCCGAGAGCATACGCGGCCACTATCACAATAATAGACAGGAACACGGATTTCGGGAAATCCCGCGCCGGATTGCGCATGTCGTTGATATGCACGGCCTGTATCTCCATACCTCCGAAGAAGAGGAAGATTGAGGCTGCCAGAACCACTGTGTTGAGATGACTGAAGTTGGGGAAGAAGGGTATGTGGTCGAGGTGCATGGTGTGACCGGTGGCTACGTATATGATGCCTAAGGCAAAGAGCACCACGACCGGTATGATTGTGCCGAAAAGGCCACCGTATGTACTCAGTTTGTTGGCCGACTTCGTACCCCGGAAGGCGTTGAAGGTCGCTCCCCAGTATAGCACGAATGCTATCACGAGGGTGTAAATCTTGTTGGTGGCAAGGGCCTGGTCGAAACTCTCAGGCCAGAAGATGTAGGCAAGCGACACGGCTCCGAATATGAGCACTGTCGGAAACCATATAATGATTGTCATCCATTCAAGAAACATTGAGGTCCAACCCCACCGTGGACCGAAAGCCTCCGACACCCATCGGTAAAGACCTCCTGACTCTGTCCAGGTCGAGGCCAGTTCGGCACATACCAATGAATAAGGCAAAAGAAACACTACGGCAGCGAAGATATAGTAAAAAATCGACTGCACTCCGAATTTTGCCTCCGACGGCAAACCCCTCAGACTTAATATCGAGGTAATAATCAAGACAGCCATCGCAAACATAGTGATGGTCCCCTTGGCTGTTGATTTCGGCTTTACCCTCCCCGAGGAAGTGGTGGAAGCTCCTGAAGCTGGTGTATTCATATCAAATGATTATTAGGGAATATATTCTTAAGAATCTTTCTGAAAAGAAAATCCTATCGCAAGGAGAATCCTATCGTGAAGAAAATCTTATCGCGAAGAAAATCCTATCGCGAACTGAATCCTCCTGCTGAGGGAATCCTATCGCGAAGAGAATCCTGTCGCGAAGAGAATCCTATCGCGAAGCGAATCCTATCGTGAAGAGAATCCTGTCGCGAAGAGAATCCTATCGCGAAGAGAATCCTGTCGCAAGGAGAATCTTATCGCAAAGAAAATCTTATCGCGAAGCGAATCCTGTCGCGAAGAGAATCCTGTCGCAAGGAGAATCTTATCGCAAAGAAAATCTTATCGCGAAGCGAATCCTATCGCAATGGAAATCCTATCGCAAGGAGAATCCTATCGCGAACTGAATCCTGTCGTGGAGCGAATATTCTCTTCTCTCCTACTTATAACATCGCGTGGGTTTAAATGGTTTTTAGTCAAATTAACAGTATTTAGTTCTATTTCTTCCCCTTGTCATAGAATATAACGCCCAGTCATCACGTTAAGAAACAGTAGGCCCACGCTACATCTCCAATGCTGTGACGTATACCTACAATACAACCCAATAATTCAAACCCAATAATTCAAACCCACGCTTTTAAACGGTAACCATAGTTTAAACGGCAACCAGAGTTTAAACGGTAACCAGAGTTTAAACAGCAACCAAAGTTTAAACGGCAACCAGAGTTTAAACAGCAACCATAGTTTAAACGGCAACCACAGTTTAAACGGCAACCACAGTTTAAACGGCAACCACAGTTTAAACGGCAACCACA
>CANPMT010000029.1 GCA_947575235.1 uncultured Porphyromonadaceae bacterium
GTTGATATATCCTTTGGTTGACAAAGTTAATAAAAATATTTTATTTGTCAACTATCAATAGAGTGGAAATGTTCAGCTATAACTGGTTATCTCCTGTAATCGGTGATGGTGCATCCTCAGAAATCGGCACTCTTACCCCCGGTTAGAGGATAAGAAGAGCGAAAACTGTATCCTGTCAGCAAATATTATGGAAAGTTTTCTGCATATTATTCCGTTTCTTCCTCCTTTGATTCAGGTTTACCCTTTTCTTTACGGTATTGGGCAGGAGAGATTCCAAAGAATTTATTGAAGTGGGTGTAGTAGGTCGCCCTGCGCACATAGCCGCAACTCTCCGCAATAGCGTCAATTGTCCATTCCGGATGCTCCTTGATCATCTTTACGGAATACTCCACACGCAGTTTATTGATATACTCACTTGGAGATAGATTTGTAAACTTACCTATCAGTTGCGAAACCTTCGCTCGGCTTAATCCGGTTGCTTCAGCGATATTGTTACGATTGAAATCGGGAGATTTGAAAAGAGCCTCGCTGATTATCTTAGACTGCATCTCGCCAAAGAGGATGTAATCCTCCTGATTTTCCGGTGTAGAATCCACTTCGAGAGGCCTTTGTGCAATGAGTTCGTCAATACGTTTGGCTGCTATACGTTGCTGTTTTACAGAATTAAGATACGCTCTCCATACCAAGACAAGTATGATAAATACAAGGACTGCGATACCGATAGATGCTATAAACAAAATATGCTTGCGTTGGGATCTTGCCTTTTCGTTTACGAGAGCCAACTCCTTCTCATTAAGAGCGAACACTGATGCCAATTCCTGAGCACGTGTAGTCTTTTCTCTCATATACAGGGAATCCTGTATTGCCGCCGCACGCTGAATCAGTCCGTACCCCTCACGATAGTTTCCCAGCCCTGCATGCGCCCGTCCGTCAGAAATCAAGAGACTATGATAATCTCCGTTGATTGTATCAGTTTCTTCAAACATGGAATAGAGCGGTGCCGTGAATTCAAGCACCTTTTTCCATTGTCCGGAATCAAGCAGATAGTCTATGATATAGACCCTACCAACCGGATTCTGAGCATAATCCGTTGCCATGAAAGCATTGTATGCCTCTCTTGCCTCGTCGTATTTTCCGAGCCGCTCAGCGCAAGATGATATACGCGCATAGGCATAGGCGCGTTGCTGGTCGGTGAAACCTGCCGGGCTTCCACCGACTCTATCAATCTTATCTATCAGTGCAAGACGTTTTATCCCTTCAGAAAGGCCTTCTGCATATCGGTCATCTGCATATAATTCCACAATCTTGACACCATAGGCGGCCGAGACATTGGCAAGAACACGCGCTTCGGTTGAATTCGAGCCTTCTGAAATTATCCGGTCAAGATACCGATAGCCCCGATTCCGCTCACCCATAGCGAACGAAGTCTTAGCCATTGTGGTGAGAATATTATATTCCGTCGCTTTGTTTCCATCTTTACGTGCCAATTCCATTCCCTTTATTGAGGAGTCTATGCTTTCTTGATAGTTACCGAAGTGGGATTGTGCCACTGAAAGAAGTGTCAAGGCATTGAGTTGCTCCTTGGGATGTGCCGAAATGGAATCATCAGCAAGTACCTTCAGGGCATACCGCTCAACCAAGGAGAACATTCGTTTTTCGTTGTAAGCGATACCTCGCAACAGATTGATTTGGTAAGGCGGAAGTGCCGGGGATTTCTTCCCCTCTATTTTATCCAACTCGGAGATTACCGAATCAGGGGAATCTATGACTTGTGCGCGTAGCGTGTGGACCAGATCCGGGGTTCCGGAAGTGGATGCTTTGCCATTCAATATAAACACTAAGGAGAGCAGCAGAATTATGATACGGCGATTTTTCATAATGCAAAATTAGCAAAATAATCGCATCCAGTCATTATGAAACGAGGGATAAGCAGAAGTGAACAAGATGAGGGATAAACATCTATTTATCACCCCATAATCAAAAAGAGTACACGTAAGAGTACAAACTTTTCAGCGTTTGTACTCTGTTTTTGGGAGTTTTGATGCAAGAGAGTACAAACCTACTGCTCAGTTTCTTGACTATACCTCCTCCTATTACTAATTTTGTGGCATGCAATTGACAATTGGCCAACCTTCCGACATGACTTTACTCGTGTTTTAATAATAACCAATTCCCTTACAAAACGATGAAGAAATTTATTCTGACATATTCATTTTTGTTGATAGCGATTTTCAACTCATTCGGTCAGAATCCGAATGAAGTGTTCGGCGTGGGCATTGCACCCCTGACTTATGTAGAACCCACCAAAAGCACCTCGGTTGGCTCTGTACTGGGGGCACTGGCTGAAGTAGCATCCGGACAAACCTCCAACAACCGTCATCCGGAAGTTGTGCCTTACATCGAGGCTGTGGTCAAGACAGCTTTTTCGGATGTAAGGAGACTCTCTCCTATAGAAGGCGATTCACAGTTTTCCTTGTCCGGGGAGGTCGTAAATGTGACAACATGGACAAAATCACGAACTACCGAATCGAAGGATTCAAAAGGGAAAGTTGTGAAAACAGTGCATACTGACTATTATGCCTCTGTCACCACATCGCTTTCATTGCTCGACAATGCCACAGGGCAGAAATGGACGCAAAAATTCACCGGCGGTGGAGACACATATTATTACAAGTCGGAAGCTGCTGCAATTGAGGCGGCTCTCAATGTAATGCAGGGAAAGATTGTGAAATACTATAACAACCTCTTCCCGCTGTACGCTCAGATTGTGGAACGAGGCTCTGAAAAGAAAGATAAGATGAATGAAGTCTATATAGACCTCGGTTCAGACAACTGGATATTCAGAGGATTACATTTCAATGTCTCCGTTGTCGGTGAAGCCGCCGGACGAACAACGGAACACAAAATCGGAAAGATAAAGGTAGAGGAAGTGCAAGGGCCGGACATCTCTCTCTGCAAGGTTGAGAAAGGCAAAAAGGAAATCAAAGAAGCACTCGATAATGGTCAGACCCTGACTATCACCAGCATCGACTGACTCACTTATACCGACCAACTTATAACTAAATAACATTTAACAGAAAAGTAATGAAAAAAGAACTTCTCAACAAAGTGCTGCTTTCAATCTTTGTGATTATGGCAGCTTTCTCCTTCACTGCATGTGATGATGATGAGACTCAAAATGGATGGTATGTCAGCGTAGACACTGACCAGTCAAGCGCCAATTTCATAAGCAACCTCTTCATCCAGACCGCCGTCAGCAACCAGCTTGCCATCATGAACAATGATTTCAAGCTGAGCATGATGTCTGAAAGTGACGCCAAGAAACACTTCAACGCAATGTGTACCGAACTTGAAAACAAGGTGAACGCTCTTGAACTCCCGGTTCTTGATGACACGTACTGCACACTGTACCTGACTCACGCGATATCTGACCCCAATGGCAAAGCTCCTGTCATTGCGTCCAAAAAAATCACCTTCGCCACTAAATCCGAGTAATCACTATTTACAGATGACTCCTGTCAAAGATTATCATAATCTTTGACAGGAGTTTACATATACCGAGGCTTTCAGCAGAGGAGGTAGCCGACAATAGAAAAGTTGGTAACTGCGGAAAGTCAAAAATATCTTCTGCCGTCAAATGACAATAGCCTGTAGTAACTTTGCGGTATAAATCATCTTAAAACCCATACTCTATGTTAATAGAATTTCAAAATCGCCGATGTCTCCGTTGTGGAAAGACTTTCCACCACACTCTTGGCGGGTTTGTGCTCGTGACGTTTCCACGATGCCCCAGCTGCCAATCGATTTTTACAATCAAAACCGGCTCTTCAATTATCCCACCAAAATGATCCCGCCAGAGAGCCACCCGGACGGAAAAGAGTGAAGGGGGCAGTTCACCCCCTCATTTTTTTAAACAAAAATGTAAAGTATACTTGTCTATTTGAAAAATATTATTTACCTTTGTGCTCATCAATAAAAACTCACTAATCTCTCTATTTATGAAAAATATCCTGTTTCCCCATGTTTTCCAGTATATAGGCTGGATCTTGTTCCTACCCTTCCTGATTGTAGGGGCACTCCTATTTTTCAGTGTGATCTCCTTTTCAGGCACCACTGAAACCATCGTCAACGACGCCACCCTCTTAGGGATTGTCATCGGAGCCATGTTTATCGTCTGCTCCAAGGAGCGTACAGAGGATGAGATGACTAAATCTATCCGTCTGGCTTCAATGCTGAATTCCATCTATGTGTATGTGATACTGCTCGTATGCTCCATACTCATAATCAGCGGTATTGATTTTCTGGTATTCACGGTATTGAACATCGTGCTCCTCCCTATTATCTTCGTGATTAATTTCCGGTTGGAGATGTACCGGTATAATAAAATGTGTGAGGATGAAGAACAGAATTAAGGTGGAACGTGCAGAGGTGGATATTACCCAGCAACAACTCGCGGAAGCTGTCGGGGTAAGCCGACAGACAATCGTCGCCATCGAGAAAGGCCGGTTTCTCCCATCCACCCCATTGGCACTTAAAATCAGCCGATATTTCGGCAAACCGGTAGAGAGCATTTTCATTCTTGAGGACACTGATTAAACAATATAACTATGAAACAGAAAGTAAAATACAGCCCCCTCTCCTTGGCGTTGACAGGGATAGCCCTGATTATATTTCTATGTGCGTTTGTCGATACGCACGACAACATCCACAAACTGGTGCTTTTCAGCATCCTTATCGGCTGCGTCATGATTTCAGCTCTATACTATTGTCCCACTTCTGTGACAGTGTCGGAATCCGGAATCACTCTCCATCGTCTCCTTGGGAAGAAAGTATTCGGTTTCAACGATATCCTCTCAGTCGACACTTGCTATCCCTCCGCAGGTGGCATCAGGCTCTGCGGCAGCGGCGGCTTCTTTGGCTACTGGGGTTACTTCAATGATATCATGATAGGCACCTACTTTGGCTACTACGGCAGCCGCAGCCACTGTTTCCTCATTAAATTGAAAAACGGAAGACAATACGTGCTGGGGTGTGACAACCCAGCCGCCATTGTGAACTATCTGTACGAGAAGCTGCGGTAGTGCGAGGGTTCGAGATTGAGCTTGCCCACCGCGCGGAGCATCTTGCGCAGGGAGGTCACAAGCTCCTGACTCTCCTGTAGCAGGTTGAGGTAGACGTAGGCTACGGTCATGTCGCGAGTAGCTCCGTTCTGCAGAAGATCATACACCCTCCTTGAATTCTCGGAAAGGGCCTGCTTGACTGCCTCACAACGCTTTCTGAGACGGTCGATTGTCTCCGGATTATCCTCATCCACCGCGGCCATACCATCCCTGAATATCGAACATACCTCATCGCATATCTCCGACAGCGACTCATGAAACTGCTTGGGCAACGGACGGAAATTATTGTCGACATGCTCCTTGCACACCTCATTGATGCGCCTCAGGTTATAGGTGATCGACATCGCCATGTTGTTGCTCAGATGAAACCACGCGCTCTTCTCCATCGCTGTCTGCGGTGAGGCCTTCCGGAAACAGAGGGTGAGCTTGCGGCGCTGTCCTTTAAGCACATCTTTCTCTGTCACAAGTGATTTCTCCGCCACTGACAGCAGCTTACCCTTGTCGTTGATGAAGCCGTTTATAACATCGCGGTAAACCTCCGCTCCAAAACCGAGAAACATCTTCTGCTTCTCATTGATATATATCTTAAGCAACGGCCATACCTCAGCCTCATCCTCTGTGGAGAGTATGGTCTGGAACAGTGTGTCACTCTCGGTCTCTTTCTTCTTCTTATTGAAACGACGGTGACTGCGTATGAGCATTATCAGGGCTATGACACCCCCGGCGGCCATGACGGGCACGCCACCCATGTGCATCAGGCATACCACCATTCCGGCCCCGATGAAGGCCACTCCGGCGGTGATGAACCACCCTCCGATCACAGAGATAACTCCGGTGATGCGGAACACAGCGCTCTCACGTCCCCAGGCCCTGTCGGCAAGCGACGTGCCCATCGCCACCATGAAGGTAACGAAAGTGGTTGAGAGAGGAAGCTTCATCGAGGTGCCCCACGCTATCAGCATACCGGCCAGCATAAGATTGACCGAACCCCTTATAAGGTCGAACGCCGCGCCCTCCTCGGGCTGCTGCACTGTAGTGTCCATGCGTCGCGCCACCCAGCGTCTCACCCGGGCCGGAGTGCGCTCGTTGATCCATGTGAAGGTGTTGATGGCTCCGCGCACAAGCGAACGCCCTATCCTTGATGAGCCGAAGAGTTCGTCACCCTGATTCTGCGCGCTCAAACCAACTGTGGTCTGCGTCACCTGACGCGCTTTTTTCGACGTGGCGAGCGACACCACCATTATCATGCCTGCCCCTATCAGGAAATAGAAGGGGGTCTGCGCCGGGCCGTTAAGACTGGTCATCATGAATCCGTGAAGGTCGCCCCCACCGTTGGCGGCGTAATCCTGATAGGATGCAAGCGAGGTCAGCGGCACTCCCACAAAGTTCACCAGGTCATTGCCGGCAAACGCCATGGCAAGGGAGAAGGTACCCAACAGCACAACCACCTTGAACACGTTCACTTTCAGGAAATGGAGCAGCTGCATGAGCAGCGAGAAGCCTACAAGGCAACCTCCTAAAAGCAACACTGTGTTGTCATGAATCCAGGTCTTGAGCTCAGGGGTCATTATCGACATATCCTTGATACCCTTTATAAGCATGAAATACACTATGGCTGTACAGGCTATTCCCCCGAACAGTCCCACCTTCCATTTCATACGGCTCTTGTATTCAAATGTGAATACCATCCTCGACAGGAACTGCACTATCGTGCCGAACACAAACGCTATGGCCACAGACAGGAATATGCCAAGGATGACCGAGAGGGCCTTCTCCGTGTTAAGAAACTCTCCCATGCCGAGGGTATTCTCCGGAGCGGCCATCTTGAAGAGAGCCACGACGAATGTGGCGCCGAGAAGCTCAAACACCATCGACACCGTGGTGGAGGTGGGCATCCCGAGCGAATTGAATATGTCGAGCAGGATGATATCGGTCACCATCACAGCCATGAATATGGCCACCACATCATAAAACGACAGGTTCTCGGGCCGGAATATGCCGTGACGGGCTATGTCCATCATGCCGTTGCTCATCGCCGCACCGATAAACACACCTATCGCCGCCACTATCATGACCCTCTTGAAACTGGCAGCCCTCGATCCGATGGCCGACGAAAGGAAATTGACAGCGTCATTGCTTACACCCACCGACAAGTCAAAGATTGCCAGCAGGAAAAGGAAGATTACTATACCAAGGAAAAATATGTCCATAAGATACTGAATTTTACACCGCGAAATTCAGCATTTTATGTTACGGAAAAATAAATATTTTGTTACATTTTTGTTAAATCACACTCCGGAGACCTTCTCTGGAGGGAGCCGGAAATCAAACCGCAGCCCGTTGTCGTTGCTCACCCTTATGTCGCCCCCATGTATAGCCACGGCATTCTTGACAATGGCCAGACCGAGTCCGGTGCCCCCTTTCTGTCGCGAACGTCCGCGGTCGACACGGTAAAACCGCTCGAAGAGATGCCCAAGATGCTCCTCCGCCACCCCGCTCCCATTGTCGCGCAATGTGAAATTCCCCTCGCGGTCGGCCGTGATCTGTATCTCGGTGCCTCCGCTGTAGGCTATGGCATTCCCTATCAGATTGCGGAAGATAGCCTCAAGCAGCCCACGGTTGCCCGACACCGTCATCGGTGGTATGTCGCAGAGAATCCGCATATCGGTCTTCATTCTCTCCTCATCCACAATCCCGGCAATCAGTCCGGTGAGGTCGATTCTCTCCCTCTCTATCACAGAGGCGCCGTCGTCCATTCGCGTTATGGAGGCCACATCCTCAAGCATCGATGCCAGACGCTCCGTATCGTCACATATCAGATTGATGAATTTCTGCCGCTTCTCCTCAGGCAGCTCCGGATGGTCGCGCAGAAGCGAGGCGCAGAGTTTTATCGATGCCACCGGCGTCTTCAGCTCGTGGTTGATGTTATTGGTAAGCTGTTTTTTGAGTCTTATCTTGTCGCGCTCCTGACGCAGTGCCTCCTGATGCCGCTGGTCGCGCTGCACATAAAGACGCACTATGTTGCCGGCTATGTTGCCTAACTCATCATGGGGAAACGCCCAGTCCTCATATATCGGCTCGCCCCTTCCCGCTTTCTCGGCAAATTTGTTGAGGTTGGAGATACTCGTGGATATGCGGCGTGTTATGAAATAGCCGGCTATACTCACCACAGTTGTGATCAGCAGCATGGTCCAGAGGAAGGAGCGGTCGGCCTCAAGGAAGTCCTCCAGGGCATGCGTGTAGGGTGCCGCACTCCGCACCACCGTTCCGTCGGGAGCGAGAGTGGCCGAATAGAAATACTCCGTATTGTCGCTTACCGAATTTCTCTCCACGGCATACCCGGCCCCTGACTTGCGTGCCTCGATCACCTCAGGGCGGTTGTTATGGTTTGATTCGGGAAATGGGGTCCTGTCATTATCATCGAATATTACACTCCCGGCCCGGTCAATCAGCGTGAGTCGCAGATTCTCTACGGGGGGTGCTATCCGCAAAGCTATCGAATCGATATTCTCACCACTCTCCATGTCGTCGATTATCCGCTCGTTGTGCATCTGCAGCTCCATATTCATAAGGTCGGAACGGAACGATTTCTCGCGGTCATACTGGAAGATTGCGAAGGCCAGCACAAGCACCCAGCAGAGCGCAAGGAGCGAGAAGAACACCTTGTGATGGAATGAGAGTTTAATCCTGCCAGCCATAGCCATAGCCTGAACGGTTGACAATCTTTTTACCGTAAGGGGTAATCTTCCCCCGCAGGCGCGTGATGTGCACGTCGACCGAACGGTCTACCACCACACTTGATTCGGGCCAGATTCTACCTAAGATCTCTTCGCGAGAGAATATGCGCCCCGGGTGCTCAAGAAACAGTGCGAGCAACTCAAATTCCTTCTTGGGGAGTTTTACCGGTTTGCCGTCCACCCGGCACACGAGTGTTGTACGGTCGCACACTATTCCCTCCGGAGTGTCGTCGTGATGTGTGCGTCGCAGCACAGCGGCTATACGGGCCAGCACATTCTTTATGGAATAGGGCTTCGCTATATAGTCGTCGGCCCCGAGATTGAGTCCGGCCACCATATCGTCGTCCGACCCCTTCGCGGTCAGGAAGATTACGGGGATAGCGGCGGTAGCGGGATTCCTCTTCAGGATCCGTGCCAACTGCACTCCATCAATCCCCTCCATCATAATATCGAGCAGTATTAGGTCATATCGGGTCAGGTCGAGGGTCAGGGCCTCTTCAGCGCTCTCCACCGCGTCAGCCTCATATCCTTCCAGTTCAAGATAAGTCTGCAGCCCCATGCGGAGCGCCTCCTCATCATCCACTATAAGTATCTTTGCAGCCATATCATCAATTGTTTTTCCATCTGCAAATATAACACTTTAATCCCGACTTCTTCCACGTGCTCCCGACTGGCGGTGCGGTTATTCAAAAAAATTTCTTATCGCTATGGGGATTTCTCGGGGGGAGTGCGTCTTCTTATTGGAGCCGCGATGAAGGGCGCCCGTACCATTGCTTCCGCTCCTTACGTTATATGTTTAATATCGACTAAACTTTTTTCTTTGGAATGAGACGGTTTGTAACCACCACAATCCTTATTCTTCTCTTTCTGCTTTCTGCCGCCGCTCAGAATGTGACGGTGAAGGCCGTAAACCAACCCGCGGAAGCGGTGTTCAAGTCTGTCATGAAGCAGACAGGCAAGAACTTTCTATACCCCTCCGGTTTGCTGGATGGTATCAATGTAACTGTGAGTCTTAAGGATACCCCTCTCAAGAAAGCTCTCTCCGAAATCTTCTCCTCAACCGACATCGAGTATAAAATCAAGGGTAATAACGTAATCCTTAAACGTAAACCGAAACGGACTAAGACTAATAACCGCTCCGTAACACCCCACCCTGCTCCTGCGACATCCGCAGCGACTCCCGACGTCAGGATACTCGACGAACTGGTGGTGGTGTCGCGGCTGGAAGCACCGGAGGTGACCACGGCTGAGATTGGTGCCCGTAAAATAACAGCCGATGAGGTGCGCGACATACCCGTGATTTTTGGAGAGGCGGATGTCATCAAGGCGCTACAGATGCAGCCGGGTGTGTCGGAGGGCTCGGAGGGTATGGCGGGGATGCACGTGCATGGCGGAGACGCCGACGGCAATCTCTATATGCTCGACAATGTGCCTGTGTATCAGGTGAACCATTTCGGCGGACTCTTCTCGGCTTTCAACACCGATATAATACGTTATATCGATTTCTTCAAGTCGTCGGTGCCGGCCAAGTATGACGGGCGCCTCTCATCTTTCATGGATGTGCGCCTCCTGAACGGCAACCGCGACGGCCATCACGGCTCGGCCAGACTCGGACTGACATCGGGAGCATTCAATATTTCGGGCCCAATCGGAGCACGCACCACTTATCTCGTCGGATTGCGCCGTTCATGGTATGACGTGCTTTCAATCCCTATGCTGGCCATAATCAATTCAAAGCAGGAGGAGAAGACACGGTTCCATTATTATTTCATGGATCTCAACGCCAAGGTCAACCACCGTTTCTCTGACAAGGCCAACGGCTTTGCAAGCATCTATTTCGGCGACGACATGCTCAAGACCGGCACCGACTATGATGACCAGATCGACACCCGGGATAAGGAACGGTATGATTTCCACTGGGGCAACCTGATTGCACAGGCTGGATTGAACTATCGGTTCAACCAGGGATTGTCGGCTGAATTCACGGCGGCCTATACCCGTTATTTCACCTCCCTGAAGAATCATGACGAGTATACGGTCGCCACCGAAGGCTCTATCTTTTCGGAGGAGGAGACTGTCAACACCTCCAACAACATCAATGACTGGATATTCCGCGGCGACTTCGACTGGCAACCCGACGGGAGGCAGCGCGTACGCTTCGGCGCCGGATATGTGCGCCACTCTTTCCTTCCGGCGAGAACCTCGCGTACGAGCATAGTCGGCTCCCTCACCACCCAGACAAGCGATTCCACCCGCACCTATGGCGCCAACGAGGTGAATGCCTATATCGAGGATGACTGGAGAATCACTGACCATCTGCGTATAAATGGCGGGCTGCATGCTTCGCTCTTCAACATCGGTGGCAAGGTGAAGTGGGGGATCTCTCCCCGCGTTTCGGTGAGCTGGCATCCTGTAGAGGCGTTTGCCCTGAAGGGGGCATACACACGAACTGTGCAATATGTGCATCAGCTCTCTCAGAGCTATCTCTCGCTCCCAACCGACCAGTGGATTCCGGTGACAGGCGATTTCAAACCACAGACGGCCGACAAGATTTCAGTCGGAGGCTACTGGCAGTCGGCCGACGGGGGCTGGAGCGCGTCGGTCGAGGGGTATTGGAAATGGATGCACAATCTTCTCGACTACCGCGATGAATATTACCTGCGCCCCCCGTTGGAGATGTGGGACGCGCGCCTCACCTCGGGACGTGGCTCGGCGAAGGGTATCGACTTCGAACTCCGTAAGCTTACGGGGAAGGTCACCGGACAGGTCTCCTACTCGCTCGGCCGGGTCGACCGTACCTTCGCCGACAAGAACGGAGGGCGCACTTATCCAGCCCGTTCCGACCATCGCCACACTATAAATGTAGTCGTGAACTGGCATGTCAGCGACAAGGTGCAGCTCAACGCCGCATGGACCGGACATTCGGGCAACCGTTTCACATTGCTCCCCCAGAGGTGGGAAGCGCCGGAGTTCAGCGGTGCCCAGGGTTACTATCCCGGCGACGCCCCTTTACGCACCACTGTCAATAACTATCAGCTGCCATTCTATCACCGGCTCGACCTCTCATGCACTGTCAGGAACAGCCGCGGTTACTGGACTTTCGGACTCTATAACGCCTACAACCATATGAACGTGGTTGCCGTAAGAGGGGGGTATAGGGATGAGACGGAGGTAACTCCCGACCATATCATATATACCTCACGTCCGGTGTTCCAGAAAGTTAAATTATTACCTGTCATTCCATCAATATCTTACACATGGGAATTTTAAGATTTACCTGCCTGCCACTCCTTCTTCTCCTGCTTACCGGCTGTTACGAGGATTTCACTCCCGACATTGAGACAAAGCCGGTGCTCTGCCTAAATTCATTGATTACAGAGGGTGAACCGATAAAGGTGTCCGTCACCCGTACGTGGCTATATACCGACACTGAGTCTGCAACAACCCGACACGTGGATGACGCCGAGGTGACAGTATACGTCAACGGAGCCATAGTCGGCGATGACTACCTGCCGCAACAGGGTGACAATATCAGGATTGTGGCCGAGAGTCGCGCCTATGGCAGAGCTGAAGGTGAGGTGACGGTGCCGGAGGCCGTCCCGGCGGAATCGGTGGAATGGGACGCGGATGTCACCCACATATGGAAGCATGATACCCCGGGAATCCTCAATTATATCCTCAATTTTAACCTGCATGCCACACTCACGATAAAAGACCCTGCCGGCACCGACAACTATTATCTTTTCAGCCGGGAGTCTTTTCCGGAAGATCGCGGATCTTACCCCGTAGAGAACATTCGTTTCTATCCCGGGGTATTCCGCGACGACCTCGAACCGATCTTCTCGGAACATATCGGTGTGTTTGAATCAATCACCGGCGACGGCTCGTATGGCTTCACTTTCTTTACCGACCGCCAGTTCCAAGGGAGCCGCTACACCCTTAATCTTCAGTTTGAGAATCTGGAGTATGATGTGCGCAATGAGGAATACTCGGAAGATCTGTTCGACTGCGGACTGATCCTTAACCTCAGCAGTGTCTCCTCAAGCTATTACAACTGGTGCAGCTATCAGTGGCAGGTTGAGAACGGCACACTCTCCGACCTTACCGATGTGGGTCTTTCAGATCCCTTCTGGGGCTACAGCAATGTCTCGACCGGAGCCGGGGTCATAGCCGCGCGGTCATCCTCATCGCATGTCATCAATCTCAAGGATTTCCTCCAGAGAGAGCTCGCTCGTGAGTGAGCAGCTCTCTCTTGCGCTCACTCCCCCAGCGATAGTTCCCCACCTCACCTGAGGCAGGAATCACACGGTGGCACGGTATGACCACAGCCACCGGATTGGCACCGATTGCCGAGCCCACGGCCCTCGTGGCCTTGGGCTGACCGATTGCGGCGGCAATATCGCCATAAGTGACAGTCTCACCCGCAGGAATCTGCAGAAGAGCCTCCCACACTTTCAGCCGGAATCCGCTCCCCTTCAGATGCAGCCTTATCCCGGCCCGGTTCCGGATAAGCTCATCAAAGCTGACACAGGGCGCACCCTCCTTATAATGCAGTGAGGAATCGGGGAAACGTTCCCGCAAGAGTCTGACACCCTCGGCACGAGCGCCGCAAAATTCCAGACAACATATTCCCTCACTTGTATAAGCCATCATCATCTCGCCGAAAGGTGTCGGGAGATAGCTGTAATCTATAACCGGAGCCTCATGCTCCATCCTCACAATTTCAATCATAACTAAGCGTGCTGAGGATGCAAAAATACGAAAAAATATTGAACCGACAAATTATTAAATCTAAACCTTTTCCCTCCTCTGTTGTCTTTAATGTAAACGACAGTCGTTGTCTCAAGTAATCATTTCTAAAATCACACGAACATGAGAACATTTTTTACCACACTTATAGTCGCTCTCTTCCTCAGTCTGGGCTCTGTGTCATCTTATGCAGGCAACGACCATGGGCATCGTCATGAACCTCCACGCCGCGAACATCATGACAAGAAGCACAAAAAAGATAAGAAAAAGTATAAGAAGGATTGGGAAAAACAGCAGAAGAAATGGGAGAAGGAACAGAAAAAAAGAGCCAAGGAGATGCGCAAGCACCACCATAATCCACCCAGGCATTCCGCTCCTCGTCCGGGACACGGCCATCACGGTCATCCCGACCGTCTCGGCTACATGGTGAAGCATGCCACCAAAGGTTGCCACGATGTCAGGGTATGGCGTATAGATGATGATTCCTATATTGTGCGTTATCGCAAAGGCAGGAAGCATTACACCCGCCGCATCTATCCCTACTCCAACCGCTACGGAGCCATCACCCTGATCAATTCCAACTGGCAGCCTCTCGCCCCTTGGGTAGCCATACCCCCTATTCAGATCAACATCAATATCTGACCATAGGCAGCAACATCAATATCTGCCACACCATCTTCTTTTTACCCGCCCCATCTCATCCCCTCTTTGTACGAGGGGATTTTTTTGTATCAGCCCCTCCTCCGGCTTCATCCACCCTCATTAATATTACATCGGCCATTATTTAATCTGATTTGAATAATTTAATTACAAATTTTCTTAAAAATTAATTAAAATGTTTTGCCGATTATAAAAATATTTTTTATAAATTTGCGCTTAGCTATAACATCTATTATCGTGTCAACTGCCCGACGATATTCCCTGTCAGCGGGATAGCCTGCCCTAATCAGATGCAAAGCGGATACCATCTGGAAAACTATTATTCTAACCTGTTATATATGAGAATGAAGCTGTTTCTGGCATTCCTGCTGCTCATGGCGGCAAATGCACTCGCTCAGACAAGGAGCGTCTCCGGAACCGTCTACGGAGCCGGGGAAGACGAGCCTCTGATCGGCGTCACTGTCAAGGTGAAGGGCACAACCCTCGCCACCGCAACTGACCTTGACGGCCGTTTCAACATCCAGGGGCTCAGTCCGTCCGACAAGTATCTTGAAGTCTCCTATGTCGGCTATCAGTCGGCTACGGTCGAAATCAAACCGGGCGACATGAAGATTTTCCTCAACACATCTACCGAGATGCTCGACGAGATGATTGTTGTGGCTTTCGGTAAACAGAAGCGCGAGTCTTTCACCGGATCTGCAAGTGTTGTGGATGCCGACCAGATTGCACGAGCGCAAGTCACTAACCCGATCGAAGCCTTGAACGGCACCGTCACCGGTCTCAACATGGTGGAGAGCAACTCCTTTGGCTCGGATGCCACTATCACAATCCGTGGCATAGGCTCGCTCAATGCCGGAAACGACCCGCTCATCGTGCTTGACGGAATGCCTTACAACGGTTATTGGAACGATATCAACCCTGCCGATATCGCCAGCATGACCGTGCTCAAGGATGCCGCCTCGAACGCTCTATACGGCGCACGTGGTGCCAACGGTGTGATTCTCATCACAACAAAGAGCGCGAAACGCGGACATACCACTGTCAACTTCAACGCCAAATGGGGTGTGAACCATGACGGCCGCGTAAAGTATGACGCCATCAACGACCCCGGGCAGTATTACGAGGCTTTCTATCTCGCCAAGAAGAATTATTACCTCAACAGCCAGGGTATGTCGGAGGCTATGGCCCACTATACCGCCAACCAGAATATCGGCACGCCCTACACTTCAGGTGGCCTTGAGTATATGCTTTACGCTGTGCCCGCAGGCCAGCAGCTTATCGGCACAAACGGCCGCCTCAACCCTAACGCCACCTTAGGCAACCGCGTGGCTTATGACGGTAACATCTATACTCTCTATCCCGACAACTGGCTCGACGAGGGTCTGCGCGACGGATTCCGTCAGGAGTATAACCTGACTGTATCAAGCGGCGACGACAAGTACACCCTCTACGGCAGCCTCGGTTATCTGAAGGATAACGGCATCGCCTACAACAACGACATCGAACGTTATTCCGCCCGCCTCAAGGCCGACGCTCAGATCTATCCCTTCCTGAAAGTAGGCGGTTCGGCCTCGTTCAACCATACCGTCACAAATACACTGAGCGACGTGTTCAACGTGCTCACTGATATTGGTCCGGTCTATCCCCTCTACATCCGCGATGAATATGGCAACATCATGACCGACAGCCACGGCAAGGTATACGACTATGGCGACGGCGTTATCAACGGACTCACCCGTCCGGTCGACAACGCGGGCAACTATATCCAGAACGACCTTCTCGACCTTAACCGCAACACAAGCAACGCCTTCAACCTCCAGGGCTTCGCCACCCTCGATTTCCTCGACGGATTCCACTTCACAATCAACGGAAGCGCGTATATTACCGAAAACCGCATGGAATTCGGTTATAACCCCTATTACGGATTCAACGCCGGCCGCGGCTACGTCAACACCAGCCATTACCGCACCAGCGATTTCAACACTCAGCAGCTTCTCAATTACTCGAAGGTATTCGGTTCGCATTCAATCGACGCCCTTCTCGGCCATGAGTACACACGCGACGGACAGACCTATCTCTACGGCGCACGCAACGATGTGGCGCTCTGGGAGAGCAACAAGGAACTTTCCGGAGCTATTACTAACGGCGATATGGATGGATACAAATCCGAATATAACGTCGAGGGCTGGTTTCTCCGTGCCCAATATGACTTCGACAGCAAGTACTTCGCCTCGGCCTCTTTCCGTCGCGACGGTTCTTCACGGTTCCATCCCAAGCACCGCTGGGGCAACTTCTGGAGCGTCGGCGCAGCCTGGATCCTCACAAAGGAGGAATGGTTCCCGAAATCACCGCTGGTGAATATGCTCAAGATCAAGGCCTCGTATGGTGAACAGGGTAACGACAATATCGGTGATTTCCTATATACCGACACCTATACCTTGGCAAACGCCCACGGTGAACCGGCCTTCATCTTCAGCAGCAAGGGTAATGAGAATATCACCTGGGAGACTGTGGGCAGCTTCAATGCCGGCGTCGAGTTCGAGCTCTTCAACAACCGTCTGTCGGGTGGAGTTGAGTTCTATGTGCGCAACACCTCCGACATGCTGATGTTCTTCTCCACTCCCCTCTCGCTCGGTTATTCAGGCTATTACGACAACGTGGGCGACATGCGCAACACAGGTGTGGAGGTTTCGCTCAACGCCGACATCATAGCCTCGAAAGCCTTCACCTGGAACGTCGGAGTCAACCTCTCGTGGGAGCGTAACCGCGTCACCTATCTTCCCACGGATAAGAAACTCGCCACCTGCGACGGCTACAGCGGTTATCTGAGCGGCTACCTCTTCTATGGCGAGGGACTCCCCGTAAACACATGGCGTCTCCCCAAATATGCCGGTGTCAACGAAGTGGGACAGGCTACATGGTATAAGGTTGATGCCGACGGCAACATGGGCACCACCACAGCTTATGAGGATGCCGACTGGATGCTCTGCGGCTCCGCCCTCCCCAACGTGTTCGGTGGTTTCAACACCTCCTTCAAGTTCTTCGGAGTGGATGTCAACGCCCAGTTCAATTATTCAATCGGCGGCAAGAAATTCGACATCGTATACCAGAAGTTCATGACACCCCCTTATGAGACAATGACCGGAACACCGCTGCATATGGATGTCTTCAATTCATGGACACCTGAGAACACCGGTTCAAACATACCGCGTTTCCAGTATGGCGAATACACCGCCACCAACTATTCCGACCGTTTCCTCACCGATGCCTCTTACCTCGGACTGCGCAACATCACCGTGGGCTACACATTCCCCGAAAGCGTGCAGCGCACCCTCCACGTAAGCAATCTCAGGATATTCTGTCAGGCCGAGAACATCTACTACTGGACCAAGCGTAAAGGTTTCGACCCCAGAATGGGCTCGCTCTACGGCAACTACAATGCAAGCTCCTACTACTCCTTCCCGATGCGTACAATCTCGGGCGGACTTTCAGTTGAGTTCTAAAATTTCACGTCATGAAGAGAATTAAAAAATATATACTCCCGGCTATGGCCGGCCTGCTGGCCACCGCGCTCTTCCCCTCCTGCCTCAAGGAGATGGAACCCACGGCCTATGCCACACAGGGGGAGGTGGACCGTGCCGACAAGTCGTATCTTGCCAACGGTATCTCAGCCTACCTCAACATTTACAGCGGTTCCTACAACTACGACATAGGTTTCATGGCCAACAACATCTGGCGCGATGCCTCTACCGCTGACGCTCCCGTCTACAACACGGCCTACGACTACTTCACCGAAGTAACCTACTGCTACTTCCTCGGCAGCGACTGGGCATGGCCTTCAATCACCTGGGAACGCTATTACGGACTCATAAAGCAAGCCAACCTTGTAATTGGTACTGTCGATCCTGACAATAACGAGATTGACAAGGCTGCGGTCACCTCCGCGTTGGCCTACCGTGCAAATGCCTATCTGGAACTTGCGCAATGGTTCGAATATAAGAAGACTGGCATAGCATCATTGGATGAGAAAGCTGAGGCTTCCAACATCATAGGTCTGACTGTCCCCATCGTCACCGAGGCTACCACCGAGACGGAATCACGTCATAATCCCAGGATGCCCTTCTACACTATGTACCGCTTCATTCTCACCGACCTCAACCGTGGTGAGAAATACAGCGTGGCGGCTGCCGAGCCGGCCAGTAAGGCGGATGCCGGGAAGGGTGTCATCTACGGACTGCAGGCCCGTCTCTGGCTTCTTATGGGAACACGTTTCGACCGCCATCCCGATGATCTCGCCTCAGCCCTCGCTCATGAGAGCGACGCCGATATCCCATACGATGCCTTGGGAATATCCACAGCCCGCGACTGCTTCGCCAAGGCTGCCGAATATGCCCGCAAGGCCATCAACTGCGGATATACTCCCGTGTCGGAGAGCGAATGGTTCAATCCCTCCACCGGCTTCAACACCCCCACCAGTTCGTGGATGTGGGCCGACATCATAAGTGCCAATGATGGTCTGGCCACAACGCTTGTATGGTCATCGTGGGTATCCTTCATGTCGCCTGAGGCCACTTATGGTGTGTCAAGCGCACAATATGGATCATACCGCATGATCGACGCCCGACTCTATGAGTCAATCCCCGACGCCGACTGGCGCAAGACCACATGGATCGACCCCGACGATGTGGGCAGCTATGAAGCATACAAAGACAAATACTCCAAAGGCACCAGTCTCTCCTATGCCGAATGGGCCAAGTTTGCCAACTATGCCAGCTTCAAGTTCCATCCCGGAAGCGGTGATGGCTCCACCTCCACGATTGGCAACGTTGTCAGCACTCCCATGATGCGCGTCGAGGAGATGTATCTCATCGAGGCCGAGGCCACCGGACGTGCCTCTGGTGACGCTGCCGGACGTGCCCTCCTCGAGACATTCGTCAATAATTACCGCTACACCAACGGCTCTTACAAAAGTACCGGCGCGGGTCTCGACGGATTTATCGACGATGTGTTCACCCAGAAGCGTATCGAACTCTGGGGTGAAGGCCAGATTCTCTGGGATTACCGACGTCTTGAGAAGGCTGTGGTGCGCGGATACCCCGGCACGAACCATCCCGCCTCAACACAGTTCAACTCGTTGCCAAATTACGTCGCTCCATGGTCGACTGTATCTATTCCAAAGTCGGAACATGACTTCAACGAGTCAGTCATACTTAATCCTGATCCCTCTGCCGAAGGCAACTATTCTGTCTGGAGCGGGGAATAACCTTTCAATATCAGCAAAATGAAATTATCAGATTATATACTGACCGGCGCCGCCATAATCGCCATGCTGGCTGCCGGAGGCTGTTCTAACTCCGACGACTGGACTCCCGGTCCGGAGGATGGGGATGCCGGAACCGCAGCATATTTCCCGGTCCCCTCGAAGACCACCTATGCCTTCACCGTGGAGGATGCCCCGGAGACTATCGTCATACCGGTTGAGGTGAGACGAAACAACGACATCGACAAGGCCGTATCCGTCGCCATAACCTCACAGACCACCGACGATGCCATCACAATACCGACTTCGGTTGATTTCGCCGCAGGTGAGGATAAGGCTGTCGTAAACGTTGACTGCCACAACATGAAGCAGAGCGTGACCGCCAATATTACATTGGCTCTCCCCTCTGACCAGACCGACTTCTATTCTGACGGTGTGGATGAGCTCACTTTCTCTGTGGTGCTCTCAAAATGGGAACTCATATCAGATAATGTGCGCTATCTCTATTCCGACACTAACTATGCGGCCATTTATCCCGCCACCTACGACGTGATGTATCACCTCGAAGGGACAAAGATGTTCAAGCTGCCCGATTTCTTCGGATCCGGTCTGGAGATGACATTCACCATCGACAACCCCTCAGGATGTGGATTCTTCCCGCTCCAGAATGCCGATTTCGACAGCTATGCCGGACAGGAGGATTCACCATGGTTCCTCTATGACGAGGAGAATGTTGACTGGCCTGTATGGACACCCGGCGATGCCGAGGGGTATGCACCTATCGAATTCCTTGAGTTCTGGGGGACAGAGTATTATTCATGGGCCGTGATGCTCTATGACCCATCAACACTCTACGGATATATCGGACTCTCCACAGGTGTGATGCAGGTGGATAACCCTGACACTATCTGGGGTAGCTTCCAGGTTGACTTCAACCTCAAATACAATCCCTTTGAATAAACCCTAAGACTGACAGACATGAAAATGAACAAGATTTTGGCCATGCTGCTCAGCCTGGCATGTGCCACAGGATTCGTGGCATGCGACAGCGACGATGAGGTCAAGGCTCCCCTCGACTCGCCGACACCGACAAATACGTTCGCCAACTATGAGTCGCTCTCTTTCACATGGGAGAGTATCGACAATTGCATACAATACGGCTATCAGCTCCTCGACCCCGTTGGGGTTAAGATTGATGCCGGCGTGGTGAACAAACCCGGTGTGACAATCAGCTATCTCCAGCCCGATACGGAATATACCCTCAACGTGTGGGCATTCGCGGGCCTCGATACCGATTACTCCACACCTCCGGCCGTAACTCTGAAAGCCCGTACCGACGCGCTGATTGTAATCGACTCGCCGGTGCTGAAAGTTGTCGACAACAACGGCAGGGTCACCATAGAATGGGAGGCCGTGGAGATGGCCGACAGCTATGACTACACCATAGCCGACTCTGAGGGTGTCACCGTGCAGAAAGGGAACCAGACAGACACCTCTTTCCTTGGCTCGACATTGGAGGAGGGTGATTACACCATCACCGTGATTGCCGTGCCCACGGCAGGTGGCTACACCTCAAGCAAACCCGCCTCAATCAACTTCCATGTGGAGGGTGTGGCTGAGCTATGGCGTGCTGAGGGCGCGTATTACAGCGGAACTCTCAAGCAGGATTGGGATGCCACTCTCATAGCCTATTCCGACGGTTCCTACTCCATCCCCGCCTTCTATGGTGTGGAGGGTTATGACCTCAACTTCACAGTCGGTGAACTCTGGGAACTCAACTTCACAGTGGGCACACACTATCAGCAGGATGGTTGGAATGAATGGTTGCTTCCGACAGGTCTGACTGACAATCCCATCCTCTACGCTTATCCCTTTATCGGTGGCACAAGCGCCTACAGCTACTTCAACGCTGAGACCGGTGAATTAGGCTTCGGCACCTACGGATTCGCAATGGACGGTGAGTGGGCATACGATGAATTCTACTGGGTAGCGGAATAAACATCCTTCCCAGACCCTATCTCAGAGAGGGTAGCCTCACTGAGTAATAAAAATCATGACTACCGGTCTACGGTGGTCATGATTTTTTATTATACCTTTTCTTAAACCATCACCGGAAATCGTTATCCATAATAATGACTATATAAAGTCATGACACTATAAACCCAAACCTGACATGAAACAGATCTTACTCACCCTTATGGTGCTCCTCTTCGCCGCAGGCGCATATGCCGACGAGACTTGGAAGACCGACACCAACATCCCCTACACCTCGAAAACCGACGACTATTCAACGCACCGTCTTCTACTCGACATCCATCACCCGGAGGGAACCGCCTCCGCCATGCCGGTCATAGTATGGTTTCACGGCGGCGGCCTCACCGGAGGCGAGAAATTCATTCCAGCTGAACTCAGCCGACAGGGATATGTGGTGGTGGCACCCAACTACCGTCTGATTCCCAATGTAGGTGTGTCGGAATGTATCGACGATGCCGCGGAGGCTGTGGCATGGGTGGCCGACAACATAGCAGCATACGGGGGCGACCCTTCAAAAATATTCGTGACAGGCCACTCTGCCGGTGGTTTCCTCACCAGCATGATCGGTCTTGACAAAACTTACCTCTCGAAGTATGGCAAAGACCCCGACAATCTCCTTGGCCTCATCCCCTACAGCGGACAGGTTATAACCCATTTCTCCGACCGTGAGAGCAAAGGTATAGGGGCCCTGACGCCATATGTCGATGATAAAGCCCCTCTGTTTCATGTGAGAAAAGACTGTCCCCCCTACATCATCATAACAGGCGACCCGGAGGAGGAACTCTACGGGCGCTATGAGGAGAACCTCTACATGTGGCGGATGATGAAATTAGCCGGACATCCCGACGTGAGGATATACCGTTTGGACGGCTACAATCACGGCGACATGGCCGCCCCGGCCCATCATATCCTCAAGAAGGAGATAGCCCGTATACTTAAAGAGCGTCATCAGTGACGCTCTTTTTTTGATATCGGATGTGTATCCTTTTTTTGTTCTCAGATGTGTGTCAGGTGCGGTAAGTTATGGCTGCCGGATTCCATTTGTTGATAGGTGTATGCGCCTTCGAGACGTAGCCTATGGGAATCACATTAAACGGCACAAAATCCTCAGGCAACTGCAATATACCGCTCACAGAGGCCATACGGTCGGTATGAGGATAGACACAGGTCCAGACACTGCCGAGCCCTAAGGCATGCGATGCCAGAAGGATATTCTCCGAGGCAGCCGAGCAATCCTGCACCCACAGCACATCATCCTCACCCTCCAGGAAGCGGTTCTTATCGCCGCAAACCACAATGGCCGCCGTGGCCTGGTCGGCCATATGGCAGTAAGGGAGAGCAGCCGCCAATTGGTCAAGGAGCTGACGGTTTGTCACCACCACAAATTGCCAGGGCTGACGGTTCACAGCCGTAGGAGCCGCCATAGCGGCCTGGAGCAGCGTCTGCAGGTCATCCTCTCCAACCACCTTCGTGGGGTCGAACATACGGTCGCTCGTGCGTGTGAGGATATTCTGGAGAATAAGTTCCCTTCTCCCCTTCTCATCCATCTGATTTTCCTTTATCTGATTTTCCATAGCTTTCTATAAATATAATTATATCATTATATAAAACATCCCCGGGTGAGAATGGGTTCACCCGGGGATGTCAGATTAGGGAGCTGTGAAAACGCCCTTGTAACATATGAATCTCTGCTGCAAGGCAGGTATTATTTCACGGTAATCTTCTCTGTGCGTGCGGTGCCATCGCTTAAGGTGACAGTCTTAAGATAGACACCTGCCGAGGGGTTGGCCACTCTTACACCCTGAAGATTGGTGTAGACTGTGCTTACCACCTCTGCATCCTCCATCTCGACACCCTCAACACCTGAAGTGGTGTAGGTGAGGGAATTCGACTTGTTGCAATTGACCGAATAACCGCTCTGTGTATCCAGAACGATAGCCACCATATGCAGAGAGCATCCGTTGTTAAGGAACTCCTTGTCGCGGATAGTAAGCACCTGGTCCATCGGTATGCGATACTCGAAGGTATACTCCTCGCCGGCTTCAATCTTTTCCGGAAGCGAGCCTGCGATACCCTTGATATCCTTGAAATAAGCCACGACATCGTTGAATACCAACCCGGGCACTTTGCTGCCACCCTTCAGGAAGAGATCCCACAAGTCGCTCTCGACGCCATCACCTTTATTCGCCCCGGCATAATAGTTTGACTGGAGCCAGGTGGGATTCTGCAGCCCGTCGGCCACAAGTGCGAAAGCCAACTCATAATTATGGGTGTCGAAATCCTTTACAAATATCACGCTCGATTTACCGACAATCTCCGAATGGTCGTCATCGCTCCATTCAGCGCTGACATCCACCGACATCGGCACGATCTCCTTGGCACAGTCACCCCAGTTATAGGGAAGCTGCGAGGGATCCATCTCAAAACGGCGGTTGAGGTCGGCATAGGGGAAGCCCGGCACGTCAATCGGGAAATCACGGTCGAGCACCGTCACCATCGACGACTCATACGACTGCGAATGGTAGGCCATTCCGACGAAACGGTCGCCATACATCTTCGACATCTCCTCCATAGCCACATACCCACGGGGACAGTAGCCACAGTTGAGTCCGGTGAACTCCTCCACCAACGGACGTGTGACAGGGATAACCGGCCAGACATTCATGTTGCCGCTGCCGCTGCGCATCGGGTCTTTGTTCTCCGAGCCATTCGACGTGTCAATAGCGATTGAGAATGGATATGAGCCGCACTCTTCAACCGGACCGAGAGCCAGACTCACCACACCGGTCTTACCCAAAGGCTCGATCGGAGTCTCAAGCAGATACGAACCGGTTCCGGTGAAATCACCGATAGAATAGGTGTAGGTTATCTCATTCAGCTGCTCAGTGCCATGATTGATGAGCGTGACATTCACAGGATACTCCTCGCCCGCCACCATATACGATTCGGCAGCCACACCAACGGCCACGTCGTTAGGGCCGAACTCCGTCTGGAGATGCACAATCATAGTGCTCACGGCCTTTACCTTATTGGCCAAGTTATACCACTTCAGGTAAGAACGGCTTGAATGCACCCAGAGGCCGTAATCAAGGTTATCCTCGCTCTCAATCACAGCCAACGGGGAGCCCGGCCAGCCATATTTATTGTCAAGCTGGGTGATATTGAAGGAATAACCTACCCATACACCATCCGCAGGGATGGTGTATGGCTGGTCAAAGGTCACGCTGAGCACATCCTCTTCCAATGTTGCTGTCTGCGAGCATATGTCCGGAGCATTGAGTTTGTTCTCCAGAAGAAGCTCGGTCGACATCCAGGCCGAGAAGCCATCGGCAGCCGCTGTATCAACCGGGAAATCCACCGTCAGGCCCAATACCTTGGCCCCCACATAAGAGGGATCGGCAATCTTGATTGCCACGTCGTAGGCCTCCTTCTTATTGAAGCCATACACCTTGGCATACTCGTCATTTACATTGTATGTGAAGTCAATGTCAGTGGCTCCGGCCGTCATCGCGGCGCAGCAGAGAGCCGAAAAGATGATCGCGTGTTTCATTGCTTTCTGTTATCTGTTCCTTCTTATTTGCTGAGGGCAACCTTCACACTCTTCACGCTGCCGTCGGTGAATGTGATGCGCTTGACGAAGATGCCGTTGGCCGGTGAAACGACCTGACGGCCGTTGAGGTCATAATAAGCCACTGAGGCAACCTCCCCGTCAGCCACCACGCTCTCAACAGCGTCATACTTACCCTCGTACCCGGGAGCCCAGAGTATATCTGAATATACCGTTGTGCCGTCGGTGTTCTTGTAGAGAGTGCGCACGCCAAGACTGGTGAAACCGTTGGCCTTGCAATAGAATGAGTGCTCGTTGCCGTAGGAGTCGAAGTCGTAGGTCTTGGTGGTATTGTTATAGCTGTAATAACCGTAAGGCACCTCGCTCATCTCTGTCGTACCCTTGGGAAGCGCATACTCATCATCGTAGAATACATACAGCTCATCATCCAGGAAAGCCTCGTAATATAGATTCTTGGTGTCGAGAATCTGACGGTCGGGCGATACCACCTGGATATTGAAGGCGAACTGTGCCGGATAATAATCGGTAGCCTCATAGAATCTCACGAACTCGGGAGTTGAGAGTGAGGTAATGATCTCACCACCCTCCGAAGGCATAGAGAAGTAGGGCTGGTTCTCATATGAATAGTAGGGGCTGTCAACCTTCCAGTAAGAGATAGAGAAAGCCTGGTCGCTGCTCAATGTGTTCTTCAACTTGTCATAGGCGAAAGTGATTGAGTCAATCGGCACGAGCACTACAGTCTCAGTGCCCTCCACCTCAACCTTATCCACCTCCACGGCATTGAAATAAGCCAATGTGGTGCCAGCGCTGTAATAGCCCAGATACTGGTTGGTGGCGAAAGTCACCTTGTCACCGTCGATTGTGCCCACAACCGATGCCTCCTTCATGCCGGTCTTGTTGAAGAGACCGCGGATATACATCTTGTCGTCCTGCACACCGATATATACCGAGCGGGCAGAGGTGGTGTTGATAAGCTTCCACTCATCCATCTTCACATCTGCGGGCACCTCCACCACCTCATCGGTGATAGGATTGAGAGACTCGATAATATCGCCGTTCGACATCCATGTCCAGTAAGGCTCCTTACCCTCGGTAGTCTCCTCAATCCAGTTGGCCAGGCCGATCATGATATCCTCTCCCTCGAGGCTCACAAGCGAGCCATCCTCATTCATCTGGAAACGGTAGGTCTGGTTCTCGCGGGCATAATACCAGCCACGCTCGGTGCCATCCTCTTTAAGCTGCATCACTACGGCATAGTCATAATCCACGCTCGCCTCCTCTTCATCGTCACCCTCATATTCATATAGGTCGATAAGCTGGGGGAAAGTGAATGTCACCACCTTGTTCTCATCGAGGTCGCCTACAATCCAGCTCTTCTCCGAGCCGAAGTTATAGAAGATAGGATTCTGCATATACACCTTCTTCTCATCATCGTTGACCACCACTGACGATACGGCGCCGTTCATCGAGGTGCCGGTAAAACCGTAATAGTAGCTGTAGCCGTAGGCGAAGCCGATCTTATACATGTCGGTTTTCTTTCCTTCCGGAGTCTTCTTGATGATCTGGTCGTTCTCACCCGGGCCGGCAATGGCACGTCTCGCGGGAACTGTCTTGTGCGCCTTTGCAGCCTTGTGCATCTCAGCACGTACAGGCTCCTCACCTCTCATGAGGTCGGCATTCTGTGCATAGGCGCCTGTTGAGAGAAGCGCTGTTGCAATGAAAATGGAAAATTTTGTCATAACTCTTTAGGTTTAGTTATTTAGTTAATCTGGGGTTCATCTCTTGGAAACTTTTCAATGATATAGAGCCTAAGAAACTGTTTAAATTTATTTATCGCAGGATTTGAGAAGGATTGTCATTTGGATTTTTAATCTTGATGAAGGAGTTTAGGGGCTCCTAAATGACTGAATCAAGATTAAAAATACATTGACAAGACTCTCAAAGACAAGATAAAATAAATTTTAAACAGTTTCTAATACTTTCTATTATTTCACAAAGATAGAAAATAAAGCGTTACATACGTTATATTTATAACGTTAATAATTGTTAATAGTATTATATTTTCCTCTCAACTGACATTTTACTTTTTATAATAGAAATTACAGCTGATTATCAACAGTTTTTATAGCAAAAAGAGATTCAGGCGGGGAGTGGCTGAAAAACAACCCGATTTTGAGTGTTATATATAAAAATATATATAATTTTGCATTACTAAACATATCCCATATGCCAGACAAGAGAAAGAACCCAAACCCTGTGGCGGGACGCATCGTGGCTTTCATCACGGTGTTCTGCATTCTCGCCTCATTAGCCGTTGTCAGAAACGGTTCGCTGTTCGGCCGTGACATGACCGAGCTCTTCTCGGCCTCCTCATCAGCCGGGGAGACAGCCGACTCAGTGGCCGCCATCACCTACACCTCCGGCGGCGAGATTATCAACACCACCACTATCGGTAAGGATATACTCGGATACGGAGGCACCGTCCCCTTGCTCATCTATATATCGGATGGACGCATCGACTCCATATCCTCTCTACCGAATGCCGAGACTCCCAAATTCTTCAACCGTCTGGCCGAGGGTGGACTCACCCGTGCCTGGAACGGCAAGACTCTCGCCGAGGCTGCCGAACTGAAGGTTGACGGAATAACGGGCGCCACCTATTCATCCAACGCATTCATCGGAAACGTCCGCGCAGGTGTGGCTTATGCCGAGGGGGCAAAGGCCTCCGGGTCAGAATCCCCGATATCGGCCGCAGCCATAGCCGCACTTGTGATAATCGCAGCCGGAGCCATACTCCCTCTCTTCATTCACCGCCCGGCCTACCGCCTCGTGCAACAGTTGCTCAATGTGGCGGTATTAGGTTTCTGGGCCGGAACGTTTATCGATTATGCCATGATGCTCAATTTCTTCTCAAACGCACCCCGTTTCACCCTAAGCTTCATCATAACCCTGCTGCTGCTCGTCACCGGACTCATCTACCCTCTCTTCGGCAAACCCAATTATTACTGCACATGGATATGCCCCTTCGGCTCCCTGCAGGAACTCGCCGGGAAAGTGTCCAAGAGGAAGTGGCATATGTCGCCGGCTCTCGTCAAAGGGCTCGACAATTTCCGTCAGCTGCTCTGGGTGGTGCTGCTCGCCCTCCTCTACATCGGCTGCGGCACAAGCTGGATAGATTACGAGATCTTCACCGGCTTCATCGTGGAGTCAGCATCCTGGATTATAATAGCTGTGGGTCTGCTCTTCGTGATTCTCTCCATCTTCATCACCCGGCCATTCTGCCGCTTTGTATGCCCCACAGGCTCCATACTCAAGGATGCCTGACAGCTGACAGCGGCTTCATACCTCATGACTTATAAATAAAAAACTTCCGATTATGAAAAGTTACCATTGGATAATGCTGCTTCTCACAGTAGCCCTCGTGGCAGTGTCAGTGCGTCTGGCCAGTCTCTCCACCTCTGACGATGCCAAAGCCGGTTCCGACAACGGCGGCACAGATGCGCTTGAGTGCATCATGACACGCACAAGCATACGCAGCTACACCGACCGTCAGGTCGATGACAGCACAGTCAACAAGATTCTCCGTGCCGGCATGGCCGCCCCGACTGCCGCCAATGCCCAGCCCTGGTATCTTGAAGTTGTCACCGAGCAGAATCTAAAGGATTCGATAGCCTCGGCTTTCGAATATGCCAAGATGGTGCAGGGATGCAGCTTCGCGGTAGTGGTCTGCGGCGATATGGACCATCTCTTCAAGAGTGACAAGGCCGACGGTGGGTTCTGGGTGCAGGACTGCTCCGCACTGTCAGAGAATATGCTCCTGGCAGCCCATGCTCTCGGTGTCGGGGGTGTGTGGTGCGGAATCTATCCCATGAAAGAACGTGAGGATAGACTGCGAGGCATACTCGGACTGCCCGACAACCTCATCCCGTTGAATGTCATGGCCTTCGGCTACCCCTCGGCAGAAGGTGAGCCCAAACAGAAATGGGACCCGGCTAAAGTACACTACAACGCATTCTGAAAGATATGGCCTGATACCGCAATCGGTATCAGGCCATATCTTTCAGAGGGGTCATATTTAAATCAGAGAGATTCCTATTTAAAGCGGGGTAGCCGGATACATCGCATCCCACCATGAGGAATCATCCTTCAGATAGCGCGCGAACCATGCGAAGATGGTATCCTGCCATTTTATACGCTTGTCATAGTCGGTTATCCAATGGTTCTCGCCCGATACGGCCACAAAGGCTGTGGGGCGTCCCAAAAGTTTAAGGGCGGTGAACATCTGGATACTCTCACCCACCGGCACATTGGTGTCGCCATCGCCATGCAGGAAGAGGAGCGGGGTGTGGATCTTGTCGGCATTATAGAGCGGACTCTGCTTCACGTAGAGGTCGGGCTGGCTCCAGGGGTAGGAGTTGGCCATCGACACCTCACTGTAGGAATAGCCCCAGTAACCTTCGCCCCAATAGCTGGTATGGTCGCTGATTCCGGCATGCGATATGGCAGCCGCGAAGATATCGGTGACAGTCTGCAGATACTGTGTCATGAATCCGCCGTAAGAGGCACCGATACATCCGATCTTGGAAGCGTCGACATAAGGATGAGCCTCGCAGAACTTCTTTGTACCTTCGATTATATCATCAGCCACACCCTGTCCGGCAGTGTTGACATGGCGCGAGGCAAACTCCTGTCCGAATCCGGCGGCTCCGCTGGGCTGGAGCACATACACCACGTAGCCCTGGGCGGCATAGGCGTTATGCGGATAGCGGCTCTCGAAGTTGCGTCCTGTGGGGCTGCATCCACCGTAATAGTTCACAATCATGGGATATTTGCGCGAGGGGTCGAAATCCGGCGGCAGATAGAATCGGCCACAGATTGTGTCCCCCTTGGTGTTTACGAAGTCCCATGCCTCGCATGTGCCAAGCTCCACGTCGGCAAGCTGGGCAGCCTTGGGAGTATCCAGTTTGGTTGAGCGCAGTGTACGTGTGTCGAGCATGTACAGAGACACAGGTGCCGACGCACTCTCGCCATACCATGCAAGGTTGCGTCCCGCATCAGGCAGGCTGAATCCCCTCACCATCTCCTCCGGGAGAGAGATCCGGGTTATCTTACCGGTGGCTGGGTCAATACGGAACATATTGACACAGTCGCGGTCTTCGGCTGTGAGATAGATCTGCCCGTCGGCACGGCTCCAGCTGAAATTTTCGACCGAAGGATTGAAATCGCGTGTCAGCGGTGTCACCTTACGGGTGGCAACATCTATTATATAGAGCTGATTGTCCACCATACTCGGTATGCGTCCCTCAGGGAGATTGCGCCCGATGCCGTCGAGAGCCTCCGGTGTACCCTGCACAAGCACCTTACTGCCGTCGGGCGAGAAAGCGGAAGTGGATATGAATCCATCCTCATTCACCAGGGTGTCCACCCTCATTGTGTTGAGATTGAGGGTGTAGAGAGAGTTAAGGGTAGTGGGGCGCTCAGTGAGGCGGCTGTGCGAGGTGCCTATAAGAATCTGCTTCGAATCGGCCGAGATATCGTTGAGCCATACGTTGCGGTTGCCGAACGTAAGCGGAGATGTTATTCCTGTGGCTATGTCGTAAACAGCCAGCGATGAGCGTGAGCGCCAGCCGGGCTGACGGTCCTCCGGCTCCAGCACCTCATACACACCGGGATCCTCCTGACGGCCGTCGTTAAACTTGAACATAATCAGTTTGCGGCAATCCGGAGTGAGTATATACCCATCATTCTCAGGCATCTCCTCCACAATCACGCGCTCCGCGCCGGTCGCGGGGTTTACGGCCACCAGGGCATTCCCCTCCACCGTTGGGCGCTCAATCGAATATTCCGACCCCTCCGGCATCCACTGCACACGGCTGTTAAACTGCGCCACAGTATGCCCGTCGGCAGTGGAGGTGATGCGGGTGGTATAGTCACCCTTACCTCCGCGACGCGTCACGTAAGAATATGTCATCAGGTACTTACCGTCAGGCGAGAGGGTGACGCTGCTGATTCCGGGGCCATGAAGCACATCCTCAAGCGAGAAGCGGCGACGTCCATCCTCACGCAGGGTCAGTCCGGCATTGCGTTCGGAGGTCAGGCTCACGGCAAGACTGTCGGGCTGCGCACCCGGCATGGAGAGATAGCGCACCACTATGCTGTGGGTGGCGGGGCGCAATGCGAGCTTCATGTCATCGGTCTTTCGCCCGTCGACATAGACAGTGAAATTCTCCGGGCCCTTCACCGTAAGTTCAGGTGTGGCGTAAGAGGTGTTCTCGAAGTTGAATGCAAGCATATGCACGGCCGGGGTGTCGCTCCCCGGAGGGAAGGCGCCCTCAAACCTCGAATGGTCGAGCCCCTTGAGGCTCACACGCGCGGGTGCCATGTCGAGCATCCTCTCAGAATAGCTCTTACCGTTCACATCGACAGTGTCAACCATAAGTGGTGAGGTCACCGGGAAAGGGCCGTAATAGCTGAAGCTTTCCACGGGCAGTGTGTCGGCTGTCATACTCCCGGCTGCGAGCAGCATGAATCCGGCGTTCAGAAATCTCTTCATTCTGTATAAGGTTAGTTAATTCGTTTAAGGTTAGTTGACTCGTTTAAGGTAGCCAACCCGTCTAAGGTTAATTACACGCTGCAAATATAGTCAAAAATCCTCTATTTTGAAACGTTTGTCCACTATCTTGAAAGATTTATTTTATTAACTTTGCAGCGTCAGAATTTGCGTCTGTCCCCTCATGGTGAGAAGACAGCCACATAACAGACCTGAAAACTCAATATAACATATCATGAAACTGAAACTGATTACCGCTCTCATTGCTCTCGGATTCTCGGCCGCACCTGTGGCCGCGGTTAACCACCTCGTGGTTGAACCCAACGCCAAGGGAGCCAAGATTCCATCCACAATGTATGGCCTCTTCTTTGAGGACATCAACTACGCGGCCGACGGCGGCCTCTATGCTGAGAAAATCAAGAACCGCTCGTTCGACTTCCCGACCCCTCTCCAGGGCTGGACCGCCTTCGGTAAGGTCGAGGTGAAGAACGACGGCCCTTTCTCCAATAATCCCAATTACGTGCGTCTCCTCCCCGCCGGTCATGACCATAAGCACACCGGACTCGACAACGAGGGTTTCTTCGGCGTGAGCTTCGAGAAGGATAAGGAGTACAGATTCTCCGTCTGGGCTCGTGTGCCCGACGGCGGGAAATCGAAAATCCGCGTGGAGCTGGCCAACCCCTCAAGCTCCGAGAACCGTCAGAACTATGGCAGTCAGGAGATCGAGATCTCAGGTAAGGAGTGGAAGAAATACACCGCCATCATCACCCCGTCGGCAACTGTCGAGAAGGGTAAGCTGAGGGTATTCCTCCGCAAACCGGAGACAGCGGTCGATCTGGAGCATCTCTCCCTCTTCCCCGTCGACACCTGGAAGGGTCGCGAGAATGGCCTGCGCAAGGACCTCGTGCAGAAACTGGCCGACCTCAAACCGGGTGTGTTCCGCTTCCCCGGCGGCTGCATCGTGGAGGGAACCGACCTTGCCACACGCTACCAGTGGAAGAACACTGTAGGCCCTGTAGAGAACCGTCCCGTAAACGAGAACCGTTGGCACTATACCTTCGACTACCGTTTCTTCCCCGACTATTACCAGAGCTACGGCCTGGGATTCTATGAGTATTTCCTCCTGAGCGAGGAGATCGGCGCTGAGCCTCTCCCTATCCTCAATGTGGGACTCTCATGCCAGTATCAGAATGGCGATGAATCGGCTCATGTGCCTCTGGATTCTCTTCAGCCCTACATCGATGACGTGCTCGACCTTATAGAGTTCGCCAATGGTCCGGTCGATTCCGAATGGGGTAAACTGCGTGCCGAGATGGGGCATCCGGAGCCTTTCAACCTCAAATATGTGGGTATCGGCAACGAGCAGTGGAACACCCCCTACACCACCCGCCTCGAACCCTTCATCAAGGCTGTGAGAGCCAAATATCCCGACGTTAAGATTGTGGGCAGCTCGGGTCCCGACTCCGAGGGTAAGGAGTTCGACTATCTCTGGCCTGAGATGAAACGTCTCAAAGCCGACCTTGTGGATGAGCATTTCTACCGTCCCGAATCATGGTTCCTCGCGCAGGGCAACCGCTATGACAACTACGACCGCAAGGGTCCGAAGGTGTTTGCCGGCGAGTATGCCTGCCACGGCAAAGGTAAGAAATGGAACCATTTCAACGCCGCCCTCCTGGAGGCCGCTTTCATGACAGGCCTGGAGCGCAACGCCGATATCGTGGAGATGGCCACCTACGCTCCCCTCTTCGCCCATGTGGAGGGCTGGCAGTGGCAACCCGACATGATCTGGTTTGACAATTTCCGTTCTATGCCTACGGCCAGCTACTATGTGCAGCAGCTCTATTCGCTCAACAAGGGCACGCAGGTTGTGCCTCTGAAGATGGATGGTAAGGCCGTTGCCGGCAACGAGGGACAGAACGGACTCTTCGCCTCTGCCGTGAAGGAGGATCCCTCGGGCGACATCATTGTGAAAGTGGCCAACACAGGTGACGCTCCCCAGGAACTTCTCATCGACTTCAAGGGGTTGAAGAAGAACCAGCTTTTCAACAGCGTCGAGACCACCACCCTTCATTCTGACGATCCCGATGCCGAGAACACGCTCGACAACCAGGATATCATACGCCCCGTCACCCGCACCTTCACCGACAAGGATATCAAGGATATGACCGTCACTATCCCGGGGAAGACCTTCACCGTTTACCGATTCAAGAAATAACCTGACATGAACAAGATTTTCAGTACAATGGCCCTTGCCCTGGCAAGCGCCCTTCCGACAATGGCGGCCCGCGAGGCTACCGTTACACTTCTCCCCTCTGAGGAGAGCCCCGTGATAGTCAAGGAGATATACGGCCAGTTTGCAGAGCATCTCGGCACCTGCATCTACGGTGGTCTCTGGGTAGGTGAGGATTCACCCATACCCAATACCAACGGCTACCGCAACGACGTCCTGAACGCCCTCAAGGAGCTGCATATACCCGTGCTGCGCTGGCCCGGCGGCTGCTTCGCCGACGAATACCACTGGATGGACGGCATAGGCCCGAAGGAGAACCGCCCCCGCATGGTCAACAACAACTGGGGTGGCACCGTCGAGGATAACTCTTTCGGCACACATGATTTCTTCAACCTCTGCGAGATGCTCGGCTGCGAGCCTTATCTGAGCGGAAACGTCGGCAGCGGCACAGTGGAGGAGCTCGCGAAATGGGTTGAGTATATCACGGCTGAGGATGGCCCCATGGCCAACCTGCGCAAGCAGAACGGCCGCGAGAAACCCTGGCATCTGAAATATCTCGGCGTCGGTAACGAGAGCTGGGGCTGCGGAGGCACCTTCACCCCGGAGTATTACGCCAATGTCTACCGCCGCTATCAGACCTATTGCCGCAATTTCAACGGCAACCATCTCTATAAGATAGCCTCAGGTGCAAGCGATTACGATTATAACTGGACTGAGGTGATGATGCGCGACGCCGGACACCATATGAACGGTCTGTCGCTCCATTATTACACTGTGCTCGGCTGGTCGGGCAGCAAGGGTTCGGCCCTCAATTTCAACGATGAGGATTATTACTGGACTCTCGGCAAATGCCTTGAGGTGGGCGACGTAGTGAAGCGCCACTGCGAGATCATGGATAAGTATGACCCCAAGAAACGTGTGGGCCTGATGGTTGACGAGTGGGGCACATGGTTTGACGAGGAACCGGGCACTGTCCCCGGCCATCTCTACCAGCAGAACACCCTGCGCGACGCCATGGTAGCCGCTCTGAGCCTCAATACCTTCCACACTTTCACCGACCGTGTGAAGATGACCAACATCGCCCAGATAGCCAATGTGCTCCAGGCAATGGTGCTCACCAAGGATGACCAGATGGTGCTCACCCCCACCTACTACGTCTTCAAGATGTATGTGCCTCACCAGGATGCCAAGCTTATCCCTCTGAATGTTGCCACACCGGTTATTCCCGCCCGTCAGAACCGCACGGTGCCTGTGGTGAGCGCCACTGCATCGCAGAAGGATAACGTCACCACCATCTCGCTTGTCAATACCGACCTCAACGAGCAGACCACAGTCACCGTCAACCTCTCAGGCATAAAGGCCGGCAAAATCACAGGCGAGATCCTGACAGCCGACAAGATGAACGCCTACAATGATTTCGGTCAGCCCGAGAATGTCACTCTCAAGCCTTTCACCAAAGGGTGGCAGGTCAAAGGCGACAAGCTCACCGTCACTCTCCCCGCCAAGAGCATCGTAACACTCTCCCTTCGATAAGTTTCTACATATAATAGGTTTAGGTTAGCTCATGTTTATATGGGGTTTGTTGCTCCTCCTCTCTTCTTTCTCTGCTAGGGCCTCCGGCTGCTGCGCACCCGCGGCAGCCGGGACCCCGGCAGTTGATGAAAAGGATATGGGCGGATATCTGATGGTGTTCTTCACCGACGAGACCCATGACCTCTTCATGGCCACAAGCCCCGATGGCTATACATTCACCGCCGTCAACGGCGGACATCCTGTGATTGCAGGCGACACCATAGCCGAACAGAAAGGCATACGCGACCCTCATATCACACGCGGCCCTGACGGCGCTTTCTATCTGGCCATGACCGATCTTCATATCTATGCGCAGCGCGAGGGTCTGCGTGACACCGAGTGGGAACGTCCCGGCAATGAATATGGCTGGGGCAATAACCGTGGGCTGGTGCTCATGAAGTCGTACGACCTCATCAACTGGACACGCAGCAATCTCCGTATCGACAGACTGTTTCCGGAGAAATTCGGCAACATAGGTTGTGCGTGGGCTCCTGAGACCACCTACGACCCCGTCGAGGATAAGATGATGATCTATTTCACCATGCGAGACGGTGTGCAGCCATCGAATCTCTACTATGCCTATACCGACGATGATTTCACACGTCTGGTGACGGAACCAAAGCTCCTGTATCAGTATCCTGATCCGAAAGTTACAGTCCTTGATGCCGATATCACGCGCACGGGCGATGGCCGGTGGGTCATAACCTATGTGGCTCACGACGGCGTGCCGGGAATAAAGATGGCATTCTCCGACAGCATCAATTCCGGCTGGGAATATGCGCCGGAATGGATTGATTTTGAGCCGGGAGCCTGTGAGGCGCCCAACGTCTGGAAACGCATCGGTGAGGATAAGTATGTGGTGATGTACGACATATACAGCGTTAATCCACACAACTTCGGCTTTGCCGAGACCTCCGACTTCAAGACCTTCACCAATCTGGGCCACTTCAACGAGGGTGTGATGAAGACCACCAACTTCACCTCACCCAAACACGCGGCAGTGATACAGATCACCGCCGCAGAGAAAGACCGCCTCGAATCTCACTGGGCAGACTGATGCCCCTCGCCCGGGTAATCTTATAACAAGTTCTCAACTTCGAGTCAAAGAAAGCCCGGGAGGTGACTTGCAAACGTCATCTCCCGGGCTCAATGATAGAGTGCCAGCCGATTCCGAAAGTAGGGACGCGCCGAGGCGCGTCCACCGGGAATAAAGGTAACAAAAAGTAGGGACGCGCCGCGGCGCGTCCACCGAGAATAAAGGTAACAAAACAGATAAGTCCTGTCTCTCCTACGAAAGAATCTCACGCACTTTCTCAATCGGCAAATTCACCACACCGGCTATCGTTGTCTCGTCAATCCCTTTCTCATGCATCGAACGTATAATCTTTTCACGCTCTTCAGCTCTCCCCTCAGCTCTCCCTTCGGCTCTACCTTCAGCCATACCTTCGGCTCTCCCTTCAGCTCTCCCTTCAGCTCTTCCCTCGGCTCTACCTTCAGCTCTCCCCTCGTCACGGGCTGTGTCAAGCACGTCATTCTGAACCATGATGTTATCCATATGCTCTTCGTATGATCTTCTCTCCTCGGGTGTCATTGACAGGATCCGCAGTTTCTCCTTCACCTGCGCCAGACCGGGAGCATGGGTGTCATCCTTTACTGTCCCCGTCTTCAGATAGTTCATCCATTCGTCAAGGTAGGTCTCCGGTTTCTTGTCGAATG
>CANPMT010000030.1 GCA_947575235.1 uncultured Porphyromonadaceae bacterium
TGTTTCCCGTTTGCGGTTGCAAAGTTACAACCATTTCACCCCCGTTTCCAAATAAATTTATTCCGAACCTCACAAAAATCCTCAAACCAAGTTGTAACTTTCAGCTTTATAATGCGTTCAATAAAAGTTAATATATCTTTAGTTATGTTAAATCACTAAACCAATCCCGGATAAGGCTTGTTTATATAACTGTATTTTACGCCTTATTATCCTGAAAAAGGATATTTTTTCAAGTATAAATTCCAGCATTATCATTTATCACTACTCTTCACACCATTACTTTTGAACCAATACCCAAAATCTTTTGTTAAATTAATAAAAATCTCTAATCTCCATTTTTTGGCTCTATTAAACAGTAAGAGGAACGGCAGTGCCGCTCCTCTTTTGTGTTTGGTCTTATTAAAATGTAAGGGATGCCGAAAGTGACATGCCTCCCGGTCCGGCCGATGGCACGAGACTGAGTTCATGTTTCTCGGCGAAGGGACGCGTATATATAAGTGCGGCTCCCGCGCCGATGGCGGCTCCGGCTACTACGTCCCACCAGTGATGTTTCTTGGCGTAAACCCTCCCCCACCCCACGTATGTGGCGAGCACATAGGCCGGGACACCGAATTTCCAGCCGTACCTGCGCTGGAGGAAGGTGGCGTTGGCGAACGCAATTCCCGTATGTCCGCTGGGGAATGAGTGGAAGTTGCTGCCGTCGGGACGTTTCTCGCGTATAGCATATTTAAGTATGAGGGAGGCTCCCACTTCTGTCACGGCGGTGAGTGCCCCCTGCTTGAGACCGGTCCAGTCGCGCTCGATGATTATCCCGGCGAGGGTGGCCACAGGCATAGCAATTACAGCGACATCTGTCGAAATCCCTACCCCCTTCTGTGCCGAGGTACGGTGAAAGGCTTCGTCAGCCACCTGACAGTTTCCGGGTGCGGCTGCCAACCACATCACCAGTATTACTATTAAATATTTTAATCCTGTTCTATTCATATTTATCTGAACAAGTTGATTATCTTCTCTATCTAAACAAGTTGATTATCCTCTCTATCTTAACAAGTTGATTATCCTCGGCAAGAAGATTATACATCCCACCGCTACTGATGCTAAAGCCAAAAATGTTACGGATGTAGCTCCGTAATCTTTGGCTTTCCCTATGAGCGGGTCATATTCCTTACTGATTTTGTCGGCCAAAGCCTCCACGGCACTGTTCATGGCTTCGGCTGCTATCACCATACCGATACACACAACTAATGCGCACCATTCCCAGGCAGCTATCTCAAACACGAATCCGAGCAAGACAGCCACGATAGCCGCCACCACATGTATCCGTGCGTTATGTTCCTCCCTAAGCAGACACTTCAATCCCTGCCAGGCATACACAAAAGCCTTCCCTCGTTTCTTCCAACTGAACCTCTCCCTCTCTCCCTCTTTCACCTTATATTCCATAAAATCCATTTTTTAATATCCATTCTTTCATCAATTTATTCGGCAAAGCATGCAGCGCCACATCCCGGCAGCGTGATTCATCAAAAGTTAGAGGCATTAGTCATGCAAAATTTGCTGAGATGTCCGGTATTTCCTTTCCAGTTCTTAAAATGCATGATTGAGTTGATTGGTGATAGCCAGATTTATATATCCGTTGATAGAGGTTCCAACGGAAGCTGCCATTGCAGCCACTCGTCCATGTAATTCTGGAGACATTCTTAAATTAAGTGTCCCACTGTAAGGTTTACGAGGCTCAATCCCTTCTGCCACACATCCTTCTATGTAATCATCGACAGCGGCTTCAAAATCAGCCTTAAGTTCTGCCAAAGTATCACCTTCATATAGAATGAGGTCTTTACTCATTCCCTGAACCTTACCACAGAGGCAATTATCCTCTTTACTATACTCAACAGAGCCTTTATAGCCCTTATATTCCATAAAATCCATAATCTTAATATTTATATTAAACCATTGTCTTTTAAATGCGTATATATTTCTTTCATCATCCATTCCTGCATAATGCTTCCTGGATGAGGCCTATGTAAATTAATAAAGGCTCCAGTCTTCTCATTTTTAAAGCGAATACGAGATCCTGAAGATGCACCTTTGTTATGCTTTATATACCCAAAGTAGCCGAATAACGCAACTGCCTCTTCAAAGGTAAAATCCTTTGGCAGCATCTTGAATCGCTCAATGAGTTTCTCATTCTTTCCCATATCTATAATTTTTACAAAGGTACTACTTTTGGTACTAACAACAAAATCCAAATTAAAAAAGTTAGAAACAAACTCCGATAAAATGCAAAATATGACGTAACAAACTCCGATAAAATGCAGTTTTTAGCTTTTTAAACTCCGATAAAATGCAAAATATGACGCAACAAACTCCGATAAAATGCACATCAGGGCTATTTCTACGTTATCGAAAGCGGTGAAAGGTGTGTAGGCATTCTGGGTTGTCGGCACTATGCCGTCGAAAGGTGTAGGGTCTTGATGCAAGCCGTCATTACAGCTGCCATCAAAGCGGGGAGGATAAAGAAGCGATCCTCCCCCTAAAAGATTTTCAAATAAAAACTAACATCAAGTAATTATCAATTATTGATAATTTTAACTACCTTTGCAAATCAAATCAGAAGTTATGAATGTTTACTTTGAAGAGAAAGCTTTAGAAAGAAACGCTAAAGACCTCATACCCTTTGTAGCCACACATCCCGGCAGCATTTTAAAGGAGGAACTGGAAGCTCGTGGCATAACCCAGAAAGAGTTCGCTAAAAGAATCGGCATTCTTCCTCCCAATCTTAACGATGTATTACATGGACGAAGGAACGTTACTAAACAATTGGCAATGAAACTTGAAGAAGCCTTAGGAATACCCATCCAATCTTGGATTAATCTTCAAAGTCGTTACAACTATCTTATACATAACGGTGTTCTACATCCACTGAGCACCAGGGTGGAATCACAGTAAAACTATTAGAAATTGATGCAAACCATTATGGAAAGAAACGCTAACACTATAGCTCCCGCCGTGGCAACCCATCCGGGACGCATCTTAAAGCAGCCCTCTCCTCCTGTCTGAAATACATGAAGGGTCTGGTGCGCCAATCAAAACGGCAGGAAACAGGCGTTTTGGCCCAAGAGCCTCCCGCCACTCTAAAACCCCATTCGACAAAAAATCCTCCCTCTTAAAAGAGCATTATTTACCACAAATTAATCATCTAATCAATATTTTTCATCAATAAAGTGTTAAACTATAGGAAATAAACATTATCTTTGCATAAAAAAATAGATATTATGGCAACCCCAATAAAAGCCGTCCCAATTTTGACAGGACAAATAGCAGAAGATTTCATCCGGAGAGCGGAGGAGAAAGAACGTCAGCCAAGAAGAGGCTATTCAGAAGAAAGAGAGAAACGTATTGCTGAGATTATGCGACGTTCTCGAGAGTTTGTTCCATCATGGATGAAATGATGGAATCATTATCCTACCGGTTGAATTATGACTGTACGTTATTCAAACTTAACGCACAGATCTTAGAAAATTGCAAGCCTTTCAATTGTGGAGACAAAGACTTGAATGATTTTTTTGCCAATGATGCACTCGCTTACGAAAGAGATCTCATGGGCAAAACATATTGTTGGCTTGATAATACCGACAATACACATATTGTGGCGATGATCACATTGGCTAATGCCGGTATACAGACAACTCATTTGAAAAACAATCCCAAACGGCATCTAAACAAAGCTATCCCTCATAATAAGCGAGGAAGGACTTATCCAGCCGTATTGATAGGGCGTTTAGGTGTTGATATTTCTTTTCAAAACTCAAATTACCGTATTGGTAGTCAACTGATGAATTTCATCAAAGAATGGTTTATAACCGAGGATAATAAAACAGGTTGTAGATTCATTCTTGTTGATGCGGTAAATACTTCACATACCCTTAAATATTATGAGAGAAATGGGTTCATACCATTATTTCCAAAAATAGAAGATGAAAAAGAATACTATTCCATTGACCAAGATGAAGTTTTAAGAACCCGAATATTATATTTTGATCTGATTGACTTACAATAATCACAATATACAAAAGCCACCCGTAGCCTACAAATGAGTCAAAATAGCTAAGGGTAGTCAGAATAACTGAAAACAAAAACCTCGGATCCATGTACACGGGTCCGATGTTTTTGTTTTGTAATTAAAAAATAGTTGTAATAGTTGGAGAAATAGTTGATCAGTAGTCGTAATCAAATGAGAACTGGTCAACCCAGAGGGTTGCTCCGGAGCCGCCTGTGAAGAAGTCGCCATATTTGGAGGCGGCAGCCGTTATCTGCAGATAACGCGGCACCTGCGACGTGTTGCGGTAATGCAACTGTATCTCAAACGGCTCATAATCAGCCATCGTACCACTATAGACCGTATCACCGTAAGCTATCACATACGAGGCATTCTTGTCAAACAGCTGTCGGGTCTTCGGATTGGTACGTATCTCATACGGTGCTGTCCAATCTGTCAACGCCACATATATATGGCATGAATCAGGACGACCCTTCAGGTCGGCATACTCCGTAGAGGCATAATTGATCTCAGCGGTCTTATACTGGAAATAACCCCTCAGCTTGGTAGGACGGAGCTTCCACGGACGACCGAAATCGAGAATACCGTTAGTGCCGTCAACCTTCTTGAACGAACCGGTATAGATTGACCCCGCAGCCAATTTACCGATACCCGCGATACCAACAAAGACAGTATTCAGCTCAGCCGCCTGACCGCTTCCGGTGGGCGTATGGTCGGTAGGCACCACATTGCTCTGGCCTAAAGTGGCCGCACCCGTGTTACCGGTATCCCAATACTGCTCGCCATCCTCATTCCACGGACACCAGATCTTACCATTTTTCAGATACCATTGGTCGAAGTCACCGTCAGGTATATCGGCTGTCGCATCAGTAGTTACGCGCACCTCATTACCGACCTCATCATCCGCCACGGCTCTCACCACATATTCTGTAAGAGGTTCGAGATGCGGTATGCAAGCCGAGAAGGCACCCTGTGTCTGGGTGACAGCCGAAGCCGGCACATCAATCCACGCGGAATCAGCGGCCTTACGATACTGGAACCCGCCCTTCATATCCGACGGACAGCTTCCGTAAGCCCACACAACCTTACTCCAAGCATCGACACTCGCTGTCGACACTAAAAGCTCAGTCTTCTCAACATAGATGGTCCATTCCTCAGTACGGTCATGAGCCGTAACCTCCACTCTTACCGGTTTGCTGAAATTATACTTGCCGGGTTGAATTGAGGGAGACATTGTTGTAATCCCTTCAGGACCCAACTTAATGGCCGTCACAGTCAGATCAGCCAGATCAGCAGTTTCCGGAACCTTTACAATTATACGGCGTCCCACCTCATCAATTGTAGTCTCACCTATCTGCCCCTCAATCGAAAGATAACGCTCAATATGCTGTTCAGCCAATATTATCCATTGATACGTCTGATAACGTGTGACATTCACAATCAAAGGTTTTGACAAATCATATTCCCCTTCGGCAAGATCGGGGTCAGCTACCCCTCCCTCACTGACAGAGAACTCTGAAAAACTAACCTTCTGGATATCTGTGCGCTCATCAAGATAAAGAGTAGCGGAAAAATTAACCGAATCAATCAGAGCAGCCTTGCTCTCACCATCTGCCACAATCGAGGTTATATTCTGCTGGATACGTGGATATGGGAGATCATTCTTTATGCATCCGACCATGACCACACCTGCCACGGCCATCAACAGGATATATAATGCTGTTTTCTTCATAAAATCATAAATTTACCGCCACACCGAAATTAATATTGAAAATATTGAAGCGGAAATTAGCTCCCGATGTAAAACGACTGCCCATATCCTCGCCATCGACAGTCTGTTTGTCATTACGCAGACTCACACCAAATACACCGAAAGATACATTGAACGAAACGGGATCCATTATAAACACCGAAACACCGGGCGAGAAATTCAACGCCACCTGTGTGGTGTTGGTATGAGTGGTCTTGGCCACACCGTTGTAAGGACGTATGAAGTCAGAACGACCGGAAGAGAAAGCCAGTTCCACCTCATTGAATACACCGAATCTGCCACGACGGGTTATACCAAAATATTGATTGAAGGTAACAGCTGCGGTATACGACTCACTGTTATAAGCTATATCCTTCAGATTGAAATTCATATCCTCGTCAATATCAACCTTGAAAGAATTGATATTAGCCTTCCCGGAGGTATAGCCTAATCTTAGACCCACCGACATATTGTTGCGTATGAAATATGAGAAATAGGGTCTGATTGAAAATATGTGTCCACCTAAGTCTATATCTGAAAGAAGGTCGAGCACCTCAAGATCGGAGGTGGAGAATTCGCCATAAGATGCCGTCACACCTATGCTCCATATACCCTTGGGAATATAGAGATAATTGAACAAGCCGCGATCATAGCGTCCGAAATTACGGGTGCGCAAAACCATTGGCACGGTATCTCCACGGAAAGTGACTTTCTCATTCAGATCGACGAAACTGTCATCAGCCAATAACCTACCTTGATTCTCAAGAAGTTCATTGACATCATGCCTCATTGAATCGGGCACCCATACGAATGAGCCACCCGGACGTGACACCGTATCGGCAACGTAAACCGTCTCCGCTAATTTCACCGTATCAACGGGGATGGCTGATTCCTCAGCCATAACTACATTTGGCAAAGGTGATTTATCCCCACCTGTCTTCATTCCTGGGCGTCTCGTCTTATGAACCGCAGTCACTTCAGGAACGCTGACCGGTTGCGCCACCTGAGCCTCTACCTCAACTATAGTTGGGCTTTTGGATACAGCCACGGGTAACTCGCCGAAGCTTTCTCCCGCTTTGACAGTATCCGCCATCATAATCTCCTCGGTGAGCTGTACAATTTCAGTACGTTTCACAAGTTTACGTGTTATGATAGTATCCATCACAGCTACCGTATCAGTGCGTAGGAAAACCTTTGCGTTATTCGGAATCTGTGATGAAGTGGCTGGTCTGGCCATTATTGACATGGCCATAATCAGAAGTGCTGGTATTACAATTCGTTTCATAGCCATCATAGATAAAATGCAACTCCAAACTGAATGGAGAAAAGATTGATTCTAAAGTTAGCCGACTTGGAGTTGCGGTGCGACACATAAATCTGGTCCTTGATCGCCTTGGTTGTGGTGTAACTGAAACCTAAGACACCCACATTCACCTCCAATGCGGAATAATTGTTAAGGAACACGCATAGTCCGGGTGCCAGGCCGACATCCAGAGAGAAGTTCCTTTCATACGTACCTGTCAAATCCTTCCCTACCCCGGTGGTTATCTTGGACTGTCCTCCACCAAGCTGCAGCTGCAATTCATTGAAGAAACCAAACCTTTTGGACTTGCCGATAGAGAAATAATTACGCATCATGACGGTGCCGTAATAATTATGCGAGAGGCGGTAAAGATGGTCAACCGAATAATCTGTCTCAGAGTCAAGAACGATATCGGCATTCGCCAATTTGGTTAGCGACCGGGCATAAGAGAATCGTCCACCGGCGGCCAAATCATCCTTAACGGCAAACATGAGCATAGGCGACACCTTGAAACTGTAGGTATCACCAGAAATTCCCTCGAAAATAAGGAATTGATACTTACTTTGTGTCGACATCGCATAAGAGACCGACACACCTGTAATCCATTGTCCTTTGGGTATGAACACCACCGATTCAATATCCCTTTTGAATTCCTGCACAACCTCCGGCACAGAGTCCGTCTGCTCCTGCGCTCTACCCTCAATCGGCAGTGCAAGAAGAGCTGTGAGCAATAGAAAAAATAGTTTCATGCGAATCATGATGCAAAGTTACTAAAAAAGAATGGCTTGCAATTACTTTCGCAGTAATTATTTGGCAAAAACCACTTGTATGGTGATATAAAAACGGCGTCAAAACATGGCTACACATTTTGACGCCGTCCTCTTATCACGACTTAGTTATTATTCGTAAACCAATTCGAAGTCATCTACATACATTACCGATGTAGAGCTACCAGTGAAGTAGTCGCCATACTTCGATGCTGAACATACAATCACCAGATGGGTTGGCTTGACAGTCTTTGCAGACTCTCTGTATTCAATAGGTATATTTACCTCTGCCAAACCTCCATCAGGACCAAAGGCAGCTGTCCAAGTCTGTTCTCCATATGCAATTACATAGTCTGCATCCTTGTTGAACAGGGTGCTCTCGCTTGCAGTCTTTACAGAAACAGCTTCTGTAGTCAATGCTATGTAAATCTGCCCATGGTCTTCCCCATCTGCAAATCCTGCTGGAATTGGATCTGTAGTCTTCTTTGATTGATCAACCTTACCGGGACGGTAATTTGCCCATACACGCAATTTTGTAGGATGTGAACCATCATAAGGACGACCAAAAGTAAGCTCACCATTAGTGCCACTTGTCTTGTCATAGGTACCGACAAAAATATTACCTGCCGCCAATTTACCTATACCGAACACCGAGGCGAATTTAGACTCAAGTTTAGCTGATTTTGCTCCGCTATGGAACATATCGGAAGAGCCAGTAGTCAATACCGCACCTGCCATATTGGCTCCTTCATTACCGGTATCCCAGAAAGATTTCACGCTTCCGGGACCAGGGAATATGATATTCTTAGAACCGAAAGTTGACCAATCCTCCATACTTGAATTGGGAATTGTAAACATTGTCTCAGTCTCAAAGTTCGATGGTTCTGACTCGAACTCATACTTTCCATCAACCAGTGCTCCGGCAACCACACGGTAGAGGTACTTGACACCTGCCCTGAGATTTCTGAGAGTAACGGTTGTTTTGATAGAGGTGGCTCTTGTAGGCATATGCTGAGGAGCTGTCAATGAGACTGTTGTCCACTCACTCTCATCCTCCGCACGATACTGGAGAGCGGGATTATCAACCTCTAAGTTTTTGAATTCAACAGGAATTGAAACCGATGTTGCACCCACTGCCATCAGTCCTTCTTCAGATTCGCTGAAATCTGGAAGCTCTATCGGTGCGGGATTAGCAATTGCATCTTCTGTGTTGGCAATCTTTACACTGTAAGAATTACTCTTGTTATTGCCATCTTTAACAGTCACATTCAATACCAACTCGGTTTCTGACGCAGGAAGGTTGTTAAACCAGTCTGCACCTAAGGTGATGTAGAAGCGGTGAAGATTAGGGTCGCTCGCACTTACATTCTGCATTGTAGTGATGCCTGAATTGGTCAAAGCCTCCTTTATGCTCTGACCTAAATCAGCACTTGCAATGTTGATTGGTGATTGCGGAAGACCAACACCCTCCAATTCTATTGACTCAAAACCTTTAAATGCCGAGATACAGAGTGTATGGGCAGTGAAAGTGCCGGGAGTACCGATAATCTGTGCATCAAGATCCTCACCCTCAAGCCATGAGAACTGAGGTTTGCCGAAGATGACATACTCATCCTTATCGATAATCTCATCCTCGATCACAATCTTGAAGAATGCACCCCCATCATCTATATCCTGATCACCAAACTTGAATTTGGCACGATACTCGTGAGCGCCCTCCACATTCTCAACAATCTTTACAATCGGGGTAAACTCATTACCTTGAGAATCCTTACCGGTAACAGTAAAGGTAAGTGTGTTCTCACGCTGCATCTCACCATTAACATTGATGAAAGGCATCATGAAATAGCCTTTATCCGCGAAGTTATCAGCGTTGAAATCAAGATTGCCACGGCTCATGCTGACATTGACGTTCACGTCAGAAATCTTATCCGATTCAATGGTAGCCTCATCAACAGAAGCCACAACATTTGCAATCTTGCAATTGATGGATACAGTTGTAACCTCCTGCTTCTGATTCACATCGAAATCAGACACACCTTTGAAGAACTTCTTGTCGAAAGAGGCACTTGCCGAATCACCAGACCAAGCCTCTGCTTTATAAGAGCCATATCGCAGATACACACCTTCAGCAGGTACCTGATCCATTCCTCTCCACTTGTAGAGCAGACCCTTATCATTTGAGATGCGAATCTGTACAGTATCCAGCAATGCCTGTGCATACTCTCCCTCAATAGCTCTTGTAACAGTGCTATTGACAGAGACGTTCATCTTAACCAGCCCTTCGCCATCATTTGCACCGAAAGGATTCTCAGCCGTACAGGAGATCAGACCTCCCGCCATAGTCGCCACACAGGCGCCCAACAATATGAAATTTTTCATTGTCTTATTTGCCATAGTGGTTATTCGCCTCCTAACGTTTGTAATTGTAATACTATATTCGTGGTGCCATCAGCATCCGATACTGAAATATGGAACTTATGCTCACCAGCTCCAAGCATATTAAGCAATCCCAAGAATGGAGTGATGGTAAGGGTCTTTTCTGTCTTACCTTTCAATGACTTCTCATCTGTGGCTTTATCCAAGAAACCGAATTCTTGAAGGTTGCCCAAATAGGAAGAATCTGGATTAACCAAATCCAATGTTTCAGGTAACCCTACTCCTTGCAATTCCTCGGGAGTCAATGTATTGGAATCAATTCTAACAGTAAAATCAGTTATACCTGTCTCACTTGTCACGTAGAGTTCGCATACAACACCGTCAGCTGCAATGTTCACCCCATCCAAATCGATACCTTCATTTGCAGTAATCTGGGGGCCTTTAGGCTCTACCGGATCTTTGGGGTCGTCAGGATTTACCGGGTCTTTGGGCTCATCCGGATCTTTAGGCTCGTCTCCCTGCTGGGGACGGTCGCTATCCTCGAGATATTCGTCACCCTCCTGGTCACCTTTGTCAGGATTGAAATTGCCGTCACCTGTGAGATCGTCCACAGTTACTGTGGCATCTACCTTCACTCCGTTATCATCAGGATTAACGTCACCCGGGTCAGAAGCACCTGCATTGTGGAGGCGGAAAGTTATCTGATAGTGATAACCGGGCTGGATATCCTCACGGGTCTTGGTCTCATCAACCTCTTCACCCTCGACATTACCGATGAAATTGGCTGCCAAAGTATGGCTACCCTCGTCGTAACGGAAGTAACCTACACGCTCCTTGTTAGCGGCATTGTCAAATACCAACAGACCGCTCTCTCCAACTTTAACAGTCACTTTGGAGTCGTCACTCATTGCATTGGTAAGCGACTCATCAAAGATGATTGACACCTTGATGTTAGAGAGTCGGCATACTACAGGTGAGATATCGTCGGTAAGTTCATTGAGTTTGATTGAGAACGCCTCCGACTCACCCTTGTAATAGGGAGCGTCGTAAGCAGCCTGGGCATTATCGCCATAGCTTACCTCAATCTTATAATCACCTACGGGGAGCATTACCACTTCGGGAAGTTCGCCATAGGTCATGGTGTATTTACCATTTACCGACACGGGGGTTGTTCCATCTTTAAGGAACTGGACAGAGAAATCCTTTACATCAGGAGTCTCTACCGAGCGCACCACAGGTGCTTCGGTTTTGAGTTCCACGTTCAACGCGGAAGTCCTAAGCTGCCCTGTGCCCTCGTTCTCGGCAGAGAACGGTGCCTCGTTAGCACAGGAACCGAGCCCCAATGCCACAGCTGCACAAAGCAATATATCTTTTATCTTTTTCATCTATTCTTAGTAATTAAGCTTGACATTTTTAATTCTGAGTTCAGCACCAATAGCACAAGCCTTGGAACCATTTTCACCTGCTACATAGTTTTCCTTTTTACCCACTTTATAGCTCACACCGTCATTTAGAGCCGCTCCAGTAGGTATTACTACAGTAGGAGAAACTGCATCAGATGACTTGAATGACAGATATATTGAAGCGGCCTTCTTCCCGAACGCATAGTTAGCAATTGATAGCTCCTTAGTAGTAAAGTCAGAAGTAGCATCTAGTTTAAGAACAGTCTCATACAGAGCCTCGCCTGAATCAGCGATAAGACGTATTACAGCTTCACCTACCTCATTATTAACTGATTTATAAGAATAGTCAAATGAAATTGCTGCTGGTCTTGATGTAAATGCAATACCATTCTCTCTCTCCTCACTACCATTAAAAGAATAGGTACCCAAAAATAATTCTCCTGCAGTTTTGACTAAATCTCCATCTTTAGGAGTATTCGGACAATAGTAGTTATTAACCGAACTAACTCCTTTTGTCGGAGTGTCACCATTATGATTATAACCGACAGTGCGAATAAGGACTGAATTATCATCGAGGTATGTAGATGGTACTACAAACCACGTATTTTTATTCTCGCTACCATTCCAAGCTGTCAAATCATTCAAGTCAGCCCAATTAGCCGGAGACCACTTGTTTATTGTAGCGTAGTTTTTATACTCATACCATGAGCTTCCTGCTACATACCATATACCTCCTGCTTGCAAATCCTTGAAGTAAATATTTTTTCCAGTTTCCGAGAAATCACCATTCGGAATCTGGGTAGCTTCCTCTGTAGTGAAAGCAGTATCCATGCTCTTCAGTGAAGCATTAACACTTGACGATGTGGTAAGAGTATAATTCTGACCTGCCTGCAGACCGGTTACTGTCAAGATATTGGTTGCATTATCAAGAGTAGCGGTCTTTGTCTCACCATTGATAGATACGTTTCTTACAAGACGCTTAGCATAAAGCGCAGACTTGTTTGCATCCGTAGATTTCAGACGGAAACGCACACTTGTTGCAAGAGCATCGGTCTCTATCTCATAGTCGGGATACTCAAACTTCACCTTGGCTACGGTATAAACTGTAGACGCGCCACCGAAGTAGACATTCACATCAAACTCATCCTTCTCAATCTCTGGGATACGGACGCGATATACATACTGTTTCGCTGCAAATACCTCGCTGCGGGTATCAGGAGCAAGCTTAACGCTTACAATCTCACACTGTTTGGAGATACCGGTGATATCAACTGTCTTGAACGAGAAGGGATTAGCACCCGGCATTGTGGGGTCATTTCCATTATAGTTCAAGGTAATATCGGCATAACCCTCACCAAACGGAGCGGTAGCTGTCATTACCTCTGTCTCAACAGGCTCAGACGCTATGGTTATCTCCATAGGCTCACTTACACGACCAAGATTGTCAGTTACTGTCAGAGAAACAGTATGCACACCCTCAGGAAGATTTGCACAGAGTCCACTCAGATTCACATGCGCCATCTTGCCGTCAGCATCCTTGAAGCCAACTGCGTCGATACCGGCGGAAGCTACCTGCTGAAGTTTCTGTGCATCGGCACTGCAGAGGTCAATCTCCTTACCGAACATCGAGGTATAGTTGGAGGAAGTAACCTTGAGCTTACCCTCCTTGATGCCGCCACGGGCTACGACATTGAATTTGATGTCGCCGGGATAAGCCATCTGCATCTGCGAAGCTACAGTCCCGCCGTTCTCAACTAGATTGCCGAAGGCATCTGTAATATTGGTTGTAACCTCGGGAGCCGCTGAATTTGCAATGTCGTCAGCCGAAATTTCAATTATAACATCCTCTTCTTCCACGCTGTCGTCGAAAGAGACTTCAAGCACAGCATTGCCGACCTCACCTTTATATACATCATACTTCACTTTGTAGAGATGCTTCGGCACTGCAGCAAATGAAGCCGGTTTCAGACGGGTTGTCTTACCATTCTGGAAAGTAGCTGATATAATAACATCAACCTCTCCAGGTGTGATGTAACCCATTGTCTCGCTCTGACCGAAATCAACCGCTGTATTCTCTGAGCTTGCAAAGGTGGTTGACCAGTTTGCAAAGTAGTTCTTGAATTCATCGGTATACTCCACCTGAATAGCGGAATTGCAAAGCTCTGCGCTCAGCTCGACTGTGCTTGTGGAACCCTCTACGACTGTCACCAACTGTGACTTGCCGTAGAAATAAGCATTGTCGTAACCGGATACTCCAGCAAGTCCCTGGTCGTCAGGACTTCCATAAAAAGCCTCCACATAGTAGCTGCCTACTTCAAACGATTTCTCATCAATGAAATCCTGAAGAGTCTCATAGGTCTTGGCCTGGGAACCGTCCGCCTTTGAAATACGAATGCTGAAAAGTTCAGATTTAGGCACAGCAACCTCCTCGGTCGTTGCCCTCGTAGAGCCCGCTCCCTTTGTGACAAACCCTGAGGTTGTCAGATTGAGCTTGATAGAGCCCTCGCCATTACCGGTGGCACCCCATGGCGCTTCCTGACTACAGGAAGACACCCCTAAGGCAATTGCCCCGAAAACTAAGCATCTATGCAATAGTTTCATGTGTTATATAGTTTAGTGAATATTTTATCTATTCGGCTTCTCTTCTTGTGCTGAAAGCATACTGCAATCACAATACGCTCCATTTTAGCGACCAAAAATTTGAGGCAAAGTTACAAAAAACCAATAAATATTAAAGTATAAAGTTTGATTTACCCAAAAATGAGTAATTTAGAACAATAATATCACGCAAAAAGGGAGGGAATCTACCACGTTCTTGTGATTGATTCCCTCACTTAGCGTTATCTATTGAATTTCAATCTGATTATCTCTTGAATTTCGGGGCCGGGCTGCTCTCGCTGGGCTCGCCGTTGGCGATGCGGGGCCAGCCATCTTTGTCCCACTCCACTTTGTCGAGGTAGACCTTCCTTCCGGCATCGGGAGCCGCGGCGTCGAAGCCGTGGTAGAGCACCCACCACTGGCCGGCGTCATCCTGAACGAAGTTGCTGTTGTGTCCCGGTCCGATTACCTTGTCGCTCCGCTCAAGTATCTTCATGAAGCCGTCGTCCATGGCCTTGCGCCCCTGGTCGTCGACGTAGGGTCCGAAGAGGTCTTTCGACCGGGCCACCATCACACGGTAGGTGCTCCGCTCACCCTCACAGCAGGTGCCGGCAGAACCGATCAGGTAGTAGTAGCCGTCGCGGGGTATTATGTAGGTGCCTTCGGTCAACCCTCCGGCTATCTGCCTCGGCTTCGCCCCCTCTTTCACTCCCAAGCCGTCGGGAGTAAGCTCTATGCCGTAGATGCCTCGGAAGCTCCCCCAGAAGAGGTATTTCTTACCGTCGGCCTCGATATACACAGGGTCGATGCTGTTCTGGACTCCGATCTCGTTGCTTATGAAGAGCTTGCCATGGTCAGTAAATGGACCTGCGGGGGAGTCGGCCGTAGCCACACCTATGCCGCATTCCCACTCGCCGCCCCAGCGCGATTTCGAGTAGTAGAGCACATACTTGTCGCCTATCTTCTGTATGTCCGGGGCCCAGATGTTGCCGTCGGGCACCATCTGCGGACGTGTCTCGTCGGTGAAGGCTGTGCCGATAAGGGTCCAGTTCACAAGGTCGGGCGAGCGGAAGATGGGGAGATTGCGCACGTTCTCGGTGGCGTAGAGGTAGTAGTTGCCGTCGTCGGCTCGGATTACGGTCGGGTCGGGCGCACTGCGGTCTATCACGGGGTTATGATACACGTCGGCTGCATAGGCGCAGCCTGAGATAGCGATGCCGGCAAGCATCGTCATGATGGTTTTATTCATGTATGTAAGGTTTATAGTGTTGATGTGTCGGTAAGAAAAAGTCAAGGAAGCCGACGAAGCTAAGCTTCTTCAACTTCCTTGACTCTATTTGAGTATATCACTTCTTCTTATTCAGAATGTTGAGAAGGTTGTTCAGCCCCTCTCCCGCTGCGGGGGTTGTGGTGCTGTCCTGCGTCTGGGTGCTCCCGTTTGAGCGTGAACCGCCGAAGAGGGCGTCCAGACCTGAACCTGACGTTGTTGTGGTGGTGCCTGTCGAGGAGGGTGCCCCGGTGTATTGCATCGAGAATCCGATGCAGGCGCCGTCGTAGCTGTCGAGAAGGGTACCGAGTGTCTTGGCAATCGACATGCCGCTCACCTTACCTATGGTTGAGATCATCTCTTTCAGTTTCGTGGCGTCGAACATGAGGTCCATATTCTGGCCGCTCTTCTGGACATAGGCAGTGAACTGCCCCACCTTGATCTTACCCAAGGCAAGCACGTTGAAGGTGAACGTGCCCTGCTCGCTGCCGGGCACAACGTTGCCGCTGAGCTTGAGCATCTTCACGGTCATCGTGAAATTGCCGTCGGCGTCGATGGTCATCGGCATTCCGGTCAGGCCATACTGCTCGTAGTAGGGCTGGAGCTTGGTCTCTAAGGCTGCCGCTCCGGCTATGCCTCCGGCTTTCTGCAGGAAGTTGTCGCTCTTGAAAGTCACCGCCGGACCCTGCGACACATATTCACCTACAAGATCCTCAAGGGTGAGGTCGGTCTTGGTGAATATACCCGACAATACGTTGCCGATTGTGCTTCCGAGGTCGCTGCCGTTGCCGCCACCTCCCAGACCTTGCAGAAGGTCGCCTAAACTCTGAGCTTGGGCAGTGGCTCCCGCCATGAGAGCCGCCGCTAAAAAGAATGCTTTGATTTTCATTTATTACTTCTCTTTTTTACCTGTAGCTTCTCAGGACTCAGCGGCTGCTTTCGGCTTGCGTCCGCGTTTCGCTGCGGGCTTTACCTCGGCCTCAGCGGCTGCCTTGGGCTTGCGTCCGCGTTTGGCTGCGGGCTTTACCTCGGCCTCGGCGGCTGCCTTCGGCTTGCGTCCACGCTTGGCTGCGGGCTTTGCCTCGGTCTTGGCGGCTTCGGCGGCTGCCTTCGGCTTGCGTCCACGTTTGGCCGCAGGCTTTACCTCGGTCTTTGCCTCGGTGTTAGCCTCGGCAACAATGACGACGGGCTCGCTTACCTCCGCCTGAGTCTCTGCTTCAGATTTTTTGACGCGTTTCTTGGGCGATGGTTTAACGCGACGCAAAACCTGTGCCGTACGGGCGGGGAGATACATCCTGAGCCAGCCCTTTCCGGCGGGGGAGTAAAGCGGGTCGGGGGTTGTGAAGTGATGCACGCTTCCATCCACCAGACCGTGGCCACCGAAACGAAGGTCGTCGCTGTCGAGTATCACCTCATATTCACCTGCCGGAGCGAGGAAACCGTAACCCTCGAAACTCTTCACAGGGTTCCAGTTGAACACGAATATCAGATCGCCGCGCATGAAGGCGAGCACCTGGTCGTCATCCTTCTCCCAGAGTTTCTCCACGGGGAGCGACTGGAAGTTGTAGACCCCTGACACGGTCTCCACCATAGAGTTGTCGAAGGCGTTGAGGAATTTATATTTCAGGTCCTCACGGTCAACGAGATCCCACTGGCGGCGGGCGTATTTGTAGCTCCAGCCGTTACCCTCGCGAGGGAAGTCGATCCATTCGGGATGTCCGAACTCGTTACCCATGAAGTTGAGGTAGCCGCCGTTGATTGTGGCGAGTGTCACAAGACGTATCATCTTGTGGAGGGCCATGCCGCGCTCTACGGTGAAGTTGTTGTCGTCTACCATCATATGCCAGTACATCTCCTTGTCGATAAGACGGAAGATGATGGTCTTGTCGCCTACGAGGGCCTGGTCGTGGCTCTCGCAGTAGGATATGGTCTTCTCATCGGCGCGACGGTTGGTAAGCTCCCACCATATTGATGTGGGGTGCCAGTCCTCATCCCTCTTCTCTTTGATCATCTTGATCCAGTAGTCGGGTATGCCCATCGCCATACGGTAGTCGAACCCTATGCCACCCTCGTCAAACTTGACAGCCAAGCCGGGCATGCCGCTCATCTCCTCGGCTATGGTTATGGCCTTGGGATTTACGTCATGTATGAGTATGTTGGCCAGTGTCAGGTAAGTCAGGGCGTTGGTGTCCTGGTTGCCGTCGTAGTAGTCGGCATATGAGCCGAAGGCTTTCCCGAGACCGTGGTCGTAATAGAGCATCGAGGTGACGCCGTCGAAACGGAAACCGTCAAACTTATACTCTTCGAGCCAGTATTTGCAGTTGGAGAGGAGGAAGTGGAGCACGTTGGTCTTCCCGTAGTCGAACAGGAGTGAGTCCCAGGCCGGATGCTCGCGTCGTCCGTCGCCGTAGAAGTAGAGGTCGTAGCTGCCGTCGAGCCGGCCAAGACCCTCCACCTCGTTCTTTACGGCGTGTGAGTGTACGATATCCATGATCACGGCAATGCCGAGCTTGTGGGCCTCGTCGATGAGTCGCTTGAGGTCGTCGGGGGTGCCGAAACGTGAGCTGGGGGCGTAGAAGCTGCTCACATGATAGCCGAACGAGCCGTAATAGGGATGTTCCTGTATGGCCATGATCTGGATGGCGTTGTAGCCGTCGGCGGCTATGCGGGGGAGAGTCTTCTCGCGGAACTCGTCATAAGACCCTACACCCTCCCTCTCCTGGGCCATACCGATATGGCACTCATATATAAGAAGGGGCTTGGTGTCGGGGGTGAATTTCTTCACCTTGAATTTATATGGTTTCTCGGGCTGGTAAACCTGTGCCGAGAATATCTTCGTGTTCTCATCCTGCACCACGCGTGTGGCGTAGGCGGGTATGCGCTCACCCTGGCCGCCGTTCCATGTCACGAACATCTTGAAGAGGTCGCCGTCATGGAGTGCCTCCTCGGGGAGGTGTATCTCCCACACGCCATATTCGTTGCGTGTGAGTTTATACCGGTCGTCGGTCTTCCAGTCGGAGAATGTGCCGATCAGCCATACGCCTGTGGCGTTGGGGGCATATTCGCGGAACACCCATCCCCCCTCGTCGAGGTGGTGCAAGCCATAGAATTTATAAGCGTTGGCAAAGTCTGACAGCGACCCGTGGGTGTTGGCTGTCAGCTCGGCAAGTTTTCTCAGCACATCCTCATGACGCCCCTCGATGGCGGGAGCGAAGGGCTCGAGCCAGGGGTCGTTGCGGAGAATTTCTAATCTCTTTTCCATTTGTAATATTTGGGTTATATTGATTTTTTCAATTCAGGTAATTATCCTTGTTTTAAAACGTTTCAATTACGCTTTTTGTTATCTTCAGTCACCCTGAAACATCTTCTTATCGCCTCGCGCAGGCGGTCGGCGTCGGGTCCACCCTCCTTGAGGGCACCTATCACTCCGGCTATGTAGTCATCCTTATGCTTGTAGCCCAACATCTGGGCCACTCCGCAGTCGCCGAGCATCGGCTTGTGGTTGAACACTTTGAGTATGCCGGCATAGTCGCGGCTGTTGATGTAGCCCTGGAATTCGGCGCGGAGCTGGTTGTATTGCTCGCGTGGCCTGAGCATGTTGATGAGACTGCGCAGGTGTGTCTCCATGGCGGTTATGCAGGAGAAGCGGGCGTCGATCTTGCACTCCACCATGCGCTTTACGCGATGGCGCACATGCTGCAGGGCCTGCTCGTCGAATTTACGCCTGAACTCCCCCAAGACGGCGCGCTGCACCTTGCCGAACACCTTCTCGGGATTGCGGCGGCGCCGCTTGGCCATGGTGCGCACCACCTCCTCCATAAGGAAGATATTCTCCACCTCGGCCACGTCGGGCACCATCACCGACTTGCGGCGTAGGTATTCCACCTCGGGGTCGGTGCGCCGGTCGCGGTCAACCACTCCACGGCTCTCGAGATGGTGCATGTTCTTGAGGTCGTTGAAGGTGCGGGTGGTCTCGATCACCTTGTCGCATGAGCCTAACGGACGCACGGTGCAGTCGGTGAATACAAGCGGATAGAGGCGGGCGTCGATGCTGTGGCGGGCGTCCCCCTCGATGAAGAGCACCGGCTTGCGGGTGCCTATGAGGTCAACGAAGAGGTCTTCGTTGAGATTGCCGGGCTGTATCACCTCATAATCCCAGGCGTTAATCTCGGCGTCGTAGCTCTTCACCCAGATGCAGACATTGCGCGTGCGCGAGCTTACAAACTCCACGTCAACCGAATTGTAGACGAAGGTGCAGTCGGGGCGGAGCTCCTCGATTGAGTTCCAGAGATTGTTGAGCACGCTGGGATGCAGGAAGAGCGAAGGGGTGTCAACGAATATAACGGCATTATCCATGGCATAGAGCACTGCGGCGGCGTAATAGAGCACCGTCTGCTCACTCTGGCTGAGCTTCCCCACCCCTATCAGGTCGTCGCCCGAGGTGGTGGAGAACATCATGCTCCCTTTGGTCCTGACTATATGATTGCCGGGGAATACCCTCTCCCATATCTCTATGAGGCGATCGAGCCGCGTGGGCTTGAGCCGCCCGTTGTGGCGCCCGTCGCGCCGCTCCTGCTTGAGCGAGAGGAGGGCCTCGAACTCATCCACAAAGAGCATGTAGGTGAGTTTGTCGAGCTCGCTCACGGCATCTGTGCGCATATAGGGCTGCTGGGCCACGGCCTCGCGGAAGAGCATGTCGATGCTCCCGGGGCGCTCGCTCTCCTCGCGCTCGGGGAAGGGTGCGCTCACAGCCGAGAGGCAGTAGGCCCGCTGCCCGTTGAGCCGTATCAGCTCATCCATGAAGCGGGTCTTGCCGGCGCCGCCCGCGCCTATTATCGAGAGCTGACGGGCCTCGGGCAATACCGGGGCTTTCCGGCCACCGGTCATCGGGGGTAATTTCAGGGTATCCATAGTGCGGTATTTTTGGAAAAAGCCCTTCTTATATTCGGAAATTCAAATATAGCATATTCGGGACTCCAAATATAGCACTTTTTTTCCGGCTTTCAATCATGTGGTTGCCATTATTTTTGCGCACACGGAAAAATTTCCGTAATTTTGCATAAACAGAATTAAAAACAGACAGTATATGTTTTCAGGAATCGTAGAAGACGCCCTGGAGGTGGTTGACCTCCGCAGGGATGCCGGTAATCTCCATATAACAATGCGTTGCCCGTTTGCCGATGAGGTCCGCATTGACCAGAGTATAGCACACAACGGCGTGTGCCTCACTGTTGTATCTCTCCCGGGCGACGGCACTTATACGGTGACTGCCATCCAGGAGACGCTCGACCGCTCGAACCTTGGCGACCTCAAGAAGGGTGACCTTGTGAACGTGGAGCGCTCGATGGTGATGAACGGTCGCCTCGACGGCCATATCGTGCAGGGACACGTTGACACCACAGCCCTCTGCGAGAGCGTGGAGGAGGCCGACGGCAGCTGGTATTACAAATTCCGTTATGACGTTGACCCGGCCCTGCTGCGCAAGGGGTACGTCACTGTGGAGAAGGGCTCGGTGACGGTGAACGGCGTGAGCCTCACCGTGTGCGACTCGGAGAGGGATTCTTTCCGTGTGGCCATCATACCGTATACCCACGACCATACCAATTTCCACCGTATCGAGGCGGGCACCCGCGTAAACCTTGAGTTTGACATCATCGGTAAGTATCTTGCCCGTCTCTCTGAATTCAAATAATCTTATCCTCCTCACTATCATGACTTCTGACAAGAAAATAATTGTAGCCATCGACGGCTATTCATCCTCGGGCAAAAGCACCATGGCGCGCGAACTGGCGCGCCGTGTTGGCTATGTCTATGTCGACTCGGGCGCGATGTACCGCGCCGTCACACTCTATGCGATGCGCCACGACCTCGCCTCCCCGCAGAGCGGAGTCAACGTGGAGGGGCTCGTAAGAGTGCTCCCCGACATCCATATATCTTTCGCTCCGGCCGGAGCCGACGGCGTGCAGCACACGCTGCTCAACGGCGAGGATGTGGAGTCGGAAATCCGCGACATGCAGGTGAGCAATCTGGTGAGCCCGGTGTCGGTGATTCCGGAGGTGCGCCACCGACTCACTCTCCTGCAGCAGGGTTTCGGCGAGGAGAAGGGGATCGTGATGGATGGCCGCGACATAGGCACTACCGTATTCCCTGACGCTGAACTGAAAATCTTTGTATGCGCGAGCGCCGAGGAGCGCGCACGCCGCCGCATGAGGGAACTGCAGGCCAAGGGTGAGGAGGTGTCGTTCGAGGAGGTGCTTCACAATGTGGTGGAGCGCGACCGTATCGACTCCACACGCGAGGTGTCGCCTCTGCGCAAGGCCGACGACGCCATCGAACTTGACAACGGCACCATGACCCCCGCACAGCAGATGGAATGGCTGCTCAATGAATTTAATAAAGCCACTGCCAATGGTTGAGATTGATGTCAACTCCGGCTTCTGCTTCGGTGTGGTGACGGCCATAACCAAGGCGGAGGAGGAGCTCGGGAAGAGCGGCCAGCTCTATTGCCTCGGCGATATCGTGCATAACGCCGGCGAGGTGGAACGCCTGCGCGAAAAGGGACTCCAGACCATCACGCATGAGGAACTTGGCGAACTGAAGAACGTGAAGGTGCTGCTCCGCGCACATGGCGAACCCCCGCAGACCTATGCCACGGCCAACCTCAACAACGTGACTATCATCGACGCCACCTGTCCGGTGGTGCTGCAACTGCAGCGCCGCATCAAGAAGGCTTATAATGATGGCCTCGAGGCGGAACGCGCCGGAGGCACCAAACCGCTTATCGTAATCTATGGCAAAAACGGCCATGCCGAGGTGAACGGTCTCGTGGGACAGACCAACGGCGAGGCTGTGGTGATACAGGACCTTGACGGGATCAACTCGCTCGACCTATCGCGCGACATCCTGCTTTACTCGCAGACCACCAAATCGCTCGAAGGATTCCGTGAGGTGGTGGAGGAGATCAAACGCCGCAAAACCACCGGGAAGTTTGAATATTTCGACACTATCTGCCGCCAGGTGGCCAACCGTATGGAGAAGATGCGTGAGTTCGCACGCAATCATGACGTGGTGCTCTTTGTGAGCGGCGCCAAAAGCTCTAACGGGAAGGTGCTCTTCGAGAAATGCCGCGAGGTGAACCCGCGCACCTATCTCATATCTGACGAGACCCAGCTCCGCCCGGAATGGACCGCCGGAGTGGATTCAATCGGTGTGTGCGGCGCCACCTCCACCCCGCTCTGGCTCATGGAGCGTGTGGCGGAGAAAGTTGAACATCGCTGAACCCACTCACAGTAATATCATGCAGCTGCTTACCGACGAATATTTCATGCGCATGGCCCTCGCCGAGGCGGAGGAGGCTTTCCGAAGCGACGAGGTGCCGGTGGGCGCTGTCATCGTTGTCAACGGCAGGGTCATAGCCCGCACGCATAATCTCACCGAGACTCTCAACGACGTCACCGCCCACGCCGAGATGATGGCCCTGACGGCGGCCGCCGATGCCTTGGGTGGGAAATATCTGCCGCAATGCACCCTCTACGTCACTGTCGAGCCGTGCCCTATGTGCGCCGGAGCCCTCGGCTGGAGCCAGATAGGCCGCATAGTCTATGGCGCCGACGACCCCAAGAGGGGATACTCGCGCTTCTCCCCTCCCGACGACGCTCCCAAAGGCGCTCCGCGCCTGCTGCATCCGCGCACTGTGGTGACACGCGGCGTAATGGCAGACGAAGCCTCGCGGCTTATGACAGATTTCTTCCGTCGCAAAAGGCGCTGATTTCCCCTACGTACGATTTTTTGTTAAAATTTCGCGTGATTCAAAAATTTTATACTACCTTTGCATACACCTGAAATTTCCATATTCTTTTCACATATATAGATTAGTGGGTGCTATCAACTCGCCCGCTGACCACCTAAAACTTAAACCGACATGAACCTTTCCCTTAAAGAAAAAGTATTCGGTGCCATCTATGGATATGCCATAGGTGATGCTCTCGGTCTCTGTGCCGAGTTCATGACCAAACGTGAACTAAAAAGAAAGTATCCCGAAGGACTCACCTCTTATTCCCAGATTGTCCGTGACGCCCACCGCGCCCAATGGGACCGTGGCGACTGGACCAACGACACCTCTTTCATCGTGATGCTGATCGACAGCATCTGTGAGTGCAACCGCATCTATCCGAAGGATTTCGCGCGTCGCCTCCACAAATGGTATCTCTCCGACCCTAACGACGTGACCCAGACCATGCGTTGGGTGCTCAGCCAGCCCGACTTCGCCGACGAGCCCTTCGCCACCTCGCGCCGCGTCTGGAACGACCTCAACTCGCACGACTCTCCTTGCGACGCCATCGGCCGCGCCATCGTAACCGGTATGTGGAACGAGGATGTGGTCGACCATGCCATCGACATCGTGCGGCTCACTCATCCCACAACCCGCTGCGAGACATCTTCAGCCATCATAGCCAAAATGGCCAACTCGCTTATGTGGGAGAACCGTCCCGCCGAATTTGACGACCTCATGAAGATTGCCCGCAACTATAACGTGGATGTGGTGCGCTATCTCGAGATCGCTCGCGACGGTATTCTTGAAGACATCAACCTTGACGACCCCGACAATTTCTGGTTCGTACGGAAGGCCATGGCCGCCGCCCTATGGTGTGTATGGCATTGCGAATCGGCTGAGGAGGGTATAATCAAGGTAATCAACCAGGGTGGCGACGCCGACACCAACGCTGCCCTCGCCGGGGGTCTGTTGGGAATACGCTACGGCTACAGCTCGTTGCCGGAGCGACTCATAACCCCGCTGCTGCGAAAGGATGTGCTCGACGAAACCGCCCGGAAGTACACTAACATTTTGAAAGAACAGTTTATGCCTGATGAAACCATGGATTGAAGCCATGAGGCTACGCACACTCCCTGTGAGTGTGGCCGGAGTATTGGGAGGCACAGCATGCGCCATAAGTAGGCACGGGTTCTCACTCGTGCCTATGCTTATTTGCCTCGTTTTCGCGGTGGTGGCGCAGATTGCCTCGAATTTCGCAAATGAGTATTATGACTTTAAGAACGGTCTCGACCGTAAGGGGCGCGAGGGATACCGCCGCGGTGTGACGGAGGGGGATATAGCGCCGGCCGCCATGAAACGGGCCACGTATACCCTGCTCTGCCTCGACGCCCTGCTCGGCTGCACACTCATCTATTACGGCGGCTGGTGGCTGATTGCCGTCGGTGTGGCCGTGGCTGTCTTTGCCGTGGCATACAGCACCGGACCTTACCCCCTCTCCCATCACGGCCTGGGCGACGTGGCCGTGGTGATATTCTTCGGTTTTGTGCCGGTGATCTTCACAGAGTATGTCCAGACAGGGGTGTTCCGCCTCGATTATATGAATATCTGCACGTCGCTTGCCATCGGTCTGTTGGCTGCAAATGTGCTTATCGTCAATAATTACCGCGACATGGAGGATGACCGTGCCGTCAACAAACGCACCACTGTGGTGATCTTCGGCCGCACCCCCATGCTTGTGGTGTATGCACTCAACGGCATTATAGCCACCGGCTGCTTCATGTACACCACGATTAATTCCGACTCCTTTCTGAGATCGCTATGGATATGCAACTGCGTGCCCATAGGTATGCTCATTTCAATACTATACCGGGAGCGGGGAGCCCACCTCAACAAGGTGCTCAAATTCACATCACTCCTCCTCCTCGCCGATGTGATCCTGCTTCTTCTCATTACTTTAATTTCTGAATAATGAAAGCTGCCGAAATTATATCTTCCGAATTGTCAGCGGCCGCCGACACGGCCCAGGCCGCTATCCTCTCACGTTTCTTCAAGACAGGCCCGGGGGAATATGGTGAGGGTGACCGTTTCTTAGGTGTGAAGGTGCCTGTGACGCGTGCCATCGTAAAGGGGGTGCGCAAATTCAGCACTCTCGATGACGTTGACCTCCTTACCCGCTCCACTTTCCATGAGGAGCGCCTCGCCGGGTTCCTGCTGCTGATCGAGCTTTATGAGGAGGCCAAACGCACTTCACGGCGCAGGCGCCGGGGGGAATCAGACCTCAGGACCGATGACTCGGCCGTCACCGCGATTGTGAATTATTACCACTCGATACTTGAGCGTGGCAACAACTGGGACCTCGTCGACCTTGTGGCCCCGAAGATTCTCGGCGACCGCCTGCAGTCGGGCAAGGATGCCGAACCTATACTGATGCAGCTCGCCGCCTCCGACAATCTCTGGAAGCAGCGCGTAAGTATCGTGGCCACCCTACCCCTTATCAGGAAGAATGATTTCGACCTCACTTTCGACCTTGTGATATGCCTGGCCACTCATCCTCATGACCTAATACACAAGGCCTGCGGATGGATGCTCCGCGAGGTGGGTAAACGCAACGAGAAGATGCTCCTCGCATTCCTCGACCATTACTGCACCATACTTCCGCGCACAACCCTGCGTTATGCTATAGAACGTCTTGAGGAACGACACCGCGTATCTTATCTCATGCGCAAGGATGACGCCGATTATCCGGAGGCCCGCCGCAATGAGAAGAGGATTCCGATGTCGCACCGCCTCACCTTACCTAAAAAGAGAAAATAAATGGCTACATATACGGCTAAGAAACCCGACTTCAAGAAAGAGATTGTTGACCCCACCGGTAAACTGCCACCCCGCGACACCGACCTCGAGGAGGTGGTGCTCGGTGCTTGTATGCTTGAGAAAGACGCCTACATGAATGTATGCGACATTCTCGTGCCCGACAGTTTCTATGACCCGGTCAACCAAAAAATCTTCCAGGCAATAACTACGTTGGGATTCAACCAGCGCCCTATCGATATGATGACCGTAACGGAACAGCTCCGTCAGGACGGCACTCTCGAGGAGGTGGGGGGCGCGGTTCACATCACCGAGCTTACGGCACGTGTATATTCGGCTGCCAATGTGGAGTATCATGCGCGTATCATAGCCCAGAAGTATCTCGCCCGCAGGCTCATAAGCTATGCCTCGGCCATAGAGACAAAGGCTTTTGACGAGAGCAACGACGTCGACGACCTCCTCCAGGAGGCCGAGGGACAGCTCTTCGACATATCGCAGACACAGCTGAAGCGTGAGGTGACACAGATCGATCCTGTGATTAACCTCGCCCTTGAGCAGATCCAGACCGCCGCCAACAATGAGAGCGGTCTGTCGGGTCTGCAGACCGGTTATACCGACCTTGACCGCATGACCTCCGGCTGGCAGAACTCCGACCTCATCATCATAGCCGCACGTCCCGCCATGGGTAAGACGGCTTTCGTGCTATCTATGGCCAAGAACATGGCTATCGACTTCAACACACCCATAGCCATATTCACCCTTGAGATGGCCAACGTGCAGCTTGTGAAACGTCTCATAAGCAACATCGCCGAGCTGGAGGGTGAGAAAATCAAGAGCGGACAGCTCTCGCCCGATGAGTGGGATCGTCTAAACTCCCGCCTAAGAGGGGTGTACAGCGCACCGCTCTATCTCGACGAGACGCCGGGTCTGTCGATAACGGAGCTCCGCACCAAGGCGCGCCGCCTCGTGCGCGAGAAGGGGGTCAGGATGATCATGATCGACTACCTTCAGCTCATGAACGCAACCGGCATGAAGCTCGGCAGCCGCGAGCAGGAGGTGAGCACCATCTCGCGCTCGCTGAAGGCCCTGGCCAAGGAGCTCAACATCCCCATAATCGCCCTCTCGCAGCTGAACCGAAGCACCGAGACACGCGATGACAAACGCCCCGTGCTCTCCGACCTCCGTGAGTCGGGCGCCATAGAGCAGGACGCCGATATCGTCTGCTTCATCCACCGCCCTGAATATTACACCAAGAGCAGCGAGGATGCCGAGGGTAACGACATACGTGGACTGGCGCAGCTTATCGTGGCCAAGCACCGTTCGGGTGCCGTGGGTGACGTGAAACTGCGGTTTGTGAGCAAATTCGCAAAATTCGAGAACTGGGACCAGGGTTACAACGAGATGCAGGAGACCCTCCAGTCTACCCGTCTCGATTCGAAACTCAACTCGGCCGAGGCTTTCGCCCAGCAGGCGGCCACCTTCCCGCAGGGTGGAGGCTCACCCTTCGCTCCGGCGGGGGGCTCACCCTTCCCCGGCTCGCCTATGCCCGACATCATGCCGGGCGCCGACGACCCCGCCATCCCCTTCTGACCACGGGTATCTTACGTGCGAAATATATTTATGAGGTTGTGTCCGGATAAAATCAGACACAACCTTAAAATTTTTAAGATTCTCATGAACCACTTCACTCGCCATTATGTTTTAATAGCAAACAATAAAAAAACATAAGGTTATGGACAGCAAGGAAAAACACACTAATGAAAATGAACGGGTCGACGCCGATATGTTGGCCAACTCTTTAAGAGCGGAGGGCAGAGATCGCCGTCGCGAGAACACCAAGAAAGTTAACCGTCTCTGGTTGTGGCTCGGAATCCTCGTACTTGTGGCAATACTCCTCTACTGGCTCTTCAGCATAGGTCTATTCGAATCAATGGCCAACTGATAAGGCCGATCACATCCTATAAAGGGGCGTTTCATCACTTCGGGCAGAACTGATGAGACGCCCCTTGACAGCAACAGGATGCCACCGCACTGATGTGCAGGTGGCATCCTGTTGCTATTATGAACGTCGCGACGCTCTCAGTCCGGCTCAGCCGGCAAGCTGATTACTTGCTTGCGATGCTGTCAGATACTGTAAGCGACTTGCGGCCTTTGGCACGACGACGTGACAATACTTTACGGCCATCTTTTGTGGCCATTCTCTCACGGAAACCGTGCTTGTTGACTCTGCGACGGTTAGAGGGCTGGAATGTTCTTTTCATTGCTGTATATTGACTTGTTGTTTTCCTGATTTTTCGGAGTGCAAAATTAGGAAATATATTGCATTTACACAAATTTCAACCTACTTTTTTATGGTTTGCAACCATTTATATCACCCCTTATACCCCTCCACCCTTTCGTTTTTCCTATTTTTTTATTAATTTTGCACACGATTTGAGGGGCACGCCCTTTACTTCGCGCCCCTCTCCTCATCTTTTTCTGACATCAATTTTTTCTTTTAAAGCATATGATTAACGCTCAAGACATCAAAAACGGCACCTGCATCCGCATGGACGGCCGTCTCTATTTCGTAGTGGAGTTCCTTCATGTGAAACCCGGAAAGGGCAACACTTTCATGCGCACAAAGCTCAAGGACGTCGTTGACGGCCGCGTGCTCGAGCGCCGCTTCAACATCGGTGAGAAGCTCGAGGACGTTCGCGTTGAGCGCCGCCCCTACCAGTATCTCTATGCCGACGGTGGCGACGACATCTTCATGAACAACGAGACTTTCGAGCAGGTTCCCATCAACAAGGAGCTCGTCACAGGCGCTGCCTTCATGAAGGAGGGCGACACTGTGGAGGTGGTAAGCGACGCCTCTACCGAGACTGTACTCTATGCCGAGATGCCTGTCAAGACTGTCCTCAAGATCACTTACACTGAGCCGGGTCTCAAGGGCGACACCGCCACCAACACCCTCAAACCTGCAACTGTCGAGACCGGCGCCACTGTACGTGTGCCCCTCTTCGTCAACGAAGGTGAGCTCATCGAGGTTGACACCCGTTCAGGTGAGTACGTTGGCCGCGTAAAGGCTTAATCAACACCCCTCTCATATCATTGCCCCATGGATGCACCCGACAGAATGATGTTCTCGATAATCGTCCCGGTGTATAACCGCCCGGATGAAGTGGCCGACCTCCTGCGGAGCCTCGCCGCACAGACCGACAAGGGTTTTGAAACTGTCATCGTCGAGGACGGCTCAACCGTCGCGTGCCGTGAGCAATGCGAGGCTTTCGCCAAGGAAGCCAACGTGAGGTATTTTTTCAAGGATAACGAAGGGCGAAGCATCGCCCGTAATTACGGTATGGACAGAGCCAACGGAGATTTCTTTATCTTCGTCGACTCTGACTGTATTTTACCCCCCGGCTATATCGCCGCCCTCCGCAAGACAATAGCTGAATCGCCGGCCGACTGCTTCGGCGGCCCCGATGCCGCCCATGAGTCGTTCTCCGACACACAGAAGGCCATCAACTATGCCATGACCTCTTTCCTTACCACAGGCGGCATACGCGGCGGAAAGGTGAGCATGGAGAAATTCACTCCGCGCACATTCAACATGGGATTCTCGCGGCAGGTATATGAGAAAGTGGGCGGTTTCCGCGAGATGTTCAGCGAGGATATCGACATGAGCACCCGCATCCGACTTGACGGATTCTCGATTATGCTATATCCTGAGGTGGCCGTCTATCATAAGCGGCGTGTCGACTTCAGGAAATTCTGGCGTCAGGTGCATGTGTTCGGTATGTCGCGCATCACTCTCCAGCTCCTTTATCCCGGCTCTATGAAGGCCGTGCACTGGCTCCCTGCCCTCTTCGTGCTTGGCGCTGTGGCCATGATCATAGGCTCATTCTTCTGCAAGTGGCTCCTGATTCCGCTCCTTGTATATATACTGGCCCTCTGGATATGGGGTATGATCTCCACCCGCAGTCTCAAGATCGGCACAATGGGTGTGGGTGCCGCAATGGTGCAGCTCACCGGCTACGGCACCGGCTTCATCCGGGCTTACGTCTGGAAGATACTGCTCGGTCATGGCCGCGACCTCGACGATGAGATTGCTCGCCGCAAGGGGAAGTAGCAAGACAAGACTCCTTCAACGTTTCCACCTCAACAATTTATATTACCTTCCATCTTTTATATGACCATGTACCCTGAAAACACTCCTGAGAACAACAAGCCCAAGACTGTCAAGGATTTTGACCCGGAAGACCAGCCTCGTGAAAAGGCTGAGAAATATGGCTGTGGCGTACTCTCCGTGCCCGACCTGTTGGCTATAATCTTACGCACCGGCACAACGGGGTGTCCCATCACGCAACTGTGTCGCGACCTCATGCAGGCCAACAACGGCAAATTGCATCAGCTGCAGCGGCGCACACGCAAGGAACTGCGCCAGGTGAAGGGTATCGGTCTAACGAAGAGCATACAGATTGAGGCCATCATGGAACTGATGAGACGGTATGCCGCCGAGGAACCGGTGTTGGAGACCCCTATCGACTCCTCGGAGAAGATTTACCGCCGCATGCAGTATAACATCGGCAATCTCGACCATGAGGAGGTATGGATGCTGACTCTCAACCGCCGGAATATAGTCACACGTGAGGTATGTCTCTCAACCGGCACAGCAACGGCCTCACTTTTCGACGTGAAAGTGGCCATAAAACACGCCATACTTGAGAATGCCGAGGGTGTGATACTTACGCACAACCATCCGTCGGGCGGACTTGTGCCCAGCACCAGCGACGACCGCATCACCCGCGACCTGAAACAGGCCTGCCAATACATGAACATCCGCATGTTCGACCACGTGATAGTAACCTCCAACGGCTACTACTCCTACCACGACAACGGCCGCCTGTAACCCGATGTAATTCTATTATGAAAATTTCATGTAAGAACTTCTGTTTATGGCATGGCATTACTGCTCTGATATTATGTTCCTGTCAACATAAATATGGATACCCAAACCTTGATGCTAATGATTTCTATCATTTCACTTACAAGCCTTTCTTTAATTCAATAACATCACCTGCCATTAAACAAGCTGATAAAATATGGAAGCAAGCCGCTGCTGATAACAACAATGGTTTCTATATGTGGGACAATCCTGATTCTATCTATGTATGGACTTACTGGAACAAGGGCCAGGATAATTTCATTACTCTGAATCTCGTAAAACCGAATACAGAGATATATTCATATACCAAGAGATATCCACGGTCTCTTGAATGGTTGAGCGACAGCGTGTACCAGGAGAGCAGAACCATCAAACTCATCGTCTATAGACAGAAAGCTTTATGGAATGAATTCAGTTATTTAAGCAGAACCAAATATACAAATTTAGTTAATCCCGTATATCCAGAGACAATCGATACAATATCCATCGAGTTTTTGAAGAATTACCAACGAGACTTCGTCGAATATGTGGAGCCGTTCATGAAACGTATGGCTACTGACAATAAAACTGATAATGGTTCAATCAAATAATCACTCAACAAAGGCATATACCATTATGACTATATTGTCATATCTCTATCTTTTCCTTGGTTATATTGCAATCGTTGGAAATTTCGCCTATCATATAAGAGGAGTCAGAGTGGCTGTATTAAGCGCTGCTTTCCTATTTTTTATCACTTTGATTTCTATTATAATATACTCGGTAATCAATCATGTATTCATAAAACATTTTATCGCGCATAAGGTATTAGTGCTGTTTGAAGTTTTTCTTTTGCTATCATTATCTTCTATCGGTCAATGCGATTTGTATATTGAAAGATGGAGAATGGCCGGTCTTTGGATAAATGATTTAAAAATAGCTGTGATTGATTTTATGATTAACCTTCTGAGCGCATAATCTGCAAAATCAAAATCAAGGAAATGCTTCTATCGAATATTAAAATAAACCCGATTAAGATATTGATCACCTTTAGTCTTATCGCATCCCCTTTGGTTGCTAAGGCGAATTTAATATGGCCTTCAATTTATATTGTAGCCCATTACTACGTCTGGTATATAATTATTGCCGGGCTTCTGATTGAGTTCTTCGCTGTAAAATGGTTTACAGAGAGTAGTTGGAAACGGTCTCTCGTAATGACTTTGGTTATGAATCTGATGTCAGCTATCATAGGGGTAATAATAATACCTATAAGTGGAGTTATTGTTGAATTTATATTAATGCCCTTTGGGGGAGGTACATTCAGTCTCTCACACTGGATTATTGATTATGTGTTTGCTGTTGCTTGTAATACATTAATAGAAGGTCTGTCTCTTAAATGGTTTTTCAAATGCTCCCTGAAAGAGACTTTCTTTTGGCTTTTAATTGCTAATGCAATCAGCATAATAATATCATTATTATCAATGTTATTTCTTTAGACAATCTCAACAACAGGTAACAATATATAAACTCGGATTATGATTAACTATAAGAAAATAAATATAGAAAAAGATTCTGAATTAGTAAAACCATATGTATATCTATATCTTTTCTATGCTGTATTTGTCTGCTTTTTTAATTGGGCCATCACACTTACTACTAAACCTATAGGCTTTTTTCTAACCTTATTTATATATATGATAATTTTCATCATATTTGCAGTCATAAATCATGTATTCCTACGTACTAAAATTAATCATTCGATATCTTTTCTGATTGAGATGCTATTTTTAGTATCCCTTTTAGCAATGATTTTCTCCAACTTATTTGCTGAGGACCGATTTATCCAAGGCAATGACACTGATGATTTGAGGCTCTTGATAGAATTTATGATTAACATCTTGAGTGCATAATTGATATAAAAATCTATTCCTATCTTATCATATATTCAACATTAAAAACAATTAAAACCATATGACAACTACAAACTTGAAAAATCTAATAGTGAGACTACCTCATATCTTTTGCTCCGCATTGGCCTACCTGTTCAATATCGCCATCTTTTATATCCTGACCTTAGGATACGGCTGTACATTATGGGCCACCGGAAAAGGAACCGGCTGGATTGTTCCCACTATCAAGAGCCTTGCTATCCTCCTGGCACTCGCTGCTATCAACCATTACTTGTTGAAGAAACTGATCTCTTTTAGAGCCGCCATAATTATCGAGAGTCTCTTACTTGTAACCTTACTATGCATTCTCATCAGTGTGATGTTGGTATGGCTACGACATTGGCTATAACCATTTATAATTTTGTAAAACATTGAGAAACTGAGATGAAACCGAATAAAGGAATAATGAGAAAAAGAAATTATTCAGGGATTACCTTTCTGTATATTTTTCTTGATAAGGTTACAACTACCACAAAATTACAAAAAGACTAACGGAGGCGGCGGAGGATGGTGTCGGCACCGGTTCTGACGTCGCGGAGGAGGTTCTCGAGGTTGGCGGGCTGACGGTGGTCGAGTCCTAACAGATATTTGTGGAAGAGTATCTGACGGCAACTTCTGTCGATTACATCTGCCGGCATCTCTCCACTCTTTATCCTACTTACAACTCCATCTATCTCTTTACGCGTATCGACGGGCGCGACAACCATGTCGGCCCCGGCCTCCAACGCTTTCCACGCACCGTACCCCTCGGCTCCACGCATATTCAGGGCATCAGTGAGTACAAGTCCCCTGAACCCTAACTCATCCCTCAGCAAGTCACCGATCACAGCTGCCGAAACAGCTGCCGGAAGATTCTCGGGATCTACAGCCGGAACAGCCAAATGACCAACCATGACGCCGGACAGTCCGGCATTTATGTAGCTCCTGAAGGGGTAGAGATCCACACTGTCAAGCTGATGCAATGAGCGCCCTATCACGGGCTTCGTGACATGACTGTCACCTTTGGCATTCCCATGCCCCGGAAAGTGTTTGGCCACACTCAACACACCCCCAGACTCCACTCCTCGCGCATAAGCCACTCCCAAGTCGGCCACCCTGACAGGGTCTCCCCCGAACGAGCGGCTCCCTATGACACCCCGGGGATTCTCCGACACATCTATCACGGGACCCAAAACCATATTTATCCCCACTCTGCGACATTCCCTCGCCACTTCCGAACCATAGTCGAACAGAAGCACCTCATCTGCCTGTGGGGTAAGGCGTCCGTTGCGCGGAAAGTCGGGGGCATCCTCCAGACGCATCCCGAGTCCCCATTCCGCATCTATGGCTGTAAAGAGCGGCATACGGGTCAGCATACCCATTCCGGCCATGAGAGCGGCCGAGCGCAGATTCCCTTTGAGCAACACCACACCTCCGACATGAAGGTCGAGTATGTAGCCGCGCAGTTTGCGCAATGTGGCTGAATCATCGCTGGCATAGAGGGCGGGCATGAAACATTGCCCCACTCTCTCCTCAAGTGTCATCTCATGAAGCATGGAGTCGGCCTTTGCCCATGCCATGCGTGTCATGTCGCTCACCTCAACACTATCACCAACCACTGTGCAGGTATCCTCCGCCACTTCGCCGGATAAAAGCAGAGCTGCCTGCTCCGGACGTTTACAACCCGGAGCAAGCAGCAGCATTATCACGGCATACAACAGTATGCGGAGAGATTTCATAAGGTAACGGATACTACAGATTTATATCTTTCACAAAGCGTGGGGCAAGTGAGGGGGCCACCGGCAGACCCAACTCCTTCTGATGCTCAAACCAGCGGAGCGTGGGGGCAGCCACCTCCACATCATCCTCCCACAGCTTGGTGTGGTTGGCAAACGAACGCATGTCGTCGTTACCCTCGGCGGCGTAGTCGATGGTGCCCATGATATAGGTTTTCTCGGGATCCATCTCCTCGCCATCTATGACAACGCGTATCAGGTTACCCTCACCATCGGTCACCACGCGCACATTGTCGCTTATCCCCTCGCCACCTTTATGAGCGGCCACACGCATACTCTCGATGAAATCCTTACCCTCCAGGGCCACTATGACATAGCGGTTGGCAAAGGGATAGGTTGAGAGTATCTGCCCCTCGGTGATATCACCCTTGGGCATATTCTGGCGTATACCCCCCACATTCATGAAAGCGAGGTCTACGCGCGGGATGTCATGTCCGGCCGCACGGAGCGAATCTGCCTTGTGACGGGTGTAGTCGAGGGTGAAGTCGGCTGTAAGATTCTGGAGTCCACCGGTGCGGGTGTCATTCCGCATGTCGTAGAGCGACTGCCCGACGACGCGGTGCTCGACGGAATCAACCGCCACCTTGTAGGGGGCGATGAATCCCTTCATCCGGCTGTCAAGAGTGTTTTCGGGGAAACGGTCGGTGACGGGAATCAGCTCATATTCTATGGCTGTGCCGTCGAAGCCGTCGGCGCCATCATCCAGATCGTCAAGGTCGATTGTCATCTTTCCGATGTATTTACCATACTTTCCGGTCTGCCCCACTCTCACCAGACGCCCCTCTGCATTTGATATAAGCGAGGGGAATTTCTCGGGATGGGCGGGGTCGATAAGCGTGTGGGAGTGTCCGCCGATAACAAGGTCGATATCCTTGCTGGCCTGTATGAGCTCCACGTCAGTTGTCTTCTCGTTCTCCTTCTCGTAGCCGATATGGGTTACGGCCACGACCAGGTCGCAGTTCTCCTTATTCTTGAGATAGGCCGCCACCTCGTTGGCTGTGGGTATCACCTCCTTGAAGTTGACATCGATACACTTTGTGGAGATAAGGCTCTCAGGGTCGACGTTCAAACCGATGAAACCGATCTTCTTACCGTCGACCACCTTTATGGTGTAAGGCTTGAACACACCGTCGAGCACCGTGCCGGAGAAATCGTAATTGGCCGAGAGACGGTCAGCCTCCACGGTGCGGTATTTCGCGGCCAAGGCATCCATTCCGTTGTCGAACTCATGGTTGCCGAGGATGCGGATATCGTATCCGGTCATGTTCATGAGGGGATACTCCACATCGCCGCCGAAATATTTGAAATAGAGCGAGCCCTGCACCATGTCGCCGGCATCAACGGTTATGACGTTCTTCTCGGCGTTGCGCACGGAATCGATTATGGCCTTGCGTTGCAGCACACCCCCCTGTCCGTTACGGTCGGGCTCGATGGCTGAATGCGTGTCGTTGGTGTGCAGGATCACCAGTTTCTCGGCAGAGGCCGAAAAACATAAGGCGGCAAGTCCCATCACGGGGACTGCCGCCTTAAGATATGAAAGTTTTCTCATTCTCAGAATGGATTACTCATTTTTTAGAGTATGTTACTCAGAAATCAGGTTCTCGCCTGTCATCTCCTTCGGCTGGGGCAGCCCCATGATGTGGAGCAGCGAGGGAGCCACGTCGGCCAGACGACCGTTCTTTACCTTGGCGTCCTTGTTGCCGATATAGATGAAGGGGACAGGATTGAGCGAGTGGGCGGTGTTGGGGGTGCCGTCCTCGTTGAGGGCGTGGTCGGCGTTGCCGTGGTCGGCTATGATGATTGTGCCGTAACCGTGGGCCTTGGCAGCCTCAACCACCTTCTCGACACACTTGTCGAGGGTCTCTACTGCCTTCTGGATGGCGGGATATACACCGGTGTGGCCTACCATGTCGCCGTTGGCGAAGTTCACCACGATGAAGTCATATTTGTCGGAGTCGATGGCAGCGACGAGTTTCTCTGTCACCTCAGGGGCGCTCATCTCGGGCTGGAGGTCGTAAGTGGCAACCTTGGGAGAGGGCACGAGGATACGGTCCTCACCCTCGAAGGCAGCCTCGCGTCCGCCGTTGAAGAAGAATGTCACGTGGGCATACTTCTCGGTCTCGGCGATGTGGAGCTGCTTCTT
>CANPMT010000031.1 GCA_947575235.1 uncultured Porphyromonadaceae bacterium
TCAGCTCCAGAACACCATGTCGCTCCTGCTCAACACCTATCCCCGCACATGGGAGGTGACAAGCGAGTGCAATTTCTCACTCCCCGAGAATCTCATCAACGGTATTCCGGTGTCATATCTGGCAGCCCGTCCTGACGTACGCGCTTCGGAGCGTGCCCTCGCCGTGGCTTATTATTCCACAAATTCCGCACGCGCGGCCTTCTACCCGAGCATCGTGATTTCAGCTCAGGGCGGTTTCACAAACACCCTTGGCTCTATGATCAAGAACCCGGGCGAATGGTTCTGGCAGCTTGCTGGCTCTCTCACCGCTCCCATCTTCTCACGCGGTCAGAACATAGCCACTTTAGAGGCAGCCAAGGCTCAGCAGCAGCAGGCTCTCAACAACTTCGAGTATGCCGTGCTCTCCGCAAGCCAGGATGTCAGCAACGCTCTTGTAAGCTACCGCAAGAACACTGAGCAGGATAAATTCCTCCAGCTTCAGGTTGACGAGCTTGAGAAATCGGTGGAATATACCAACGAACTTTTCATGTATAATCCCGGCACCACCTATCTTGAAGTGCTCACAGCCCGCAGCGGCCTCCTCAATTCCCAGTTGGCATGCATAGCTAACTGGCATGAACGCGCTGCAGCCCTGATTTCACTTTACCAGTCGGTCGGCGGCGGTCGTTAATAACCTTAAAACCTGATATAATATGGCAAAGATAAGTAATCTTGCTTTTGTTCATCCCGGTGCTAAACTGGCTGATGACGTTGTCGTTGACGCTTTCGCATATATCGACGATGATGTCGTGATCGGCTCAGGATGCCATGTGCGTCCCCATGCATCGGTGCTGGCAGGTGCGAGAATCGGTAAAAACAATGAGATTTTCGAGGGTGCCATAATATCGGCCACCCCTCAGGATTTCAGATGGAAAGGTGCCCGTTCGTTCGTGGAGATCGGCGATAACAACAAGATCCGCGAGCAGGTAATCATCAACCGAAGCATCCATGAGAATGGGAAGACTGTCATCGGCAACAACTCGTTCGTCATGGCGCAGACCCATATCGGACATGACACTGAGATAGGCGACTACTGCGTGCTCGGCAATTCCGCCAAGATCGCAGGCGATGTGAAGATCGGCAACTACTCCATCCTCTCATCACATGCGCTTGTGCATGAGAAATGCCATGTAGGCGAGTGGGTGCTCATCAAGGGTGGATGCCGCGTCAACGGCAATGTTCCTCCCTATGTGGTGATGGCCCATAACCCCATCACTTACTTCGGTGTGAACGCCTTCGTCCTCAAGAAGGGTAAGAAGACCGATGAGATTATCGACGATATCGCCAAATGCTACCGTCATCTCTATCAGAACAACACCTCCGTATTCAACGCTCTGCGCCGAATGCGTGAGGATGTCGACCCCTCGGCTGAACGCGATGCCATCATCGATTTCATCGAGAGCCACGGCATGCAGCTCGCCGCTTTGCCGCACGTCGAGATTGACTGATACCGAGATTTCTCATAAGAAATAATTACTCCGTCAGCCGGTACGAAACCTATCGTACCGGCTGACCTCGTTTTATATACCATCCAATGTTTGCAAAACCCGTAAAATTTCGTTAACTTTGCAATTATTATGTACGAACTACTAAGTTAATTAATCCTCCTCTTGTAATAATCCGGTTAAAAAATATCCTTGAAAATGAAATCTCTACTTACCCGCTCCCTCTCCGGCATTATCTATATAGCTCTGATTGTTGGCTGCATCTTCTGGGGTCAGATACCCTTCTCATGGATGGCTGCCCTCTTCGCTGCATTAGCTATAGTTGAGTTCGAGAAAATCACTCACGAGCTCCGGCAGATCACCCTGCCTACTCTGGCTCTCGACATTGCCGGAGGCATTGCAATGGCATTCGCGTGGATGTTCTATCCCCTCCTCATATGGGTGTTTATCGTGATTTGCCGTCTCACGCTGCAACTCTATATCAAGAGCGACACCCCACTCGCTGATATGGCCAAGTCAATGATGACCCAGGTCTACATAGCGTGGCCTCTCGGAATGATGACCCTCATAGGGGAATGGTGGAATCTCCATGTGGTGCTTGCCATCTTCCTGATGATCTGGCTCAATGACACAGGCGCCTTTGTTGTGGGTTCTCTACTGGGACGTCACCGCCTCTTTGAGCGTATCTCCCCCAAGAAGTCGTGGGAGGGTTTCTTCGGCGGATTGGCATTCAATCTCATCGCAGCCGCAGTATTCGGATTATATTGCAACGGCTTCTTCAACCTCTCCGACTCACTCGGCGTATGGCTCGGTCTCGGTGCGTTGGTGACCATCTTCGCCACATGGGGCGACCTTGTGGAATCAATGATCAAACGTAATCTCGGCATCAAGGACAGCGGGAACATCATTCCCGGACATGGCGGCATACTCGACCGCATCGACTCGCTTCTCTTTGTCATGCCCCTCTCCCTCCTCTATCTCTTCCTCACCAAGGCTCTCCTTCCGTGGTGAGCCATCCCCTGCTTCGAAAAATCTATTTAACAACCGCATATCGCTGACATCATGAAAAAATCTATCTTTGCCGGAGTGCTCGGAATAGCGGCACTCTGCGCAAGCGCTACAGAACTCTTCTTCTACTCACCCGAAGACGGGACAGGTGGTCTACGCTTCGCTGTAAGCGAAGATGGGAAAAGCTGGCGCAGCATCGGCAACGGCTATGACTTTCTCCGCTCTGACTATGGCTCATGGGGCTGGGGAAAGAAGATGTGGTCGCCACAGTTGTTCCCCACTTCCACCGGATGGTCTTGCCTGTTCCGTGTCAATCCGGAGGGCACAGCCATAGGCTGGGCACAGTCGCCCGACCTTATCAACTGGCATCCGCAGGAATTCATGCTCGCTTCCGACACCACAAGCCTTACCTTCCGGTCAAACGTGGGCTTCCTCCCCTCTGTAATCACCCTTGATGGGAAGGAGATTGCCGGATACGTCATGAAGACTGACGCAGCCACTGTCGACAAACTCGACAAATACACAGCTGAACGCGACCGCCTGGCAGCTCTCTATTCGGAACATTGCGACAAGGATGGTGAACGGTTCGCCGGACTCCAGCCTATAGCAGGAACACTCACCCTCAACGGGGAATCAAAGGATATCTCGCCACTCCTTATGGGTATCTTCTTTGAGGATATAAATTATGCGGCCGATGGTGGCCTCTATGCCGAACTTATCCAGAACCGCGATTTCGAGTATTCCCCCGATGAGAACAACCGCGATAAAGGTTGGGGCCCATCCTATGCCTGGAAAACCGAAGGTGACAAAATAGACTTCTCGATAGCTACCGACAATCCAATCCATCCCAACAATCCCCACTACGCCCGTCTTGATGTGAAGGGGGGTATAGCCACTCTTATCAATAATGGCGGGAACGCTTTCGTAAACTCCGGATTCGATGGAATCACCCTGACAAAGGGTGAACCTTACCGCTTGAGGTTCAAGGCTCGTTCCACAAAGAAGATGCCGGTTGAGTTTGACCTCGTCACTGCCCATGGCAATAAGGTTGCCAACGGTAAGCTCACGGTAAAGAAGAGTTCAAAGTGGGATGACTATGAACTTCTGCTCACCCCTATCGAACATACCACAAACGCCTCTCTGCATATCGTACCGAAAAATAATGGTGTGCTCGACCTTGACATGGTGTCGCTCTTCCCTGTGAATACCTTCAAGGGGCGTGAGAATGGCCTGCGGGCAGATCTGGCTCAGACTCTTGCAAATCTCAAACCTCGTTTCGTACGCTTCCCGGGGGGATGTGTGGCTCATGGCAACGGTCTCGACAATATGTATGACTGGAAAGGGTCAGTCGGACCTCTCGAAAGCCGTAAACCTCTTTCCAACCTCTGGGGCTACCATCAGTCGCGTGGACTGGGATATTTCGAGTATTTCCAGTTTTGCGAGGATATCGGCGCCGAACCACTCCCTGTGCTCGCAGCCGCCGTCCCCTGCCAGAACTCATGGACACCTTCGCGCTTCAGCCATGACGCGGTGACAAACTATGGACAACAGGGTGGACTGCCGATGGATTCGCTCGATTCTTACATTCAGGATGTGCTCGAGCTGATTGAATATGCCAATGGTCCCGCCACATCCACCTGGGGACGCCTCCGTGCAGAAGCGGGCCACCCCGAACCTTTCGGACTTAAATATATCGGTATCGGAAACGAGGATATGATCACATCTGTGTTCAAAGAGCGATTCAACCGTATAAATGATGCCGTGAAGAGAGCTCACCCCGAGATTACTGTAATAGGCACTGTCGGACCGTTCTACGAAGGGGCCGATTATGAGGAGGGATGGCGTCTTGCAAAGGAGAAAGGTATAGATATGGTCGACGAGCATTATTATGTTGACCCGGCGTGGCTGATCTACAACCAGGATTTCTATGACAACTACGACCGCAAAGGAACTAAAGTCTACCTCGGTGAATGGGCTGCCCACCTACCCGGTCGTCCCTCAAATATGGAGACGGCGCTTGCTGAGGCTCTCTATCTGACATCGGTGGAACGCAACGGCGATGTTGTCACCATGAGTTCATACGCTCCTCTGCTGGCCAAGGATAACCACACCCAGTGGAAACCTGACCTTATCTATTTCAATAATTCTGAGGTGCGTCCCACTACTGATTACGAGACAATGCGTCTTTATGGTGAGAACGCAGGTTCGAAATATCTTGCTTCCGACCTCCGTCTCGACACCGACAATGATAAGGCACGTGTCAGAGTAGGAGCCTCGGTGGTGAAAGATCCAGCCACAGGCGATGTCATAGTCAAGCTGGTGAACATGCTTCCTGTATCCACTGCTCTTGATATCGACCTCAAGAAGATATTTGCCGGCGACACATCCTCGCTCAGTTCTGTAAGGACAGTAATGTCCGGCAAGCCTGCCGATGAGAAGGCTTCGGTCAAGACCGACCGTGTCACACTCGACTCCCCATTCTTCAAAATGGAACTGGAACCTTACTCCTTCACAGTGCTGAGGATAAAATAAGAGCCTCCATAAGAAGCAAAGCAAGTATAAACTCAAGGAGCCGCGTCAATAAAACGCGGCTCCTTGAGTTTGAGTATAGAAGCACAAGAGACTGACGGCAAGAAAGATATAATTCTGCACCAAGCTGGTGCAGAATTTGTTGGCTTGTCTGATAACGAGTAAATTACGGCATATGCCGTAATATTACCGGAAATACAGCTTGTGGAGATGATTACTTAACCCTGAACCAGTAGCCGATGGTGGCGGAGACACTCATCTGGTTGGAGGCACTGTAAGTGTCAGACCTCTTCGAGGGGAAGAGATTCCCCAACCCGAAATAGAACCTTGCCTCTATCGCCAATGAGTTCCTTTTATTGATATTGAACTCGCCACCCACGCCTGCCGATATGCCATAGTCAAATTTCTGTGTAACATCCATCAGCATCTGCTCATTCATGCGGTTGCGGTATGGGAAATCGGGCAACGTGGCCATCTCCTCCGGATTGAAATTGGCAGAAACCTTATCACCTACATAAAGGCCTATCTGAGGACCCGCATTGGCGAAGAACCTTCCGCGGCGACCGAAAAAGATATGTGCCATAACCGGAAGCTCGAAATAATTCGTGGTGCGCTGGTAATTATACGGAGCCTCCTCAAAGTTCTCAGCCCAGCCACGCTGGGCGAAATTCAATTCAGCTATCAGACCGAAATGATTCTCCTCGATGTAACGGAACATCACACCGGCCGTAGCCCCCATGGCGAACTTCTGTTTCACACTCGGATTAAAGAACACTCTCGAAAAGTCGAGACCACCCTTCACACCTACCGACACATTGGAACTGTAATGCGTCTGCGCGTTCATATTGATGCCCGCACACGACATTGCCAATGCTGCGGTCACAGCTATTTTTCTAAGTATTCTGGCGCACCTCATCACTTCACACTCTCCTTGTCGACAAATCCTGAAGGACGGAATTTAATCAGATATCCCACCGGATTAAGGAATCCGCTCCAGTTGCTGATTCTTTCGAGTTTAAAGTCAGTCTGGAGGCCACTTGTATGAAGGGCTGTCTGACGGTTGAAATCCCCACCGTTATCTGCTATCGCCGGGATGAAATATTTTGCAATATCGTAGCCTGAAGCTGCGAAGTTAGGGAATGAACGCACCGGCTCACCTCCGTAGGCAGCCGTGAAGTCGGCCACGAATCTCTTACCCTCGTCGCTCTCCACATCAAGCCAACAACGGGCAGGCACCACGATGTCGGCATCATCGAAATGGTCGCGGAAATTGTCGGTAAGTGTCACCCAGCTCGGACGTCCCACAATTGTGACGTCGCAAAGTGGCGAAGCCTCCTTCAGATGCGACACAACACCAAGAAGCTCGGTCACCTCCTCCTTCTTCTGTGGATAGGCATATATGAGGTATGAACCGTCATCCTGAAGCTGATACTCTCCCAACGAGGCCACAGATAGGTGGGTAACATTACCCTCTCCTAACCTCTTCTCAAGGAGGTCGCTGATAGCGTCATTCTCATCCTCCACACCGGCAAAGAGCACCTTACGGTCGCCATACTCCTCAAATATCCTGTCAGCAATCTGCTCGTTGAATAGTGCCGAAGGGGGGAGCAGCTGCACCATAGCCGCATTATCCTCATACAGGTCGTTGCGGACATCGAAAGCGTTCACTATCTCAACCTTGTTGGTCTCGCCATAATCGGCAAGGAATGCCGGGAACGACTTGTCGGCCGTGGCCACAAGAAGGTCTGGGCCGAACTGGTCAAGGTCATCCGTCACTGAGGATGTGGAGCTACGCCCGTCGATTACCTTGAACGCTATCTTATACGGGGCATCCTTCATCTCATCAAGAGCGAGCAACATACCGCGTGAGAAATCAATATCTTTCTTCGACGACGGCTCGTCAAGAAGGAGGGCAATCCTAACTTCGTCAAGCTGACGCACATCTGAATTCACCTGGTGGATAGAGTCGTAGATCTCCTGGATTACATCTGAGGTCATCTCTCGCGGTTCCTCGCCAGCCACCTCCTTCTCCACCTGCACTGTCTCTATGACAGGGATATTGATAATATCGTTCTTCTCAAGCTTCGGAGTCTCCTCGTTGGCCTCCTTGAGAGTGCCCACGTCAACCCCTGTTTTCTTTGCAATCGAATTCCAGGTGTCATTCTTCTTCACTTTATAGGAATCGATGCTTGCGAGACGCTCCTCCTCAACCAGTTCCGTGTGCAGACGGGTAGAGTTTGAATTCACCGCCACCCTCACAGTGTCACCTATTCTGAAACTTGTATCGGTCACGCCAGGATTGGCACGGAGAATATCCTCGACAGTGGTCTTGTAGCGCTGGGCCACCGACTGCAATGTGTCGCCCGGCTTTATCACATAGTAGAGATAACGCGAGTCAACCGTCGAAGCCGTCTGCGGGAAAGTAAGAATCTCACCCGTCTTTAATCCATATTTCGAATCAGGATAGAGGGAATATATTGTTTCAAGAGGGATGTTATATTGTTTGGAGATGCCATAGACCGTCTCACCCTTCTTCACCTTATGTTCAATAGGCTCATACACCGAATCAGGTTGCTCAACGGTCTCATCCGTCACCTCGCTGACAACTGTGACACGCCCTGTTGGATAATACAGTCGTGTCCCCTTCTTCATATCAGAGGCGGTCGACGGGTTCAGTCTCACCAGTTCGTCAAGGTCCCAGTCATGCTGCTTGGCGATTCCATAGATTGACTCCCCCTTCTTTATCTCGTGATAATAATATTCCTTCCCCAGGATTTCGGTTTTGGGAAGTTCCGGGTTAGCCGCCAATACGGGCAATACAGGTAAGACGAGAACCGCCATACCGATGAAAGGGAAAATTCGCGAATATCTCTTCATTATCTAAAGCTTAAAACACCGACAGTAAAGCAAAATAAAGCCCCCGGTCAAAAACATGGAGGCCCTGCCTCTGTCAGAACTGCAAAATTAAGAAAAAATCCTCACATCCCCAATTCTCAACGCAACATTCGTCATTCCATTGACTCAAGATATTCAAGCTGATTGTTCACCAGTTCAAAATATCTTCCCCTTTTTGCAATCAGCTCCTCATGTGTGCCCTCCTCCAGAATCCGGCCTTCCGACATAAACAATATCCTGTCTGCATTTTTAACCGTCGAAAGCCTATGGGCAGCCACAATCAAAGTCTTCCCACTCTGCATGGCATTGACCCTCTCGGTAATGCTCCGTTCATTCGAAGCATCCAGCGAGGAGGTGGCCTCATCCATAAAGAGAATCTCGGGATTCCTGTAGATAGCCCTGGCAATCAGAAGACGCTGTTTCTGACCGCCACTCAGATCCTGCCCCGTATTCCCTATCCGGGTGTCATATCTCATTGGCAAGGATTCCACGAATGACCTCATCCCTACTATATCCACCACCTCCTTCACCCTATCCAAGTTATAATCTTGTGTCATGGCAATATTTTCGGCAATAGTCTCACTGAAAATATATCCCGACTGCATGACAACCCCACAATTTTCCAACCAGCTGTCGTTATCCAGCTCCTTGATATCGATGCCGCTAAGCCGGATCTCTCCCCTCTGTGGGATATAAAACCCTAACATCAGTTTTATCAATGTGGTCTTTCCGCATCCGCTCTCACCTACAAGAGCAACGGTCTCACCCTTATTTATCTTCAGGTTCAGTCCGTCAATCACAAAAGGGGATGAATTGCCGGCGTATCTGAAACTCACATTCCGGAATTCAATCTCAGGCTTAGAGTATTCCACTCTACCCTTATGCTCTGTCTCGTCATTCAGCACCTCATCAAGACGTTCATATGAAATTGCAGCATCCTGCAGCTGTGAGGTCATCCCTATTATGCTCTGGAACGGACCGGATAACCTCCCCACTACATACCCTACCGTCAGCATCTCTCCGAACGAAAGCTTACCGTCAATTACCAATGTGGCGCAGATTCCGGTTATGGTTATCTCCTTCAACCTGGCTATCACAGTCTGCCCTCCTGACATCGTGATTGATAGCCGCAGGCTCTTGGTGTAGAGATTGATTGCCCTCCTCTGCAATTCCACCCAGCCGTTCAACCTTGAAACGTGTGATCCGGAAACCTTTAACTCCTTCATGCCATTGATCAGCTCATACATGTAGTTCCTGTTGCGTGAAGAAACAGAGAAGAAGGCATAATCCAATTCCTGACGTGGCTTCAGAAACAGCAATGTCCATCCTATCTCAAGCAAGGTCAAGGCAAGGAAGAAGAGGAACAAATATACATTATACCATATCATTATTCCTGAAAACACAACTAAATTCAGCACTACAAAAAGCGTTGAATTAGGGAGCTGCATCAGGAAATCCTTGATTCGTGACTGGTCATCTGTCTTCTGTATCAGCTCGGCGGATGAACGGGTGTCAAAGAATGATAATGGAAAACTTACAAGACGTTCAAGATAGCGCCTGGTCATGTCAAGATTGATGAGCATACCTGCCCTTGACATCATATACCCTACCAGATTTGAAGCAGCTGTATTCCCTAAGAATACAGCCACCTGACCTGCAACAAGCATCCACACCAATGCTATGTTCCTCTCCCCTATACCCTTGTCAACGACATTCTGAAGCAGTATCGGCAACAGAAAGTCGCACCCCATGCAGAACAGAGAGAGTATCAGCACCTTGATAAAAACGCTCTTGTATCTGAATATCTCCGACTTTACCGAGTTGAACAACTTCGGCACGACATCCTGTTTATCAAACCGGATACTGTCGAAGTCATCATCAGGCTCAGCCAAAACCACCACGCCTGTATTCTCCGACCCTCTCCAATGGCTCATGAATTCATCCTCTGAAAGTCTGAATTTCCCATCGTCGGGATCAGCGATATGAAATATCTTTCTCTTGGTGTCAATCTTATATAACACCACATAATGTCGTTGGTCCCAGAACAGGACTGCAGGCAAAGGCATACGGTAGAGATCATTCACAGTAATCCTCAAAGCTGTGCTTCTCATACCCACTTTTTTGAAAATATCGATAAGATCCTGCAACGACACTCCCAGTTTGTTAACCTCCGTAAGAGAGCGGAGGGCTTTGGCGGGAATACTCTTCCCGAAAGCCCTCGCTATCATCCTTACACAGGTCACACCGCAGTCAGAAGCCTGCAGCTGCCTGTATGCCTTGAATCCTCTTCCAAACATATTCACACTGGCCGGTACTTGTCAATCCGAGCCAAGCACAGAGGTTGATTTCAAATTCTTTTCAGAAATATCAATACCCGGAGTAACCTTCTTCCCATAATCAAATGTGTAGGTCAAAGACACCGAAACATTACGTCCATTGCTCCAGTCACGTGAGGTATAACGGTATGGTCCGCTGTTCATCTCTATAGTTTCAGTAGCATACTTTCTAAATAGAGAATTCAATTCAACATCGAATAATAAATTCCCATTACCATAGCTGAAACTCAGACCATAATATGAGGATGTCTTTATTTTTTGTGTCCCTCCTTGAGAATAGAATCTCTCTGGCGTTCCATAATTAGCAGAGATTGAACAATTCCCAAAATCCCAACTAATATATGGACGTGTGCGAACACTATTCAACCCTCTTCCGGCCACACGTTGGTAATTGTAGTTAAACTGATTGCCTAATCTAACGTTGCCGTCAAATAAATCTATACCGAAAGCCCATGTCAGTTTATAAGTTCTATTAACCGGCGCATTCATATACTTACCTATCACACCATCATATTCAGTTCCACCAACCCGATACTCGAGATATGAGTCATTGGAATGGGAAATGAAATTAAATGAGAAATTTTGATTGAACCATGAACTGGGATATGAATAATACGCTAATGACAACCAATAATTTGACGATGAATCCATATAAGGGTTACCCTCTATCCATTTGAGTTCCGTAGATTTCAAAATCAGATCATTCCTTGTGGAAGAGACTGGAGTCCTTTGGTAATACCAACTTTCAAGACTTAAGCTATTCTTATCATCTATACCAAAGAATAGATTTGCATTTACACCCGGTAACCAGTCCGTACGTTTCAACATATGATTGACGTTCCTGTCTGAAAGGGAAATTTCCGGTGTGACTTTAAACACAATGTTATCAGTCGGCTTGTACCAGAAACCTACCTCAAATTTTGTGTTGCCATTATTCTGCCATTGCCGGGATATTGTGTTTCCTGAATAATCCACATCAGAAATTGTACGATTCTCCAGTACGGCGAAAGAGAAAACCATATTTTTCCGCAAATACCACCCTACTGTAAATCTCCCCAGCACACCGTAGGTATTCTCTCGTGAGTCTGTCTGTATTGGCTCAAGACCTATATCTGTATAGGATGCATAGTTGTTATTATGTGAATGATTCAATACCCACCAAAAAGCAAATGACCACTTGGAAGATGGATAGTATATGTAAAGCCCCTCTAAAGAGGGTGACAATGAGTGAGAATTTGCTCTGGAAAGCATCATGTCAGAAGAGATTATTGCCGGAGAATAAGCTACAGTTCCCTGAGTTATACTTCCCGGATTCTCGTTCCACTGCAATGCCACATTATGAGAAACCGTAAGCTTATCGGTCTTATATATGGCACTGAATCCTCCATATATATCGTTGGAACGGTTCACCTCCTTGGCATTCTCATATCTGCTTACCCTTTCATAAAATGACCCGTTATAATTTATACCGTCATAATGCTCTGTTGTCTCATTTCCTGATTGGTGGTCACGAGAATAACCTCCCTTGAAGAGGGCGTTATATGTCATCTTGCCCCAGACCAATTTTGATGCAGCCGAATAACTTCCATCATTAGGGAATTGCTGATTGACATCAAATTTTGTTAGACCTCCTGCAACATATTCACGCATCACAAAGTTTACAATATTAGTACACCCAATAAATCTGGGATCATCTGACGACTCCATAAACTCTACTCTCAGAGCATTTTTCGCCCAGAATGTAGCCTTTTCCATATTATCAGCAGGCACCCCATTTACAAATATACTGACTGATTGACCATTCTTTGTTTTGATCTGACCATCCTCAACAAACAAGACACCGGTATGCATCCTGTCAATCAGCCCCTCCATATTTCTTGCGAGATTCTTCTCCTTTTTAGTGGGAACAAATATATATTTGCCATCCTCGATCCAGGCATTTTTTCCCTTCACGACCACCTCGTCCAATTCCTTTATCTTGGCTTCATCCTCACTCTCCTCTGTCTGTGAATATGCTGCCAATGACGAAGCAAACAATATGGATAATACAAAATACTTATTCATCTCTGTCAAGTTAGTTTTATTTTTGATAATCAGGTGTCAATCGCTATTTTTGAATCATGAATCTGTTTATAAACCTATCCATGACTATATTGTCTATATCCTCCTCGGAATATCTTAAATTGCATCCCTCATGATGCGCAGTCTCCAGACATTTTGTCCGGCAACCGCCACCACATATTGGAGCTATCCTGCACTCCCTGCACAACGGTTTTCTGAATTTACACGACAGTCGTCTTTTATACCTGTCGTCAATCCATTCCACGTCGCCATCAGGACGCAGCTTTCCAGCTCTGTGCTCATGTATAAAATCTCTCGCCGTGCAGAAGAACACATCTCCATTGTAATTTACAAGCAGCTCATTGTATTTATCCGCATAGCATGAATTTCTGACAGAATCAATCATCCTGTTATCAGAAGTCCTGAATCCTTTCTCATTCAACTCATGGCGCAGATTCTTTACAATAAGATCAGCTGTATCTCCGTATGAGTCCGGCTTATCCTGCCACACCCTCTGGAAATCCACAACAATCCTATTCCTCTTGTCAGATGAAATTTGCTCCAGATCATTGGGAATCTCCTTACAACTCTCAATATTCTTTGCCGTATAATTTATACGTACTACTACATGTGAATCAGCATACGCCAATTTGGCAATGTTCTTCAGTATCACGTCATAGGATGGAATACCCCCTTTACCGAATCTGGTTTTGTCGTGCTCACATCTCCCTCCATCCAACGTTATCTGAAATGACGCCGGGAATTTACGCAGAAATCCTATCATCACATCATCTAAAAGATAAGCATTGGTGGTGAACTGCAAACGGAGCCTTACCCGTCGTTTCTTACAGATAAGGGATGACTTTGAAATCAACGGCTGCACAACCTCATGAAATCGCAGGAGTGGCTCACCTCCGAAGAAAGAGAGCTGACACTCTTTTGTCTCTTTGTTGTTGTCAAGACGTTTCTCAATCAAAGTAATCAGCGCGGCTTGTGTATCCTCAGACATACAAGAGTCCTGGATATGATTCTCATAGCAATACCAGCATTTGAAATTGCAATCCAGTGTAGGATTGACTATGACTTGCAGCGTTGACTTGTCGAAATCAGTCTCAAGAATCAGCTTATCAACCTCCCTCGCCTCATCCAAGTCATCTTCTACCATACCTCCGGCCACCACCATCTGTTCTCGGAAGAGAGGGGAAAATTGTTCAATCTCCCCTTTCTGTGCATGAATCAAGTCCATGGAAGCAGCTTTCACAACGATAAATCTATCGGTGAAAGCATTGTAAACCAATCCCTCGTTTCCTTCAAGATTGATATATGAATTCCATTTACTCAACTTCATTTTCATTCACTTAGCACATCCGACATTAGAATTTGACGGAATATTGGGTTTTATGATTTACATGCACCTCCATTTGTGGAATCATTACACATCCCGGACACATTCGTGCATGAACCGTTATTTGTTGATTCATTACACTCCCCCATAGAACTATTAGACCAATCCATGCCGTTTGTTTTCGCATGCGGACTTGCTGCTCCATCACCTGTAGCACCACCCATCAGGCAGGTAGCAGCATCGAGTTCTTCTCCCTCCATCGAGTTGATGAACTCCGAGATTTTCAATTTCTTATTAGTACCTTTACTAATACTAATTAATTTCTTCAACTACTTTTCTACAGAAGGTTGATAGGAATTATTGCAATTGGTGCCATTCTTGGAATTGTCACACCCTCCTTGCACATTCTGGCATGCACCATCATTTGTGGAATAGTTACACCCATCCCTGTTACCGTTTATACAGTTCCCTCCATTCGTGCTCGCCTCAGGCTTTGCATCCTTTCCCGTAGTTCCACCCATCAGGCATGTGGCTTCATTGAGTTCCTCACCCTCCATTGAGTTGATAAACTCTGATATTCTCATTTTTTTATTTTCCATAGCCAAAGTTTTTTGTTTTAACTATTATTTCACAAACTTAATCAATTATTTTTACAAATCATCAAATATTAGCATTTATTAACACTAATGCCAAGTTTTAACTTATAATTGTTAAATTAATTTCTTATTACCACATGAATTACTGTTATTTCGGCTAATTATCTTATAGGCGCCTCATCTAATCTATCAACCAGCTGTCGATATTGCGGGTCTTTTGCGAAAAGCAGATCCCTGAAAAAACCATGAGCTACCTCTCTGTTTGGCAAGCCCAGAAAATATGTATCATATTCCGGATCATATCTCTTGATGGTAAGATATCCTGTCTGGAATAGCAAAGCAATAGTTGAAGAACTATATGAATCTATATCGGAGAGTTGGGTCGTGTCTGCCTCTGAATGCAACAGCTGTGGAAGAGAAGTGTTGGCATTACGCATACGCTCTATGAGGAATGTCGGCGTTCCGGTAGCAAACCAATAGTTCCCTACCTCCCCACGTTCAAATGCATTGAACAGACTGAATGGATTGTAGAGGTCGGGGCATTTCCTTGTGAAATGATACCCATCATAATTTCTTTTCAGCAGTGCAACCGTCTCGTCAACGGGAGTAGCGGTGGCCGATGATACTTTCTCTATCCCTTCCCAGCAGTCACGAAGCAACTCCTCCTCTGTTATTCCACAAATTGTGGAATATTCATTCGCGAAAGAGATATCGCTTAGATTGTTTATATCGCTGAAAATGCTCAGTCGTGAGAATCGTGACACTCCCGTTATCATGCCGAAACTGATATAACGGTCGGCCGCCTTGAGCGTGCCATAGATAGGCTTCAGTATCGACCGGAACTGTTCATGAAGCTCGGAATTGCCCAATGTGCTGACAAGAGCCTTGTCATATTCATCTATAAGCACTACTGCCTGTTGACCCGTTTGCAATACACTGCGCTCAATCACATCATAAAATCTCTGGGCAAAGTCAAGTCGCACGCCACTTCTGCCATACATCTCTTCCCATCTGGAAATCTGATGCTCCAGTATTGAATTCAGCCCATCGATTGAGCTTGTGTTAAAGTTCACGAAATTCAGATGAAAAATAGGATGGCTCTCCCAGGAATGGGCATAACGTGAGATGGCAAGTCCATCGAATAGGTCGCGTCTGCCTTCGTAAAAAGAACGGATTGTTGACAACAGCAAACTTTTCCCGAACCGGCGCGGCCGACTCAGGAAATAATATTTACCGGATGTCACAAGACGGTGAATCAACTCTGTCTTGTCAATATACACATAGTTCTTCTCCCGTAATTCCGAAAATGTCTCTATTCCAACCGGAAAATGCCGTCTCTCCATAAATCATCTGGTTTTTGCCGCAAATATAGCAATATTTCTAATATAAACCAACAGATTCTCTAACCATCCGGGATTGAGCGTGCGTTTGAACTTTTTGAGTTTGCACAAACTTTACGGAGGGAATGTTGCGTCGAGAATTGGTGATGTTTGGATTTTTTCTTAATTTCGCATACTATTTATAGAGTTGACCGGCGATATTCAAAGATTGCCGCCTCAGCATGAACCAAACATACTATCCCATGAAACTGAGAAATTCAATCCTGTCTCTTTCCCTCTTGTCAGGCCTCTCTGTCATTTCACATGGCATGGCCGTAGCGTATGATACCTTACCCTCCTATACCCCCTCGGCTGAAGTGCGCCAGAGCCAGAAGGAGTTCTCCGACGACCGTTTCGGTATCTTCCTGCATTGGGGAATATACTCTATGTTCGGACAAGGTGAATGGTATCTCAATTACGGCCCGACTGCCGAGGAATATGCCAAAGCCGCCAAAGGTTTCTATCCGGCCGAATTCAACGCCGCGGAGTGGGTCAAGGCTTTCAAGGATGCAGGAGCAAGGTATATATGCATCACAACCCGGCATCATGACGGTTTCTCGATGTTCGACACTGACCAGAGTGATTATAACATCGTTGACGGCACTCCCTTCAAGCGCGACATTCTGAAGGAACTCTCTGAGGAATGCCGTAAGCAGGGATTGTCTTTGCATCTCTATTACTCTCACCTTGACTGGACCCGCGACGACTATCCTCAGGGACGCACCGGCCATTCCACCGGACGCGATGCGTCGAAGGCCGACTGGAATTCCTATTATCAGTTCATGAATAACCAGCTTACCGAGCTGCTAACAAACTATGGTCCGATCCGAGCCATATGGTTCGACGGTTGGTGGGATCATGATGAGGATACAACCCCTTTCAACTGGCAACTCGAGGAGCAGTATGATATGATCCACCGGTTGCAACCCGGATGCCTCGTGGCAAACAACCATCACCAGACACCTTTCGCGGGTGAGAATATCCAGATTTTTGAACGTGACCTGCCGGGTGAGAATACTGCCGGACTATCCGGTCAGGAGGTGAGCCGACTCCCCCTGGAGACGTGCAACACCATGAACGGGATGTGGGGTTACAAGATAAACGACCAGAATTACAAGGATGCAACCACCCTTATACGTTATCTTGTCAAGACCGCCGGTATGGGCGCTAACTTCCTCCTGAATATCGGTCCTCAACCTGACGGCGAACTCCCGGCAACGGCACTCGACCGCCTGAAGGATATGGGGGAATGGCTGAGAATCAACGGTGAGACTGTCTACGGCACCGAGGGCTCTCCCTTCCCGGCACAGTCCTGGGGAACTGCCACCCGCAAGGGTGACCGTCTTTTCGTGCATGTGATGACGCCTGAGACCGACGCGATTCTCCTCCCCGGCGACCTTAAAATCAAGAAGGCTTTCGAATTCGCCTCCGGCAAACCGGTGAAGTTCAGCAAGCATGGCGGCAATACGCTTATCCAGATTGAGAAGATGCCGGATGCCCCTGATTATATAATTGAATGCAAGTTATGATTACCCTTGAAATATGCTGCGGCGACCTCGCGAGCGTCATCGCAGCCAAAGCCGGCGGTGCCCGCCGTATTGAGCTCTGCTCCGGTTTATCGGAGGGGGGACTCACCCCCTCCCTCGGTCTTATACGTAAAGCCGTGGAATCAGGTCTTGATGAGATCAATGTCCTTATCCGTCCCCGGCCGGGCGATTTCCTTTATTCGGAATGTGAGCTCTCTATGATGGTGGAGGATATCCGCACTGCCATACGCGCCGGTGCCACGGGTGTGGTGATCGGAGTCCTCACTCCGGAGGGTGATGTGGATTGCGCTGCAATGCAACGTCTGATTGACGTGGCCCGCGCCACTGCTGCGGAATGCGACCGACTTCATTGCAACATCACTTTCCACCGCGCTTTTGACGTGGCCCGCGACCTTGACAAGAGTCTTGAGGAGATTATCACTCTCGGATGTGACTGCCTCCTTACCTCAGGGGCTGCCCAGTCGGCCGTAAAAGGATTGCATCAGCTTAAGAAGACTGTCAACCGGGCTGCCGGAAGGATTACAGTAATGGCCGGTGCCGGAATCAACCCCTCCAACGCGCGCGAGATTGTGGAGGCCACAGGTGTGCAGGCCATTCATGCCACGGCACGCAAACCTATGGCGAGCCGTATGAAATTCCGTCAGCCTTTGGTGTCGATGGGTGTGCCCGGTTCTGATGAATACGCACCTCTGTCAACGTCACCTGACATCGTTGCTAAACTTATCTCTTTATGAAATTGCTTTACCTTCCCCTTCTTCTCTCCACTTTGGCAGCTTACCCCATTACCCGTGAGGAGGCCATTGATTTCCTTTACTCCGGTATGTCGCTACCTGACAGTGTCGATTATTCCCGTCAGTTCTATCTCGATAATGTCGATGCCTCTCTCCGTGCCCGGAAGGAGATGCCATGGGGTGAGAGCGTGCCGCAACGTGAGTTCCTGCATTTCGTGCTCCCTGTAAGGGTGAATAACGAAAGTCTCGACAACTCGCGTGTCGTTTTCTATGATGAGTTGAAGGAGAGGGTGAAGGGTCTCCCGATGAAGGAGGCTATTCTTGAGGTGAACCATTGGTGTCATGAGAAAGTGACATACAAACCTTCGGATGCACGCACCTCATCACCCCTCTCTTCGGTGAGCCAGGCAATAGGACGTTGTGGCGAGGAATCCACTTTTACAGTGGCGGCCTTGCGCTCGGTGGGAATCCCGGCACGCCAGATTTACACTCCACGCTGGGCACACACCGATGACAATCATGCCTGGGTGGAGGCATGGGCCGACGGCAATTGGTATTTCCTCGGGGCTTGCGAGCCTGAACCTGTGCTCAACCTCGCTTGGTTTAATCTTCCGGCCTCGCGTGGCATACTGATGAATACCAATGTCTATGGCGATTATGACGGTCCGGAGGAGGTGCTTCTCAAACTCCCTCTGTCCACACGTATCAATGTAACCTCCAACTATGCCCCAACCGCGGTGCTCCCTGTGGAGATTGTCAACCCCGACGGCTCCCCGGCAAAGGGTGCCCGCGTAAGTTTCTGCATATATAATTATGCGGAGTATTATCCGGCCGTCACTAAGGTGGCTGATGAATCCGGACGGGCTTCCATGCGCGCCGGACTGGGCGACCTTGTGGTATGGGCCACCGATGGAGAGCGGTTTGGTATCGCCATGGCCTCTCCACGCGATTATGTCAACGATGCGCACACTGCTCCGGTAAGGATTACACTCGACAGGAATGCATCCGACTCGTTCCCTCTCGATTTCAATCTGGTTCCTCCTCCGGCAGGAGCCACCACTCCGACTGTCACCGACTCCATGAGAGCCGTCAACGACACCCGTCTGCAGCAGGAGGATTCTATACGTCAGGCATATACGTCAACTTTCATCTCCCCGGCTGACGCTGAGGTAGTTGCCCGCCGGCTTAAGCTCGATGAGGAGAATCTCCGCACGATTCTTCTTGAGTCGCGGGGCAACCATAAGACACTCGTCTCGCTGCTTGAGTCGCTCCCTTCCGACAAACGGGCGTTGGCCATGCGTCTGCTGCTCAATGTCTCGGAGAAGGACCGCCGTGATATCCCGGCTGAGGTGGTGATGGATCATATCACTTATGTGGCTGAGAAACCAGACGGTCTTTTGGATGAGGTATATGAGAAGTATATCCTGAACCCCCGTATTGAGAATGAGGCGCTAACCCCTTGGCGCAGCCATCTCGCATCTTTCCACAGGGCTTTCCCGTCGGCTACCTTGGACGGCTTTGTAGACAATCCATCCTCTCTGGCCGATTGGATTGCCGACAATATCACCGGTTGCGACGACAGAAATCCGCAAAGTCTGCGCATGAGCCCCTCCGGCGTGCTCTCTGTGCGTATGGGTGATGCAATGGCAAAAAAGATCTTTTTTGTGGCCATGGCACGCAGCTTGGGCATACCTGCCCGTATCGACCCTGTCACCGGTGCCACTCAATTCTCAAAAGACGGGAGCGACTGGACCGCGGTCGATCTGCAACTCACAAAAGAGAGCCTCCCCTCATCATCCTCAACCGAGGGTAATCTGAGACTGTCATACTCACCGCAAGGTTATCTGCTTGACCCTGTGTATTACTCACAGTTCTCTATCTCTAAGATTGAGAATGGTCTTCCACGTCAGCTTGAATTCCCTGAAGGTGCCACTCTGTCGCAGATTTTCTCATCCCCCGTGGCTCTCGATGCCGGTCAGTATATCCTCACCTCCGGACAGCGTATGGCCGACGGAACCGTGCTTGCCCATAGTGAGGTGTTCAGCATAACACCGGGCGAGACTCTTGAACTCCCCCTGACCATACGTCAAGATAATGAGCAGCTCTCGGTTATCGGCTCGCTCAATGCCGAGAATATCTATCACGACCTTGCCACAGACTCCGACAAGAGTATCCTGTCGTCGACCGGAAGGGGTTATTATGTGCTCGGACTCATATCTCCCAATCATGAACCGTCGGCCCATGCGCTCAATGATCTGTCAGCGGTAAGGGAGCGTCTGGAGAAAAATGGCCGTAAGATTGTTATACTCTTAGAGGATGGCGACCGCGCCGCTCGTTTCGACGCTTCGCACTTCCCCAATCTTCCACATAATCTCCTCCTGGGAATTGACAACGATGGGCGCAGCCGTAAGGAAATAGTTGAGTCTCTGCATCTTGACAATGCTTCCGACCCGATTTTCGTGGTGGCCGACTCTTTCAACAGAATTGTATGGGTCTCTACGGGCTATAACATCGGAATGGGTGAATCGATTCTTTCGGTTCTCTCGCGGCTGGAATAAGAGGGCCTGACACGGTGGTCACTTCATAGGGGGATAACTGAATTTATCCTATGGATTTTATCACCGACATATTCCGTCATTACCCTGTAATACCGATTTTTCTTACAATCGGTATCGGCTTCTGGATTGGCAGACTGAAGTATAAGATTATCTCTTTAGGGGTGATTCCGGCCACTCTGCTCACGGGGGTGCTCATCGGGCAGCTCGACATACCTGTGCCCGACCTTATCAAGAATCTCTTCTTTATCCTCTTCCTCTTCTCGATAGGCTACAGTGCGGGTCCGCATTTCTTTCATGCTCTCAAGGGACATGGCTTGAAGCAGGTGCTTTTCGCGCTTGTCGAGGCCATGGTGTGTGGCTTCACTGTCTTGGCCGCCGCGAAACTTATGCATTATAACACCGGGGAGGCCCTGGGCCTCTTCGCCGGGTCGCAGACGGCTTCCGCATCTCTCGGTTTTATCAATGACACTGTCAACGGCTTGTCGATATCGGAGGCTGGGAAGAGCGGCATACGTGAGATGGTGCCGGTGTGTTATGCCGTAACTTATGTGTTCGGTGCCATCGGCTCCGCCTGGTTTCTCTCTATTGCCGGGCCGATGATGCTTGGCGGACTGAAAAAGGTGAAGGAGGAGGCCTCCGAGATGGAGAGATGCAACCCTTACGAGCATGATAAGGATAAGGATAAGGCGAAGGATAAAACGATTGATGACGATAAGGTAAACTACAACAATTATGCGGCTTATCGTCTCACCGGCGACTATTTCGACAAACCGCGTACAATACGGCAGGTGGAACGTAAATTCAATTTCGCTGATAACAAAATCTTCATTGTGCGGCTTCGTATCAATGGCGTCACCTATGACCATCCCACCGACATGAAGATGGGTAAGGGTGACGTGATAGTGCTTACCGGCCGCGCATCCCTGCTTGATGAGAAGGGGCGCATGTTAGGCGAGGAGATTCATGACATACCGCTCACAACTTTCCGCGACGACCATCTCAACGTGACTGTCTCCTCACCTAAGGCTGTAGGGAAGACATTCGCACAGTTGAGGTCGGAGCCGTATATGCAAGGGGTGGGTATCAGGGAATTCTCACGCAACAGCACCGTCATGCCACCCCTCGATGCTACTGTTGTGCTCACGGGTGATAACATCACTCTTACCGGTCAGCCGGGCAATGTCATGAATGCGGCTGCCAATATGGGATACACGGAAACCAAGGACACCACAACCGATATGGTATCAATCGGACTGGCGATAGCCATAGGCTGCTTCATCGGCGCTCTCTCCTTCAAACTTGAGAGCATACCAATAACCCTCAGCACTACAGGTGGGGCTCTGCTTATGGGACTGATTTTGGGATGGTGGAGAAACCGTCACCCGCGTTTCGGCAACATACCTCCGGCCGTGATATGGTTTCTCGACAATATGGGACTTAACCTCTTTGTGGCTGCCGTGGGGATTATAGCGGGCCCATCTTTCCTCCCGTCGTTGAAATCGGTTGGGTTCGGACTCTTCTTGGTGGGTATGGCCACCACGCTTATTCCGTTGGCAATCTGCATAATCATCGGCAGCAAAGTGTTCAGGTTCAAACGTCCGGAGACACTCGGCTGCGTGGCAGGCGCACGGCTCGGAGCTGCCACCATAGGTGCCATCCAGGATGCCATAGGGAGCACTGTGCCGATGATCGGCTACAGTGTCACTTATGCCGTGGCTAATTTCCTGCTTGTATTCGCAAGCCTTATCGTGCTCTTCATCGCATAATCTCAATAGACTATCTTGCCGAGGATTCCTGTCAGACGGGCTATGGCTATCCCATAGTTTGTCATCGGCACACCCTGGCGCCTTGCCTCCTCTACCCTCGACAACACAAGGCGACGGTTGAACATACAGGCCCCGCAATGTATCACTACCCGGTAGGGAGCGAGGTCTTTCGGGAAATCGCGTCCTGACTTTATGTCAACCTCTATCCCGGGACCATACTGCTTGTTGATTAGCGCCGGAATCTTCACCCTCCCTATATCCTCACTGCCGGGTGCATGGGCGCAGGCCTCGGCTATCAGTATACGGTCGCCGGGACGCAGTGTGCCAATCGCTTCGGAACTTTCCACAAAGTAATCGATATCACCTTTGTAGGCAGCCATAAGCACGGAGAATGATGTGAGTCTGCAACCTTCGGGTATCACCTCGCTAACTCTCCGGAACACTTGCGAATCGGTTATCACAAGATCGGGCAAGCCGTTAATTGACGCCAGGATACCCGGCAACTCTTCGGGAGTGGTGCAGAGAGCGTTCCCCCCTTTGTCGAGTATGGCCCTGATGGTCTGCACCTGCGGCATTATGAGTCTCCCTTTGGGTGCCTGTGAATCCTGAGGCATCACCAGTATCACGTTATCTCCACGATGCACTAATCCGCGCAAGAGGTCAGCCTCGCCGAAATCTGCCGGTATGAGTGAGGCAATCGCCTCGTTGAGTCTTGCTCTCCCCTCTTTCCGGAGAGCCGAAACCCCTATCGCATCCTCCGGCACATCACGGCCAAGGTCGCATTTGTTGACCACCCTCACCATCGGCAGTTTCCTTTCCTTGAGTCTGAGCTGCCAACGAGTCTCCACCTCCTTATTCTCACCAATCAGAAGCAGAGCCACGTCCGCTCTCTCCAGACTTCTCTCGGTGAGTTGTATACGGCTCGCTCCCAACTCTGTGTCGTCATCAAAGCCAGCAGTGTCGGTAATGACAGCCGCTCCTATCCCGGGAAGCTCAACGGCTCGGCTCACGGCATCTGTGGTGGTGCCCGCGACATCCGAAACGAGTGAGGTGCTCTCACCTGTCAGAAGGTTGGCAACCGATGATTTCCCGCTGTTGCAGGCGCCTAATATCACTATATGCAGCCGGTGACCGGCATCGGTGGTCTGATATCTCTCCATATTCTTTATATCCCGGTATATGCCAGGTCTATATCTTCGTGGCAATTGTGTTTTAACTCACTTCAATGATATATGTGTCAGAATCTGAAATCGCGGAATCCATTCTCTATGAGCTGCAGCTTCTCGGCTGCTATCTCCCTTACTTTCAATTTCCCTATGGTGCCCAACTGTGAGGCTATCATCCTCTCCCCTCTTACCTTCACATCAGACGAGGCATAATCCATAAGATACTCTTTCAGGGTGAGCAATGCGTTGGGTCCGCAGCAGTTGGCTATGTTGCCCGACTTTACGAGCGACATGAAACGGTCGCCGGTGCGCCCCTCGCGATAGCAGGCGGTGCAGAAACTCGGTATATGCCCTGTGTCGAGAAGCCATCCCACAATCTCATCGAGCGTACGGCGGTCTGATATGTCGAACTGGGCTGAATCCTCCTCATCCTCGCCATCCACATATCCACCCACACTGGTGCGCGAGCCGCCGCTCAGCTGCGAAACGCCTAACTCAAGAACCTTGGCCCTCACGGCAGCCGATTCCCTCGTGGATACGATTATACCGGTATAGGGCACCGCCAGACGCAACACGGCCACAATACGGCAGAAGAGTTCGTCGGATATCGAATTGGGGAAGTCCTCTTTCGATATATCGTCGGCCGGACAGATGCGTGGCACGCTTATAGTATGCGGTCCCACGCCGAACCGGGCTTCGAGATGCTCGGCATGCATCAGCAGACCGATGAAGTCATAGAGATAGGTGTTGAGTCCGTAAAGCACTCCGAGTCCCACATCATCTATACCCCCGGCCATGGCACGGTCCATAGCCTCGGTGTGCCATGCGTAATCGCTCTTCGGGCCATAGGGATGCAACGCCTCGTAGTTGGCCTTATGATAGGTCTCCTGAAAAAGTATGTAGGTGCCTATCCCGGCATCGTGCAGACGGCGGTAACTCTCGATGGTGGTGGCGGCTATATTCACGTTGACTCTCCTGATCGAGCCGTTGCGGTGTCGGGTGCTGTAGATTGTGTCGATCGATTCAAGTATATATTCGAGCGGGTTGTTGCGCGGATCCTCACCAGCCTCAAGTGCGAGACGCTTATGCCCCATATCCTGAAGGGCTATTACCTCGCGGCGTATCTCCTCCTGTGTTAGCTTGCGGCGCGGTATATGACGGTTCTTGAGGTGATACGGACAGTATACGCAGCCGTTCACGCAATAGTTCGACAGATAGAGGGGGGCGAACATCACAATCCTGTTGCCGTAGAACCGCTCCTTTATCTCCTTGGCTGTATCGAATATCTCCGTTATCAGTTCCGGGTCGTCACACTCAAGCAATGTGGCGGCCTCCGTATGCCCGAGCCCTTTGCATTCACGGCTTTTCGCTATAAGCTCTCTCACATACTCCTTGTCGCGGCTTAACCTGCGGGCCTCATCGGCCGCCTTGCGTATTTCGTTGTCGTTGATAAATTCAACCGATCTCTCTGATTTCTTATCGTACATTTCCAAATCCTTCCTTAAAATTCAAATCCTTCGCGCCCGATCTCCTCTGCCAGAAGACGCAGACCCTCCACAGCTTCGGCTCCCGAAGCCGCCTTGTTGTCGTAGAGTGAATAACATCCCCGTATCTCCACAGGTGAAATATTCGGCATCACTACATTCGCTCCGGCCAACAGGCCGCGGTTACGTCCCTCCCCCTCCAGTGTGGCCAAAGCCGTGGTGGAGGGTATGTTGGCGTGGGGAAACATCAGCCTCAGTATCGATATCAACCGGGTGGTAAGCCGGATGGTGCCTGGGCTCATCGCGGCAAAGGGTGTGGCTGAATGCGGTATGAACGGCCCTATCCCTATCATATCGGGTTGCAGACGGTGCATATATTCAAGGTCTTCCACTATGTGGGCGACTCTCTGATAGGGTGATCCTACCATTATTCCGGTACCGGTCTCATAGCCAAGTCTCTTCAATGTGTCAAGACATCGCAGCCGGTTGGCCAAACTCATCTCCTGAGGATGCAGCCTGCTGTAATGCTCCCCGTTGTGGGTCTCATGCCGGAGAAGGTATCTGTCGGCTCCCGCCTCTCTGAAAAGGTGGTATGCCTCGTCGGGCCATTCCCCGAGCGAGAGTGTGACTGCCGCATCGGGAAATTCCGACTTTATCCTCCCTACAAGCGAGGCCACGCTCTCAGCCGTATATGCCGGATTCTCACCCCCTTGAAGCACAAACGTACGGAATCCTGCCCTGTAGCCGCTACGGCAGCAGTCAAGAATCACGTCATGGCTGAGGGTGTATCTGCGGAGCTGCCGGTTGTCGCGGCGGAGTCCGCAATAGAGGCAGTCGTTGCGGCATACGTTGGTCACTTCAAGCAGGCCGCGCAGCTTCACCTTGCGGCCGAAAACGGCATCGGCTGCAGCACGTGCCCTGGCTCTGAGCATCTCCTCCTCAGCAGCTGTGAGCGATGGTGAAAGAAGCACGGTGTACTCCCCCGGGGAGAGACACCGCGACTTCTCAAGTTTATCTATTATTTCAATGACCCGGCTCAATACTGAATCTCCTCCTTGGCCAGACCTTTAGAGAATCGCACCTTACCCTCACGGTTGGTGGTGGATGAGCAGGGACCGGTGATGCAGCCACCCTCGCACGACATAACCTCGATGAATTTGCCGGGAGCCTTTCCGGTCTTGGCATAGGCCCCGAGTATGGCTATGTTCTTCTTGTTGAGGTTTGATATCTGAAGGGCGTTGATCTCTTTGAGACGCTCGTTGTCGAGTTTGAGATATGCCTTTACAGCTCCGGCCACACCTCCGGCGGCGGCGAAACCATGGGCCTCCTTCACTGCGGTGAAGGCCGGCGTGTAGGGTTCAACCTCCTTGAAGTCTATGCCATACCCCTCAAATACCGGGGCTATCTCCTCAAAGGTCATTACGTAATCAACCTTCTCGTCGCGACGTGCCTCCTTACGTTTGGCAAGACACGGGCCGACAAACACAATTATTGAATCAGGATACTTCTCCTTGGCTATGCGGGCCGTGTAATACATCGGTGAACCGGTTGAGGAGACATATTGCTTCATAGCAGGCATATGCTTCTCAACAAGCTCTATCCATGACGGACAGCATGATGTGGTCATGAATGGCTGCCCCTCATCTATCTTCTCCAGAAGTTCGTGACCCTCGTTCGATACGGTATCCATGGCTCCCTGGGCCACCTCTATCACATCGTGGAAACCTATCTTCTTGAAGGCGCCGTATACCTGCTCTTTGGTAGCATCGAACTGGCTGAGGATGGCAGGAGCCACTATGGCTACAACCTGCTGACCCTTACGGATGGCATTGAGCACATCGAAGGCCTGCGAGATCTCGAAAATCGCTCCGAAGGGGCAGGCATTGAGGCATTTTCCGCAATAGATGCACTTCGACTCGTCGATATGCTCTATGCCGTACTCATCTTTCGAGATTGCCTTCACCGGACAAGCCTCCTCGCATGGCACCGGAATGTAGACTATCGCATGGTATGGGCAGCTGTCATGGCAAATGCCGCAGCTGATGCAGGTGTCGTGGTTGATCTTCGCCTTTCCTGTCTCGGCATCAGTGCGGATGGCGTTCTTCGGACAGTTTGACATACAACTGCGGGCCACGCAGCCTCGGCAAAGGCTGGTCACCTCATAGTTGGTATGCACGCATGAGGAGCAGGCCTCATCTATGACGCACATGATATTCTCCTTGGCCGGAGATGATATGTCGCGGCGCAGGGCCATACGCACATATTCCGACAGGGGTGTCAGTTCATCGGTCTCGTCGCTCATGTCAAGACCCAAAAGAGGCAATGACTTATAGCGCCACACGGCTCTCTCCTTGTGAATGCAGCAGCGGCCGGGATGCTTTGAGCGGCGGGGACTGAGCTGGATTGGAAGACGGTCTATACGGTCCACCAGCGAATCCTCGGCCCAAAGTTTCACCATCTCCTTGAGCAGCCTCTGCCGCACAATCATAATGTTGTTCTTGGTTGCCATTGATGTTAGTTAAGTTTGTCTGATTTCGGGTATCGTGGAATTGTATGTTCAGTTCACATCGTGCGATGTCGCCTCCTCGAATATCTCAACCGGGGTAAGAATCTCGAGGGCTCGGGGGCCGCGTCGGGTGCCGGTAAGGTATGCCAGACGGTCGTCATAGCGCAGGTGGTCGTCGGCCACAATCCTTCTCACGGCCTCCACCGAGTGGCGCGATGAGTTGTGGTTACCCTTCTGGAAGGGGTATGAGAGCACACCGTAACTGAGAGCCAGCCATCTCAGCACATTCTCGTTATGGCATATGGCGAATGTGGGAATCTTACCACGGAAGGAGGCTATGAAACGAGCGCATTCACCCTTATGGGCGTCTGTAAGGATGGCTTTGGTGCCTATCACCTGCTCTGACATGACAGCCTCATGGGCAAGGAAAGATGTAATGGCGCTGTCGACCAACGGGGGCACATCCATCTTCTGACGCAATGAAGCCTCAACCTCCTTTGCCACACTGGTCATTGTGCGCACTGCCTCCACTGGATATTTGCCATAGGCGGTCTCGCCTGAAAGCATCATGGCGTCGGCACGCTGATACACGGCATTGGCCACGTCTGAAATCTCGGCTCGTGTGGGGCGCGGATGCTCAATCATGGAGTGAAGCATCTGTGTGGCCACAATCACAGGTTTGTGTGCCGTGATGCACTTGTTGATCATCATGGCCTGTATGCCGGGGATGCGCTCGGCGGCCACCTCAATTCCGAGGTCGCCACGGGCCACCATTATGCCGTATGATTCCTTCAGGATCTCCTCGAAATTATCGATACCCTCCTGATTCTCTATCTTTGAAATAATCTTGGTCTTCGAACCATATGAGTCGAGTATCCCCTGTACTTCCCTCACATCGGCGGCTGAGCGCACGAATGAGTGTGCAATGAAGTCCACACCTAATTGGGCGGCATAGCCTATGTTCTCCTTGTCGCGCTCGGTTACTGCGGGAAGGTCGATGCTCACACCGGGCAGGTTCACACTCTTTCGTGAGCCTAACTTCCCATCGTTCTCGGCCACGGCCTTCACGGCATCACCCTCAATGGCGAGCACCTTGAAACCTACCTCTCCGTCGTCGATAAGGATTCTGTTGCCAGGGCGGAGCACCCTGCTTATGGCCGGATAATTCAGACAGATCTCATTCTCCGATGTCTTACCGTCAGGATTGCCATAGAAAGTGACCTCCTGACCGGTCTTGTAATTTACCGGCTCACCATCCACCGTCGGGGTTGTGCGTATCTCCGGACCTTTCGTATCCATCATCACCGCTATCGAGGGTGACGCGGCGCGTGTGTTGTTGACAATCTTGCGGAACCCCTCGAGCCCCATGTGGGCGGAGTTCATTCTCACGACATTAACACCCGCCTCGGCCAACGACTTGATGAAGTCGACGTCGCAACGGCGGTCGGATACGGTAGCGACTATTTTCGTAAATTTCTGCATAGCTTTTAATTATTTCCCCACAGACAGACGGCTCAGTCAGCAGAGAACCATCCCTTGCCCAGGGATACTTCTCCATTCTCTCGAATGTAGGATATGTTTTAGAGTATTTGTTCGGGGGTGCAAAGTTACTAAATTTATTCCTATTATTAAAACGCCCGAACATACCTTACTGTTTAAATCAAAGGGAGCCCGTTGCCGGCACGGATAATGTCGACGAGCACAGGCTTGAGGCCACCCACGAAACATTCCACGGCGATCACCATCAGGATAAGTCCCATAAGACGCATCATGACGTTGTTGCCGGTCTCCCCGATCAGCGGCACAAGCTTTGTGGAGGCTCTCAGGAGTATGTATGTTATCACGTAGATTATCACGATGCTGGCAAGCAGCGTACCCTTCATGGCCCAGGTGTTGGCCTGTTCCATCAATACAATGCCGTTGGCTATGGCGCCGGGGCCGCACAGCATGGGGATGGAGAGTGGGGTTATGGAGATATCGTTTGAATATTCCTTTACCTCCTCCTCGCTCAGCTTCACTGTGGAATACTTGGCATGAAGCATGTCGTAACCGATCTTCATGATGATTATGCCGGCTGCAATCTTGAATCCGTTGGCCGATATGCCGAAAAGTGTGAAGAGCACCTGCCCGGCAATTGTGAAGGAGATGAGGATAATAAGCGAGGTGATGGTGGCCCGCTTCACAATCTGTGCCCTCTGGGCGTTATCCAAACCTCTTGTCATTGACAGAAATACAGGCATGGTTCCCAATGGATTGGCCAAAGTAAAGAACGATGTCAGACAAATAAATGCAAATGGTAACAATGTGTCCATATCAGTTGATGTAGGTATCGTTAATTTTCTGCAAAATTAATAAAAAATATATGCATATCCATCTTCGGGGATATAAAAAAAGGAGGTGGAATGGCTCCACCTCCCGTGATTCGGATCCGGCTTACATAACGGATCATGGAATCAGCTCTTTTTTATCAGGGTATCATCACCTCAACAGGCTCTGAATAGTTCCAACGGCGTGTGCCGCTGCCTACGGGCGTGTCGAAGTTGATACGGGCTGCCGCACGCACCCATACCTTGCGGCCTGAGGGTATCTGGCCGTTGGAGGTGACTGTGACGGTTTTGCCGAACAGTTCGTTGAATTCGTCGCCGTTGTAGCTGATGCTGCTCGACCAGCGGTCGTCGCGAGCACGGTAGCCCACAGAGCTTGAATAGCTTACGAAGAACTGTATGTCGGTCATGTTGAGATAGCTGTCTTTCCAGTTGCCCATAGGCTCGATCTTGCTGCGGAACTCCTCATCGCTCACACCCTTCTCTACCACGACCTTGGCCTTGATGACACCGTTGCTGACTGTCGGGTCACCCTCAATCCTTACGTTAAGGAAGGGCTGCACCTCAAACTTCACCTCTTTGGTGCCTTTGATTTCGGTGGTGATGGTCTCGTCGGCGAGAACGGTCCCTTCGGTTGTCTCACGCACGATGGGTATGAACGGACCGTCGACACGGATGTTGTAGGTGCCCTTGAAAATCTTTGTGTTCTGGAATTTCCCGTCGGGCATACAGTAGAAGTCGGGGTTGTGCTCCACGTTGTCGCCCCAGCTGAGCTCCGTGAGGCGCACACGGATTCCCTCGCTTCCCTGGTCGGTGAGAACCGGGTTCCCTGTGGCCACATCCACAACCTCACCCTTGATTGTCTCCTCGGGCTCGTCGTAGTTGTCTATCTCGAACATGCTGCACGACGTCATCATCATCATGGCAGCGAACATTCCGAATATCTTATATTGTTTCATGAGTTTCTGCTTGTAGAAATTAATACTTTATGATATTAACGGTTGGGCTGCTGATCTATTACAGGGCTCTTCACAACCTGGTCGCCCGGAATGCCGAAGTAGTAGTCGATAGGATTATACTCGAATTCCTTGTGCGAGATGCACTCGAAGCGCACGTCGAAGAACCATTTCCCATCGCGGGCTGAATAGAAGGGATAGATGCCGCGGAAACGGAAGTGCGAGTTTGAGCTGAACTTATCCTTGTCGCGCACCTCACCCCAGAAGCCGTCGCGGTTGTCGTAGTCGTTCACGCGCCAGCGGCGGAGGTCCCACTTGGTGCCTGTCTCGAAGGCTGTCTCCTTACGACGTTCCTTGCGCACCTCGTTGCGGCTCTCGATGCTGCCTGAAAGTTTTCCGCTGAGGAGTGTGGCTCCGGCGCGGCGACGTATGTCGTTGACAGCGTCTGTGGCCACCTGAAGCATGTCGCTGCCGTCGGGCGAGGCAGCTCCGGCAAGTGAGAGCTCCACGGCTGCCTCGGCTGCGTTGAGAAGCACCTCGGCATAGCGGATAAGGATGTAGTGCTGGTCGCTGTTACCCTCTCTTGCTGTGAACGAGGGGTCGTCTTTGAGCCACTTTCTTGCCAATAGTCCGGTCATTGCTGATTCGGCGAAGTTGTAGAAGGGGCCGTTTGCACCTGAGGCGTTCATCTGGCTCCCGTCGGGCAGTGTCACCGACACAGGATTTGTGGGTGAAGGCGACAGGTAGAGCGTACGGTCCTCGCTACCCTCCTCGGCTATGTCAAGACCCTGGTAGTTGACCGACTGTCCCTGGTAGGAGTAATCGCGCAGAAGGGGTTTCACCGGTGTCGTGCCGGTGTAGACGCCTGCATATATCTCCATTGTCTGACCCTTGAACTGGTCGCCGGGGATAATCAGGTATGAGAGAAGACGGGGCTCTGCATTCTTGTAGAAGTCGCCGATGTTGTCATACATGATGTAGTCACCCTCGCTGTTGGAGTTGCCGGTGGTCACTTTGAGCGAGCCGTCGGGATAACGCTCGAAGCCCTCGAAGAGCTCCACGAAGTCAGCCGTGGGACACATGGCGGAGCTGAGCGGCGAACGGAACACGTATGGCGCGTTGTAGGCGTCGAAAGAGTGGGTGGTGGTGGGATAGAGATACTCGCGGATCCAGATGTTCTCGGGGCTGTCGGTATCTGAGAGCATGTCAATCATGTTCTGGCGCATGGCGCTGCGGTCACCCTCGGCGAATTTCTTCATGTAGAGTCCGTAGCCACCCTCGTTGATTACCTCGTTGGCAGCCTTGTAAGCCTCGGAGAAGTAACGCTTTGAAGCCTCGGCTGCTGTGGCCTGGTCGAAACCGATCACGCGTACGCCTGTCTTCTGGCCGAGGCCTGTGAGACGACCTGTGACAGTCTCGTTGTATTTTGCCACTGAACCTGCATAGAGCATCGCCTCCGATTTCATGGCGAGTGCCACATATTTGTTGGCGTAGCCACGCTTCGGGCTGTTGGGCATCATGAGCTCGGCTGCCTTGTCGAAGTCGGCGCAGATCTGGTTCCAGGTCTCCTCCTCGCTCGCACGGGGCACTTCGAGTTCATCGCTGTTGGCGGGATAGTCAATGACGCGTGTCACGAGGGGTATGCCGCCGAAACGCTTGGCCATGGCATAGAACACAAAGGCTCTCACGAAGTATGCCTCGCCGAGATAGTCGTTGTAGGTTATCTCGGGGTAGTTCCCTTTGTAAGCCGGCAGACTCTCGATGAGCACATTGGCGTCGCGCAGGGTCTGGAAAGCGTTCCCCCAGTAGGCCTTGTCCTCTCCGGTGAAGGCGCGGCAGTAGCCGTCGCGGTTCACGGCATCGCCTGTGCCGTCGAAACCGAAGCCGGCGAGCCATCCGTTGTATTCGGTTATACCACGCTCGGCGAGGTATTTGAAATCCTCGAAGGGGAGCATGGAGTACATGCGGGCCATGTAGATATCCATACCCGACTCAGTGGCGAAGAGATTGTCGGAGGTCACGATATTCTTCGGCGGGATGTCCATATCCTGGCATGATGTCAGAAGGGCCGCGCCCAAGAGTGCTGAGAATATTATCTTTTTCATGTTGAAAAGTCGGTTGATTGGTTAGTAGGAGAATGTGAGACCGAATGTGAATGTCTTGTTAAGAGGGTACAGACGGCCAAGGTCGGAATCGGGATGCTCCGGGTCAACGAATTTAACCTTTGTGAATGTAAGGAGGTTATATGCGTTGAAGTAAACACGGAGGCGTGTCTGGCGTGTCACGCTCGCGGGGAGGGTGTAGCCGAGCTCGATGCTCTTGAGACGCAGATAGTCGGTGCTTACACGGTTGAACGATGAGTCGCCGTCAGGATATCTGCCGGTGTAGGCATAATAACCTGAGATCCATTCAGTGGCGGGATCGTAGGGATCGGCTGTCGGATCAACCGGATGCCAGCGGTCGGTGTACTGTTCAAGGATACCGCCGCCCATATCACCCCAGATTGAGTAGAGGGGCTCCTCATATTTCATTGAGCCGAGGGCTGAACCCTGCCAGAGCATCGAGAAGTCGAAGTCTCTCCAGTTTACCGCCACGTTGAGCGAGTAGTTCATCCAGGGTGTCTGGTCGAACGCGAAGGGGTGTTTGTCCTGGTCGTTGATCTCGCCGTCGCCGTTCCAGTCTTCATATTTGTAATCGCCGGGAAGAGCATCTTTCTCGTGATAGATGTTGTAGTTCCAGATGTCATACCAGCTGTTGAAGCGGCCGTCGCCTGTGAGACCGAACTGAACACCCTGGTAACGGTTGTTGAGGTTGTCGTTTCTCCAGCGGTCGTATGAGTTGGCATACGGGCCCTTGTTGGCTGCGTAGAGATATTTGTTGCGTGTCACTGTCACCATACCGCGGAGGTTGTAGTTGACCTCGCCGATACGGTTAGCGTGGCGGAGCTCGAGCTCCATACCCATGTGTGAGTCGCTGTTGATGTTCTCAAGCGGAGCGGTGGCGCCCACAACTGTGGGGAGTGCGCCGTTGTTGCGCTCGTAGAGGCCGGTACGCTTGCGGTGGAAGTAGTCGAACGAAAGACCGAAGATGCCGTTTCTCATGTCGAGGTCAACACCGACGTCGAATGTCTTCGACTTATACCATGAGATGTTGACGTTGGGGAGTGACAGAGGTGAGGCTGCCGAGATGTACTGGCCGTTGAATACGTAGCCGGGTGAGTAACCGTTGTAGTTACCGTTGTCGGCGGGAATACCTGCGGGATACTGGTAACCCATTACCCATTCGTAGTTCACGCCGCTGTCGTCACCGAGTTCACCGTAGCTTGCACGGATCTTGAGGTTGTTGATGAAGTCGAGCGCCTGGGTGTTGCGGAAGAAGGCCTCCTCGGAGATTCTCCAACCGGCTGACACTGAGGGGAAGAAACCCCACTGGTGACCCTTGGCGAATTTCGATGAACCGTCATAGCGGAACTGAGCCTCGATGAGGTAACGGTCGGCAAATGAGTAGTTCACACGGCCTATAAGGGCATTGTTGGCATACTCGTAGATGTCGTTGTTGCCGCTGTTCATGGCGCCGATCTGGCCCTCGGTGACACCAGTGAGTAGATAAGGATTCGAGAAAGCAAGGTCGCGGACAGCGTAGAAGTTGTCGCCTGTGCGTTTCTGACCCTCCCAGCCTACGGTGGCGCCTACGTTGTGGAGTTCGTTGAACTCACGGTTGTAGTTGAGGAGGAACTGGTAGAGATACTGCGATTTGTTATAGTATTCGCGGCGCAGGTTGCTCGGTGAGCTGTTGTTGTAGATCTTCTGCACGTAAGTGTCGGTGAGCTCATCGTAGGCATACTGATAGTATTCCTTACGGTAAATCTCGTTGTCGTCGGTACGGTAGTCGTAGCTGATAAGTGCTTTCGCCTCCAGACCTTTCAATGCCGGCACATATGCGCCGAAATCGAAGTTGAGATATGCGGATGACTCGAATGTCTTCTGGCGGTATTTGCGGTGACCGCTGATCTCTGAGGTCATCATGGCCACTGTGTTCTGCTCCAGGTCAAGACCTGCATAGTTGAGCATGGTGTTCTCGGGGTCGGCATAAGCGGGGAAGAGCACACCCTGTTTCCAGTAGTTGCGGATGATGTCTACAGATGAATTGTAGGGAGTGTTTCGGCTGTCGGCCATACCTGCAAGGTTTGCATAGAACTTGAGGCCCTTTACAATCTCGGATGTGATGTTGGCGCGTACGTTGTATTTGTCGTAGTTCAGGTCGCCGCTCTTGAAGAGACCCTCCTGATAGAAATAGCCGAAGCTGACGTAATACTGATTCTTCTCGTTACCGCCGGATACGCTCACGTCGTGCTGTGTCTGGGGTGCGGTGTTTGAGAAAACGAGGTCGTTCCAGTCAGAGATTCTACGTGTGCCGTTGGCGAGAGCCTCGAAGTCGGCCTGAGTGAAACCGATTGAGCCGCCGTTGATGTTGTTCCATTTCTGCTCGTTGTAGATTGTCATGGCGTCGTAGGCGCTGGCGAGCTGGGGCATCTTGTTGGGCTTCTGGATGGTGTAGGAGCCGCTGTAGGTTACGTTGACCTTTCCGGCGCTGCCACCCTTTGTGGTGACGAGGAGCACACCGTTGGCGGCGCGTACACCGTAGATGGCTGCAGAGGCATCTTTCAGCACTGAGATATCCTGGATGTCGGTGGCGTTGAGACGCTGGAAATCCTCTACTGTGCGGGGTACACCGTCGATTACCACGAGCGGTGAACCAAGACCGCGGATATCCATGTTGTTGTTATACGTGCCGGGCTCCGAGCTCTTCTGCCATACACGCAGACCGGGCACACGGCCGGTGAGCATGTTCTGGGGGTTCTCGCTCTTGGTCTGGAGCATCTCGTCACCCTTGACGCTGGCCACGGCGCCTGTGATTGAACCACGGCGCTGCGTGCCGTAACCCACAACCACGAGCTCATCCATGAGCTGAACGTCAGATTTCATAACCACGTTGATTACTGAACGCCCGTTGAGTTTCTCCTCAATGGGGTTGTAGCCTACATATTGGAAAAGGAGTGTGGCGTTGGCGGGCACTTTGAGTGAGAAGTTGCCGTCAAGGTCGGTCGAGGTTCCCGTGGAAGTACCTTTAACCATTACAGTGGCTCCGATAAGGGGCTCATTCTGTTCATCTGATACTGTACCGGTGACGGTCACCGTGTTCTGAGCCATTGCACCGGAAGGATAAAGGGCGGATAGAAGCGCAATCGCCAGACAGGCGAAGAAGCGCATAAGACCGCCGGGAGTCTTCATAGATGTCATGATGTTATAGTTTTGTTATTTAGTTAGTTGATACTCTGCTAACGAGGCGTACTCCGCAGCGAAGGCGAATGTGAACATCGCCTCCATGTTGTTTCTGCCCCGGTCGGAATTCCAGCCCACAAGGAGGTTGGGCGGGAGCATATGGTTATAGAGGAAGTTGCTGTAGGCGTAGTCGAGGTTGGCCTGGAACGCCTCGGCATATCTGCCGGCCGCGGGATAGGAGGCCACCGCATCGGCATACCCTCTTTCAAGAACATTGTTAAACCAGTTGTTGAACCCTGTGATTGCGAATGTGTAGCAACCCTCCTTCCCGCCCGCGGGGGTGGCGAAGAAGCTGAAGCTCTTGTCGCACAGGTCTTTCAGCTGGGTCAGATAGCTCTCCTCTTTTGTGGCTGAGTAGAGCGCCGCTGCTCCCGAAATCATTGTGCCGGTGTTGTATGAATACTCTGTGCCGGTTCGGTCGCTGAGAGCCACATAAGCGCGGTAGCGCTCACCGTCGACTGTCTCATAGCGAACATTCCCACCGTTGTCGTCGCCACCCATCATGTCGGAGAATACCCCGTTGGATGGATTGAGAAGATGCGTCATCTGGTAATCATAGACCTTTCTCGCCATCTCAAGGTAG
>CANPMT010000032.1 GCA_947575235.1 uncultured Porphyromonadaceae bacterium
CGCGCAAGGGAAAGCCGCAACCTTGGTTTGAATGGGAAAGCCGTTGCCATTGGTAGGGAGGGCTTTTTCAAGAGCTTGGATTCCTTTTTTAATCAAAATTTTGGATTTCATTTGATTTTCAATCCTTTGGATTTCATTTGATTTTCAAAATTTTGGATTTCATTTGATTTTCAATCCTTTGGATTTAATTTGATTTTCAAAATTTTGGATTTAATTTTAAATCCTTTGGTTTTTATTTGATTTTTCAATCCTTTGAATTCGTCTGATTCTTTATGAGTGTTTACTATGCTATGATTGACGGCGAACGCCGTGGCCCCTTCGAACTGCAGCAGCTGGTCGAGGTCGGTGTACGTCCATCCACATACGTATGGTGCAAAGGTATGGCTGACTGGGAGAAGGCCGAGGATGTGGCCGACATCTGTCGCCTGTATCGAAACCGTATCTTTGACCTTATGCATCCGTCGGCACCGCCTGCTCCTGATGGCATAAAGGATATGCCACCGGGTGGGGGAGCTGGAACGCCGCCGCCACCGCCGTCGCGGATGTTTTCGCGCTATGACCCGCACTTGCCTCCCGGAGAGGAGTTGCCGTCGCTTGAGGAGATTGATTCGCGTGAGGATGTTTCTGCTCCGTTGGCTAATATTATGCCATGGGCCATTCTCTCTATAATTTTCTTCCCTCCGGTCGGACTGTTGGGTGTGGCCTATGCCTCCAAAAGTAAACGGCTATGGAAGGAGAACCGGAAAGCTGATGCGCATGAATTTGAAAGGTCGGCCAAGATGTGTACGGGGATAGCGTTCTTCCTCGGGCTGATTCTTTGGTCATTTATCATACGATTTCTTTGAGTTTGTCTTTGGGGGCTCTGAGGGATCTGAGTTCTGTGAGTGCTCTGAGTTCTCTGAGTTCTGGGAGTTCTCTGAGTGCTCTGAGCTTTCTGAGGAATATCTGGTGGAGACAAGTATCTATAAATATAATGTGCTGAGACCTACAGAATTGTCTCAGCACATTTTTTATAGGAGGGATTATATTCCTTTGGGTTAGGGGATTCTATTCCCTTGGGTTAGGGGATCATCCTCTTTGGGGTAGGGGGTCATCCGCTGGGGGAGGGGGTAGCCGGTGGGGGAGGGGATAGGCGCGGGGTTGGCTGCTTCGGGGGTTACTTTGCCTGGAGGCGGAGGACTCTTGAGGCGTAGTCATTGCGCTTGTGCCAGTCGACGTTGTGCGAGAGGGGTAGCTCCAGACCGTTCGACATCAGATAACGGCCGCTGAAGGTCTTCCCTTCGAAGGGGAGGGGGGTGTTGTCGACGCGGTTAAGCTCTGTCACGGTGTAGAGACGGTCGGGGTCAAGACCTTTCATCGTAACCCTCGGCAACTGCTGGTTGACAAACTGCTCGGTCTTCCACCAATAGAATACAGCATCATCCTTCTCGGGCGAGACATACATTAGTGAGGCTGCCCCCTTTCCGTCGTAGGGTGAGAGGAGACGGTAGAGGTCGCCCTGCTGCACTACAGGACGCACAGCCTTGTAATCGGCAATTGCCTTGCGTGTCTGCTCCTTATCCTCGGCCGACATATCCTTAGGCTGAATCTCCATGCCGAGACGTCCGCTCATCGCCACGTCAGTACGGAACTTCAGAGGCACGATACGGTTGGTCTGATGGTTGGGCGACGCCGATATATGCGAGGCCATAGCCACAGCCGGGAAGAAATAGCTTGTGCCCCACTGCATGTAGATACGCTGCAAGGCGTCGGTATTGTCGCTCACCCAGAACTCGTCGAAATAAGGGAGAATGCCCCAGTTGGCACGTCCGCCGCCACTTGCGCAGGCCTGTATGGTAAGGTCGGGATACTTTGCGCGTATGCGCTGCAGTGTCTTCTCCAGACCGTCATGGTAGCCTATGTAGAGATGGCTCTGGTTCTCCGGCTTCTGATACTGGCTGCCATGATTCATGACAGGAGCGTTGGCATCCCATTTGATATAATCGATTTCAGGATACTTCGTCATCAGGGTGTCAACCACGTTAAACACGAGGTCCTGCACGGCAGGATTAGCCATATCCAGCACCAACTGTGTGCCGCCGCGTCCCATCACCGGGTCGCGGTTGACAGCCTTGAGGATATACTCCGGATGCTTCTCATAAAGTTCAGATATAGAGTTGGACATCTCCGGCTCAATCCATATGCCGAAACGTATGCCGAGACTGTCAGCCGTATGGCAGAGACCCTTTATGCCGTTGGGGAGTTTCGTCGTGTCAACGCTCCAGTCGCCCAACGACGAGGAATCATTCTTACGGGGATACTTCACGCCAAACCAGCCGTCGTCCATCACAAAGAGCTCGCCTCCCATATCGGCGATATCACTCATCATCTGGGTCATTCCGGCCTCATTGATGTCGAAATAGACACCCTCCCAGCTGTTGAGGAGCACCTTGCGCAGCTTGTTGCCATTGGCCAGGCGATGGTTTCTTCCCCATTTATGGAAGTTACGGCTCGCGCCGCCGAGACCCTCCTCCGAGTATGTCAGAGCCAACGGAGGGGTAGCGAAACGTTCACCCTTCTTTAGGTGATACTCCGAATTCTCCTCATTGATACCGGCGAAGAAATGATGATGGTTGCTGTCGTCAGTATCGAACATCAGTTTATAGTTGCCGCCATAGCAGAGAGCGGCTCCGATTACACGACCCTCATCCTCGCGACCCTTACCGTCGAGCGACATCATCACCTCGGCATGGGCGGTATGGGAATTTCGCACGCCATCCTTATTCTTGATAACCTTCAGGTTATGGGGGAGCGGAGCCTCCTCCACCTTCCCTTCATTCGCCCAGGAGCCGTAAAGCTGCGACACATGCACGTCGCTGCGGCGGATAGGGAGGTAGCCCGACATGAAACGGGTGAGAGTAACCGGTTTCTTCTCATCGTGGCTGGTCACAGTCCAGGTCTCGATAACGTCAGAGTCGGGATATGTGCGGTAATTCACATCCACATTGAAAGGATACACCTTATCGGTCATCGTCACAGTAGTGACTTGGGCGCCATCAGCCTCAGTCGAGGAGGACACTCCCGTAACTGCCATATCGAGAGTCATATTGCCATCGGCATGCACCGCGCTCATGGCAGCCTCCTTCTCAGGCCACAGACCATAGACAGGGTAAGCGTTGAACACCGCATCGCCGATTGTGCCGATGTTGGCGAGGTCGGCGGCTGCGAGATGATTGCCATAATAAAGGAATTTGAGAGGCTGACCCGCGGTGGCGTCGAGCACCAGCGAGGTGTTGGGGGTGGCCACATGTATATTCTCGGCCAGGGCAGCCGAAGGGCAGGCGAGGGCTGCCGTGATTATAGACATTAAGGTAAGTCTGTTCATGATGATATTTGGTGAAAAAAATTATGTTTCCGGTTTGCAGATGAGGTGAGGGAATGGGGTAGCCCGGAGCGGCCACATTAAATCGAATGCAAAATTAATGAATATTTTTATGATAACATAGACACAATCTTGACAAAAGATTAAAAAAAAGTACTCCAATTGTTTTGAAGTTAAGATTTTTTTGTAATTTTACGCTCGTAAACAACCACTAATTAACCACCACTAATAAATAACCTTAAAACTGCCTAATCCATCAAGGCGCATATATCATATTTACATGGCACAGACCCAAAGAGAAATAATAACAGAAATCACCCCTCTTTCAGACAAGGATTGTTTCTATTTTGTCGACCGCTACAAAGAGCGGTTCACCTACCCCATACACCGTCATGAAGACTACGAGCTCAACTTTGTTGTGGATGCCCCCGGCGCCAGCCGCGTGGTGGGGGACTCAGTGTGCGAGATAACCGACCTCGACCTTGTGCTCGTGGGCCACAGCATAGAGCATGGCTGGGAACAGGGCAACTGCACGTCAACCCGCATACATGAGCTCACCCTGCAGTTCTCGAAAAATCTTTTCGGCGACACCTTCTTAGGGAAGACCCAGATGGCACCCATCCGGGAATTGCTTGAGAAAGCCGGCAACGGGATAGCCTTCTCCAAAGAGTCAATAATGAAGGTGTATCACTACCTTGCGCAGCTCAGCGAAACGCCCGACAACTTCCACCGCATGCTCCTGCTCATGAGCATACTCTACGAACTGGCTATATCCGACGACTATGTGCAGCTCGCCTCCTCCTCCTTTGCCCAGGCTCCACAGCGCACCGACAGCCGCCGCATCACGAAGGTGCAGGAATACATAGCCACCCATTATAAAGAGGAGATACGGCTCACCGACCTCGCCGATCTTGTCGGAATGGCCGAGACCTCCTTCAGCCGCTTCTTCAAGCTGCGCACAGGGAGGCATGTGTCGGAATATGTGATAGATGTGCGGCTCGGGCACGCCACACGTCAGCTTGTCGACACCACCCACACCATTTCAGAGATATCTTACGACTGCGGATTCAACAACGTGAGCTATTTCAACCGCATCTTCCGTAAACGGAAAGGGTGCGCCCCGAAAGAGTTCCGCGAGCTCTATAAACGGAACCGCCTCCTCGTGTGATGGCACCCGAATATGTTGACCTATTTTGCCAACATATTGCACAATCCTTTAAATCGTTTTGAAATTAAAAGTTTAGGATATAATTTTGTCCTGAAAATTTCAAACAATCATGAAACTCAAAACCTGTTTATCACTACTGATATTATCATGCGCCGCCTCAGCCAACGCCGAGGTGACCATGCCGAACCTCTTCACCGACAACATGGTGCTGCAGGCCGACACCCTTGTCAATCTCTGGGGGAAAGCCACACCCGGCGCCACAGTCAGAGCCGAAGGCTCATGGGGTGGTACGGCCAGCGCCGCCGTAGGGAAAGACGGAAACTGGAAGATGCAGCTCCCCACCCCAGAGGGATCGTACACACTGCTTACCCTCACCCTCACCGACAGCAAAGATAACAAATCCCTGACCTTCGGCAACGTGCTTGCCGGAGAGGTGTGGATAGCCTCCGGACAGAGCAACATGGAGATGCCCTTGCGCGGATTCTGGCATCAGCCCGTAGAGGGAGCCGGCAACGAGATAATGTTCAGCCGCACCAAAGGGAGAGGCGTACGCTTCGTCAATGTGCCCAAAGCCGGGTCATACACACCCAAAGATAACTTCGAAGGGCACTGGATGGTGAGCGATCCCTCCACGGCGGCCGAATTCTCAGCCGTTGCATGGTTTTTCGCCACATCACTCCGCGACATCCTCGACGTTCCCGTCGGTATAGTGTCATGCGCCTACGGCGGCTCAAAGGTAGAGGGGTGGGAACCCGCCGAACTGATAGCCCGTTATCCCGACCGTAATCTGGAGGCAGAGCGCGACAACACCGACATGAATGAATATGAGCGTGTCAACGTGATGTATAACGCCATGCTTCTGCCGATAGCCGGTTACACGGCGCGTGGTTTCCTCTGGAACCAGGGGGAGTCGAACGTCGGCGGCCATGACTATTACGGTAGCCGCCAGGCCGATATGGTGGGGCACTGGCGCACCCTCTGGGGGAATGAGAATATGCCATTCTATTACGTGGAGCTTCCCGGCTGGGAATATGGTTCGCCCGACGGCACCGAATGCGCCCTCTTCCGCGAGGCCCAGCAACGCGCAGCCGACCCGGAGGCCGGTATGTATATAGTATGCACCTCCGACCTGGTATATCCCGATGAGGTGAACGACATCCACGCCCGCAACAAACGCCCCATAGGGGAGCGTCTTGCCGCCTCGGCCTCAGCCCACACCTACGGGGTGAAGGGTATGCCTCACACTTACCCCACCTTCAAGGAGATGGATAATCGTGGCAACGAGGCCGAGCTCTACTTTAACGACGCATGGAACGGCCTATGGCCGAACGAGAACCTCGAAGGATTTGAGGTGGCCGGAGCTGACAAAGTGTTCCATCCCGCCGATGCCCGGATTGACCTCTCCAAACTCACCGTGACAGTTTCAAGCCGGGAAGTGCCCGATATAAAGGCGGTGAGATACTGCTTCCGGAATTTCGCCATAGGTAAGGTGCACGATAATATGGGTATGCCCCTCGTGCCCTTCCGCACCGACAATTGGGAGAAATAACAAAATGCCATCTGAGAAAAGAGATAATTGATATGACAAGAAAGTTAAAGTTCCTATTTATCATTTCCATGATGACTGTGATGACAGCTATTGCCGGCAACCCCCGGTTTGTGAGCGTATCGCCCGACGGCGAGTTCATGCTCGGCGGGAAGCCTTACAGATATGTCGGCGCCAATTTCTGGTATGGCGCCATCCTCGCCTCGGAGGGTGAGGGGGGCGACCGTGCGCGTCTGCATGAGGAGCTCGACTCGCTTCAGGCTCTCGGCATAGATAACCTGCGCATCCTTGCCGGAGGTGACGGTTCACGTTCCATACCCTCGCACATCGAGCCTACCCTGCAGAAGGCTCCCGGGGTATACGACGAGAATCTTCTGAAAGGTCTCGACTATCTTCTCGCCGAACTGGAGAAGCGCGACATGCGGGCCGTGCTCTATCTCAATAATGCCTGGGAATGGAGCGGCGGCTACGGCACATATCTCGAATGGGCCGGCCATGAGGAGGCTCCGGTGCCTCTGCGCGATGGCTACGACACCTACATGCGCTATGCCTCACGCTTCATAACCGATGCCAAGGCGAAGGAGCTCTTCTCCGACCATGTGAATAAGATAGTAGGGCGTGTCAACAGCATCACCGGGAAACCCTACTCAGAGTCGGCCGCCATCATGTCATGGCAGATAGCCAACGAACCCCGATGCTTCGACGCCGCCAACAAGGATGCCTTCCGTGAATGGCTCATCGCCACCGGACGCCAGATCAAATCTATTGACAGCAACCATCTTGTGTCGACCGGAAGCGAAGGTATGCATGGCTGCGAGCAGGACCTCGACCTCTGGGCCTCGATCCATAATTCAGACGCCATCGACTACGCCAACATACATATCTGGCCCTACAACTGGGGGTGGGTGACGGAGGAGACCCTCGACACCGACCTCGAGAAGGCCATAGCCAATACCGATGCCTATGTGGGGAAGCACCGCGCCATGACATCAAAGCCGATTGTGCTTGAGGAATTCGGCTTCCCACGCGACGCCATGCAGACATCGCCCGGCTCACCCACTGAGAGCCGCGACGCATATTACCGCCACGTGTTCAACTCAATCGCGGAGGGTAACGGCATAAACGGCGCCAACTTCTGGGGCTGGGGCGGCAACGTGCAGCCCCCTCATAAGAGCTGGCAACCCGGCGACCCCTACACAGGCGACCCCGCACAGGAGGATCAGGGACTGAATTCGGTCTTTGCCGCCGACCGCTCCACCATGCGCCTGATCAAAGAGGTGAACGGCCGACTGAAAAATAATGATTGACCATGCAAGAATAATAACAGATGCAGGAGATCCGAAGGTAAGAAAGATTGTTGAGAGAGCCGTTCGTGAGAAAGGCTCTCTTTTTTGACTTCTGTTAACTGTAATGAGTTCATGCGTGCATTTTTAACTTTCTCCAAGCGCTATTCAGATAATTTATTTTGAGAGTTTCGGCTTTATATCATTATAAGATAAAATAGTGCAAGTCTGAAAAGTTCAAACATACTAATTTTGCATCGTGAATCATGAGACATTGATAAATAAAATAATTAACAAACTATAACATCTTTAACCAAAAAATCATGAAAACCAAGCTATGCAAGTTCAGATGGCTAATGACTCTGTTGCTCGGCTTCTTCGCTTTGAGCGGCGCTGCGCAGGTCACTGTCAAAGGCACGGTACTTGACGAGACCGGTGAACCGCTGATCGGCGCCACCGTCATTGAGAAGGGTACATCGAATGGAGTTGCCGCCGATCTGGATGGCAATTTCCAGTTTACAGTTTCATCGGCCAAGGCTACCTTGGTGGTGAGTTATGTGGGTTACACAACGATGGATGTGAAACTCAACGGACAGACCGACCTTAAAATCGTTATGAAAGAGGATAGCCAGGCACTCGACGAAGTGGTTGTGGTGGGCTACGGCACCCAGAAGAAGTCAGACATCACCGGTTCGGTGGGTTCGATTTCCGAAGCCCAGATGAAACAGACCATCGTCACCAATGCCGACCAGATGCTCCAGGGCAAGGTGGCCGGTGTGCAGGTAACACAGAACTCAGGAGCCCCCGGCGGCGCAACTTCCGTACGCATCCGTGGAGCCAGCTCGCTCAACTCCTCCAACGAACCCCTCTATGTGATTGACGGTGTGCCAATGAGTGGCACAAACGAGATCGGCGGCTTCGACTGGATGGGTGGCTCGGGGGGTCAGACAACAGTGAATCCCCTTGCCTCAATCGCACCCTCCGACATCGTGAGCATCGACGTGCTCAAGGATGCCTCGGCCTGCGCCATCTATGGTGCGGCGGGTGCCAACGGTGTGGTGCTTGTCACCACCAAAAGAGGTTCGGCAGGCCACACCAACATCACCTACGACGGCTATGTGGCATGGCAGCAGGTGGCGAAGCGTCTTGACATGATGGACCTCCGCGAATATGCCCTCTATCAGCAGCAGCTCCTTGCCGACGGCGTGCTCACAACCGACAATTTCGATTCAACCTACAGCGACATATCACTTCTCGGCCGCGGCACCGACTGGCAGGATGAGATCTTCCGCACAGCCTTCATGCAGAGCCATCAGGTGAGCGTGAACGGTGGCAACGAGAAGACCGTCTATGCGATGAGCGGCGGTTGGATGAAGCAGGACGGTATCATCATCGGTTCAGATTTCTCACGTTTTAACACACGTTTCAGCATTGACAACAACTTTACCAAATGGTTCAAGGTGGGTGGCGCGTTAGCCTACACACGCACAGATGAGACCATCACACGAAATGATGGTTCAGACGGTGTGATCATGCAGGCCATGACAATGATGCCCTCAGTGCCTGTGCGCGATTTCGAGGGTAACTGGGCAGGCCCCAACACAGTGAACGGAGCCTCCACATGGAACCCCGTGGCTCTGGCCATGATGACCAACAACACACTTCTGCGTCAGAAAATCAACGGCAACTTCTACGCCAGCGTCGACTTCCTGAAACATTTCAATTTCCGCGCCGAGTATGCCTTTGACGCATCGCAGAATCAGAACAAGTCGTTCATCCCCCGCTATCAGTTCGGCCTCGTGTCAAACGACATCAACCAGATGATGCAGCGCGAGGACCACAACTTCTACTGGATGCAGAAAGACTACATCACCTACAACCAGAGTTTCCTTGAAAAGCATGATGTCACAGCCATGGTGGGCTTCGAGGCCTCCAAAGGTTCATGGAACGGCACATATATCATCAAGCAGAACTTCAGCAGCGATGACATTCACATCATGGGTGAGGATGGCGACTTCGTGAAGAACTCCGGCTGGGCCGACTCCAACTCGAACGCATCATTCTTCGGCCGACTCAACTATGCCTTCGACAACCGTTACCTCCTCACCGCCACAGTGCGCCGCGACGGCTCAAGCAAGTTCGGACCCAAGAACAAATGGGGCACCTTCCCCTCGGTGGCCCTGGCATGGCGCCTCGTGCAGGAGCAATTCCTCCAGGATGTGAACTGGATCAGCAACCTCAAGCTCCGTCTCGGTTATGGCAAGGTGGGTAACTCCAACATCTCTACCTATCTTTACGGCTCAACCCTGCAGACAGTCCTCACCCCGATGGGCACAGCCTACATCCCCAGCAACCTCTCCAACCCCCATCTGAAATGGGAGGCTTCGGAACAGTATAACGTAGGTCTTGACTTCGCCATCTTCAGCAACCGTCTTGAGATTACAGCCGACTGGTATTACAAACAGACCGACGACCTTCTGATGCAGACCTTCGTGCCCTCGCACATCGGCTCCAACCAGTATCAGGAGATCAACACCCCTTACGCCAATATCGGCAAGACCCGCAACACCGGTGTCGACATCCAGATCAACGCACTCCCCGTTGTGACCCACAACTTCCAGTGGAGCAGCATGCTTACGCTATCGCACAACCGCAACAAGATCGTGGCTCTCAACGACGATTCACAGCGCATCTACGGCAACGTTGACTGGTGGCCCGAATTCCAGACTGCCACAATGTTCGCGGTTGGCCAGCCTATGGGTGTGTTCTACGGCTACGAGACAGAGGGTCTCTTCAAGAGCGAGGCCGACATCGTGGGCCATGCCACACAGACCGGCAGCGGCTTGCCCTACGACAACAAGATAGATAAAGTGTCAGGTGCCTGGATCGGCGACGTGAAGTTTGTCGACCAGAACGGCGACGGCATCATCAACGACGCCGACCAGAAAGTGATAGGCGACCCTAACCCCGACCTTACTTTCGGTTTCACCAATACCTTCTCGTTCAAGAACTTCGAGCTCAATATCGGTCTTACCGGCCAGATCGGCGGTGATGTGCTCAACTGGGCGCGTTACAAGACAGAAGCCTTGAACTCAATCTGGGACAGCCAGGCGGTGAGTGTGCTCAACCGGGCCATGACCGAGAAGATCGATCCCAACGGAGGTGACGACATCTCCAATCTGCGCCTTGTGGGTGGAGAGACAGGGATACCCCGCTTCTCAAATCTCGACGGCAACCAGAACCGCCGCATGAGCGACCGCTGGCTTGAGGATGGCAGCTACCTCCGCATCCAGAATGTATCGCTCACCTACAACCTCCCCGAGAAATGGGCTCGCAAGGCATTCCTGCAGAGCGCGAGAATCTATTTCAATGTGCAGAACGTCTACACGTTCACCAAATACAGCGGCTACGACCCCGAGATCGGCGCGTTCAACCAGAGCACCCTTCTCCAGAACATCGACCGCGGACGTTACCCGACTCCCCGCACATATACAATCGGACTTAACCTCTCCTTCTAACCCCCAATCAGTAAGAACGATATGAAACAGATATTCAAGACTTCAGCAATAGCAATGTTGGCCGGGATGTCGCTGGTGTCATGCAGCGATTTCCTGACAATCGATCCGGAAGACAAACCGGTGCTGGAGACCTACTATACCACTCCGGCTGCCCTGCAGTCGACCACCATGGCACTCTACGGATCCAAGACCTGGAGCAACTTCCACATGAACTTCCAGTGGAAACTCGACATGATCAACGGCGACATCTACTACACCTATTCGGATGAGGGGCAGTGGTATTTCGGTACCTACACCTCGGTCAATCCTTACCTCAACGAGGGGTGGAAGGGTCTTTACAATGTTATTCTCGATGCCAACAGCATCATCAATGACATCGTGCCCATATGCGGAGGCACCATCACCCAGGATGATATCGACCAGGCGATAGGGGAGGCCCGCGCCATGCGCGGTTACTGCCACTACATGCTGGCCGAGGTGTGGCATGACGTGCCTGTGATCGAGAACAACACCGAGCTTATCTCAGCCGGTATCCTCGACGTGCCGCGCAACACGCAGAAGAGCGTCTACAACTTCGCTATGGCCGACCTCGATGCCGCCGTGAAACTGCTGCCGGAGTCAACTACCGACAGCTACCGCCTCGACAAACGCAAAGCCCGCGCCCTCCGTGCCAAATTGGCTGTGACAATGGCGGCGCATACCGACTATGGCTACGACCGCGAGGCTCTCTATGCCAAGGCTGCCGAGGACGCGCTCTTCGTGATAGAGAACACACAGGCTCTGACCCAGATTGATTTCTCCACTCTTTTCGATGTGGAGAGCAACAACGGTCCCGAGTCAATCCTTGCAATCCAGTGCGGAGTGTTGGGTTATTCCTTCGGCAACGCCCACAACGTGGCATGGAGCCGTTCAAGTGTGATAGCCGACCAGACCTGGGGTGCCGGTAAAGGCCCCACAATCTCCCTCCAGGAGATGTATGACCGCAACGACCGCCGCCGTATGTGGACCTACATGACCAACGGCGACTACTACCCGATGCTCAACAAGGCTAACGGTGGCTACACTTATCAGTTTGTGAGCCGCGACGGTAGCGGAGATGTGCTTGAGGACCGCAACGAGATGCTCGCCCACATCAAGAAGTATATCATCGGCAAGGGTGCAGACTGCGACGGCAATGTGGGTATAAACCAGGATGCCGCCAACAACATCTATCTCATGCGTCTGGCCGACGTCTACCTCACTTATGTCGAGGCCAAGATGGGTACAGCCTCCTCTACATCAGATGCCACAGCCATGAAATATTACAACATGGTGCGCCAGCGCGCAGGTGTGTCGGAAGCCTCGTCAGTGACATTCGTGGAGCTTCTCAAGGAGCGTCGCCGCGAGTTGGCTTTCGAGAGCCAGACATGGTTTGACACACAGCGCTACCGCTACCGCGAGGGTAACCAGGCAGCCCTGGAGCTTCTCAACAACGGTTACGGAACAGGGCGCAACCGCGCGGCCATGTATCGTCCGGACTACACCAACTACCCCACAATCGACTCATCAAACGAGAACAACCGCGATATATATGTGATTGTGGATAACACGGCCGATGGCGGCATGTACAATCCGATCAACCTCACGGAACTCTCATTCGTGGCTCCCATCCCGGCGGCTGTGACTTCAAGTTCACCGATGCTCTCGCAGCCCGCGGTTGATTACGAAGTGGCAGAAACAGAATAACAACCTGACAATACCGTAAAAACGAAACCCCAATGAAAGCAAAATCAATATACAGTTTACCGGCTCTCGCCACCATACTCCTTGCCGGAGGCCTGGCCTCATGCAGCGAGACCGACGCCGACCGTGACAAAGGTGCCACACCGGTGATAAAATATGCACGCATGTGCGATGCCGAGGCTGCTGACTCGCTCGTTGTGAGCGCGTCGCTCGGCACCCGTGTCTGCTTCGTAGGTGACGGCTTGGGCGATGTGCAGCAGGTATGGTTCAACGACCAGAAAGCGAAGCTCAACCCCACCATGGTTACCAGCCACACCATAATCGTTGACATACCCAACAACATCCCCGGGGAGGTAACAAACATCGCCAAGTTCGTAACCTCCGGAGGGACCTCAACCGACTATCCCTTCCAGGTGTCGGTGCCCGCGCCTCGTGTGGAGACAATGAGCTGCGAGTATGCACGTCCCGGTTCGGTGGTGAAAATCACCGGAGCCTACTTCGCCGATGATCCCAACGTGCCTCTCACAGTCACCTTCCCCGGCGACATCCCCGCCGAGATACGCACTATCTCGCAGGAGGCTCTTGAGGTGGTTGTGCCTGAATGCAGCGAGGAGGGTGTCGTGACAGTCACCTCCATCTATGGCGAGGGTGAGAGCACATTCCATTATCTTGACACACGCGGCATGATGTTCGACTTCGACGGCCTCACCGGACTCGGCAACCACGGCTGGCACAATGCCCCCGTAGAGAATGACGGCAGCGGAATCAGCGGCAACTACATCCGCCTTGGCGACGGCGCCACGACTCTGGCCGGAGCCGATGCCTGGGACGACGCCAACTTCTCGTTCGAATACTGGGCCGGAAGCTGGAACCAACCCACTGATTATCCCGAGCGCGAGGGTGTGCGCCTCTTCGACATAGTTGACTTCAGCGACTACAACAACATGAGCCTCAAGTTCGAGCTCAACATCCCCGCCAACGCTGCCTGGCAGGCCTGCGCGATGCAGCTTATCTTCGCCGGCACCGACAAGGTGACGATGGGTTATCCCGGACTTGACATCTACGGCAACACCGTGCCCGGCAGCAACAACGACTTCTTCCAGACCTCAATGGCCCGCGGTCTCTGGATACCCTGGACGGCCAACGACGCCTACCATACCGACGGGGAGTGGATTACCGTCTCTCTCCCGATCAAGGATTTCGTATATGCTCCCGACGGTTCAGGCGCTTCAACGTTCCTGACAAGCCCTGAGGATTTCGCGAGCTTCCATCTCTTCCTATGGAACGGTGGCGTGACAGGTGTGGACTGCACTCCGATGCTCAAGATTGACAATATCCGCGCGGTGAAATAATGAATTGAAAAGTTTAGATAACAGCTTTCATTAATTTGATTATCATGAAAAAGATATATAATGTCATCGCAATTGCCGCATTAGGCGCTGCAGCGGTAACACCGTTGATGACCTCCTGCTCAAACGATGACTACGACACACAACAGTATAAAGGTGGCGTCAACCTCAATGTATGGGGGCCGCGCCCCGTGGCCCGTGGAGGTGAACTCCGCTTCTTGGGTTCGGGGATGGACCAGATCACCTCGATCTCTATACCCGGAGCCGGAGATGTTACCGACATAAAGGTAATCAGCGGCGAGGAGATCCGCATAACCGTGCCCCAGACTTCAGAAGAGGGTAAGGTGGTGCTCCATCACTCAGGCGGCGAGATCACATCGCTCACCGAGCTCTCGTTCACCGAACCGATATCAATCGAGAAGATCTCACCCATGACCGTCAAACCCGGTGCGGTGCTCACCATCTCAGGTGACTATCTCAATCTTATCGAGGAGGTTATCTTCACCGATAATGTAGTGGTGGCCGAGGATGATTTCATCACCCACACACGTCAGGAGATCTCGCTCGCCGTGCCCGCCGAGGCTCAGACAGGCCAGATTATCATCAGCGACGGCGCCACACCGCTTCCCAACTGGATTTATTCGGAAGATGAGGTTGAGATTGTTCTCCCCTCAGTGGAGCGCGTGGCTGACCTCAGCGGTGTGAAACCGGGTGAGACAGTCACCTTCACCGTCAAAGATCTCGACCTTGTGAAGAGTGTGGTCATGCCCGAGGGTCAGGAGGTTGATTTCGGCACAGAGGATGACAAACTCACCTTCGTGCTTCCCGAGAACGTAACCGACGGTACAATCTGCATGGTGCCTGCCTCAGGTGTGAAGGTAGCCTTGGCTACAATCGGTGTAGCTCTTCCCGAAGAGGTTGTGGCAGAGCCGGGTGACAATATCTGGAGCGGCGATGTGATAAAATTCAAGGGTGTCAACATGGAGCTTGTGACAGCCGTAAGCTTCCCCAACGTAGAGGAGGCCGTGGCGCCCGCCACACAGTCGGCTACAGAGATTACCGTGGCAGTGCCGGAAGGCACACAGAGCGGAAACGCCGTTCTTCGCACAGCATCAGGCGGTGCGGTAGACGTGGCTATCTCCACACTCAAGCCCGAGGCTGTAAGCTACAACCCGAATCCTGTAGCTTTAGCTTCGCTTCTCACAATCAGCGGACGCAACCTGCAGCATGTCGTGGCTGTGGTGTTCAACGGCGATACTCAGGTAGGGGTAGCCGATCCCGCATCTGACAGCTTCTCATTGACAGTGCCCCCCTCATTGGCCGCCGGTTCAACTTCCGTTGCGTTTACCCTCACCAACGGTGAATCGGTCGAGGCACCTGCAATCGAGCTTACCGCTCCTGAATGCGCCTACGCCACCGGGCTTCCCGAAGATGTGATATTAGCAGGAACCACCATCACCCTCAACATTGTCAACGCCGACAAACTCACAGGGGTAGAGGTGAACGGAACAGCCGTGCAGTATATCCTCAACGGCAACACACTGATGGTGCAGATCCCGTCATCGGCACGTGCCGGATCGCAGCTCACACTCCTGTCGTCGAACGGCAGCATAAGCTACACCATTGATGTGCTTTCTGAGGATGAACTTGAGACAGTTATCTGGGATGCAGGCTGGGTATGCAGCAACTGGGGTGGCAACCAGGATCTTGCCTGGGGTGGCTACGACTGGAGCACAGTGAAGGAGGGACAGATACTCCGCTTCTACATCACCCCCACGATGCCCGACGGCGAATGGTGGTGCATCTCTCTCCGCCACGGCGACGGCTGGAACGCCCTTCCCGACCCGATACCCTCACAGTATGACAATCCCGCCTCTCCCCTTGAAGTGGAGCTGACCCAGAATGTGATTGACGACCTCGTGGCCAACGGCGGTCTCGTGATAACAGGCAGTGAGTATCAGCTTGATAAAATCACCATCCAATAATGTAGCGGCGTGGCCCGCCGCGCAGAGCGTACTTCTGTGCGTGGCGGGCCGCGTTAAAAAAAGAGATAAGACAATGAAGAAGATATTATATGGCAGCCTGTTGGCGTGGGCAACCCTGGCCACAGCCTGCGAAGATGACCATAAGCCCGACTGGAACGAGACCTCTCCCTTCGATGTGGCTGTCACCTCAGTGTCGATAACCGACGGAGCCGTGGTAAGCACCTCCACCAATGAGATAGAGGTGGTATACGATTACGACGTGGCTCTCAACTCACTCGCCACAATCACCCTCAACAATGAGGCTGTTGAGGCGGAGATAAAGGATGGCAACCGGTTGATCGCCTCCCTCTCCCTGACAGCAGGAGAGAATTATGTATTCAATATTCCTGCCAACGCTGTGGCGGGAATAGGCTCGAAGAGCTTCGCTCCTGAAGTGACAGTGACCTTCTCGACCGAGGGAGCCTCCAAGATTATGGACCCCTCTCTCGCAGCGCGCACCCTCACCAATCCCAATGCCACGGCTGAGACCGTGAAACTCTACAATCTCCTTCTCGAGAACTATGGGAAGAAACAGTTCTCAGGAGTCATGGGTGAGGTGGCATGGAACACAACCTTTGCCGATATGGTGGCGGATGCTGCCGGGAAATATCCCGCGATTGTAGGATTCGACTACATCCATCTTGCATCGTCACCCGCCAATTGGATCGACTATGGCGACATCACTCCGGTGAAAAATGTATGGGATGCGGGAAGCATACCCTCATTGATGTGGCACTGGAATGTGCCGAAATCATCATCCGACTCCTCACTCGGATATGATGCCTCCTCCGATGAGTTCAAGGCCTCGAATGTGCTTGTCGATGGCACATGGGAGAATCAGGTGGCCACAGCCGATGTGGAGAAACTGGCAGGTTATCTGAAACTTCTTCAGGATGCCGGAATACCGGTGCTGTGGCGTCCCTTCCATGAGGCGGCCGGCGATTACACCTGGGGCCATTGGTTCTGGTGGGGCAACTCAGGCACAGACACTACCAAAGAACTCTGGAAATGGCTCCGCGATAAACTCCAGAGTGAATATGGACTGAACAACCTTATCTGGGTGTGGACAGTACAGACCGCCGACGAGGGTAAGGCTGCCTCACTCGCCAAGATGCAGGGTGCATATCCCGGCGATGACGTAGTGGATATCGTGGGCACCGACATATATGCCGATGCGCTTTCCAACCAGAGCAGTCAGTTTGAACTGGTCTACAACACAGTGGCCGGAAAGAAGATGGTGGCACTCACCGAGTGCGGCAATCTCCTGGACGTGGATGCCTCATTTGCCGACGGAGCCCTCTGGAGTTATTTCATGGGCTGGTATGAGCTCAAGGATGGCCAGCCGGTGTTTGGCGAATGGAACACAGCCGGAGAGTGGAAGAGGATTCTTGATAATCCTCTTGTGCTCAACCGTGGAGATTTTGAGAATTGAAGTTCTAAGTTCTAAATATATCGAAGTGAACTACGGATATTTTGATGACAAGGCAAGGGAGTATGTGATTACCGACCCGCGTACTCCCTGGCCATGGATAAATTACCTTGGCAACAGCAATTTCTTCTCGCTGATATCAAACACAGCCGGAGGCTACAGTTTCTACCGCGATGCCAAATTCCGCCGTCTCACGCGCTACCGCTACAACGGAGTGCCGATGGATGCCGGAGGCCGCTACTTCTACATCAAGGATGGCGACACCGTATGGAATCCCGGCTGGAAACCCTGTAAGACCCCCCTCGACCGCTATGAATGCCGTCATGGTCTCAACTATACTGCAATCACCGGCGAGAAGGATGGTCTTGAGGCCAAGGCCCTCTTCTTCGTGCCGCTTGATGCCGATGCCGAGATAACGCGTCTGACGCTCACCAACCGTAGCGACCGCGAGAAGAGCTTCACCCTCTTCTCATTCGTGGAATGGTGCCTCTGGAACGCCGCCACAGATATGGAGAACTTCCAGCGTAATTTCTCTACGGGTGAGGTTGAGGTGGAGGATGGTGTGGTCTATCACAAGACCGAATACAAGGAACGCCGCAATCATTACGCCTTCTACGGCGTCAACCGCCGTCCCGACGGATTCGACACCGACCGCGAGAGCTTCATCGGTCTCTATAATGGCTTTGACACTCCCGATGCCGTAATGGAGGGAAGATCGCGAAATTCAGTAGCCCACGGGTGGTCGCCCGTAGCCTCCCATTCATTCCGTATCACCCTTCAGCCCGGCGAGAGCACCGACCTCATATTCACGCTCGGATATGTTGAGAATGAACCTGATGAGAAATGGGAGAGCAACGGGGTGATAAACAAGCGGAAGGCGCGCGAGCTTATGTCGCGTTTCGATACGGTAGGGAAGGTTGATGAGGCCTTCCGCTCACTCCGTAGCTACTGGGATGAGCTTCTCTCAACCTTCATCCTGAGGAGCGGCGACGAGAAACTCGACCGAATGGTGAATATCTGGAACCAATATCAGTGCATGATCACCTTCTGCTTCTCACGGTCGGCCTCCTTCTTCGAGAGCGGCATAGGGCGTGGTATGGGTTTCCGCGATTCCAACCAGGACCTCGTGGGGTTCGTACACCAGATTCCCGACCGTGCGCGGAGCCGTATCATCGACATAGCCTCGACACAATTTCCCGACGGGGGCTGCTACCATCAGTATCAGCCACTCACGAAGCGTGGCAACAACGACATCGGCGGGGGATTCAACGACGACCCCATGTGGCTGATATTCGGAGTGGCCTCCTACATAAAGGAGACAGGTGATTTCGCGATACTCGACGAGCGGGTACCCTTCGACAATCGGGAGGGCTCGGAAGTACCCTTGATGGAACATCTAACCACCTCATTCAATCATGTTGTGCGTAATCTCGGACCTCACGGCTTGCCCCTGATAGGTCGCGCCGACTGGAACGACTGCCTCAACCTCAACTGCTTCTCCGACAATCCCGACGAATCGTTCCAGACCACCGAGAACCGTAGCGAGGGATCGAAAGCAGAGTCGCTCATGATAGCCGGGCAGTTTGTGATCTATGGACGTGAATACGCCGCACTCTGTCGCCTGCGCGGCATGGCGGATGAGGCCGCGAAGGCCGAGGAACACGTGACCCGCATGGTTGAAGCCGTGAAGCGTCATGGTTGGGATGGTGAATGGTATCTCCGCGCCTACGACTTCTTCGGCCGCAAGGTAGGCTCGTCAGAGAATGAGGAGGGTAAGATATTCATAGAGTCGCAGGGATGGTGTACCATGGCCGGAATCGGACTTGAGGAGGGTATGGTGGAGAGTGCGCTCGACTCCGTGAAACGCTATCTCGACTGCGAGCATGGTATAGTGCTCAATCATCCACCTTTCACCCGATACGTCAAGGAATATGGCGAGATCTCCACCTATCCCGCCGGATACAAGGAGAATGCCGGAATCTTCGCCCATAACAATCCCTGGATCATGATAGGGGAGACCGTTCTCGGACGTGGCGACCGTGCCTGGGAATATTACCGCAAGATCTGTCCGGCCTATGTGGAGGAGCGCGACAGCAGGGTGCACAAGGTTGAGCCCTACGTCTACTGCCAGATGACAGCCGGAAAAGATGCCGCCCGTCCCGGAGAGGGTAAGAACTCATGGTTGACAGGCACGGCAGCCTGGAACTGGTATGCCGTCACCCAGTATATCCTCGGGATACGTCCCGGATATGAGGGTCTGGAGATCGACCCCTGCATACCCGCCGGCTGGGAGGGCTACGAAGTTAACCGCCGTTTCCGCGGCGCCCTCTACCGCATCAAGGTGAGCAATCCCAACCATCTCTGCAAAGGGGTGAGAGAGATAAAAGTAAACGGAGAGACCATCCCCGGCAATATAGTGCCGCTGATGGCTCCCGCAACAGATAACCTGATAGAAGTGACATTATCATGAAACTTAACAGAACGATAATATACACCGCCGCCGGGCTCCTGATGGCAGCCTGCGGCAACAGCAACAAGAGCGCGTCGCCCGACGTGGAGGCCACTGAGCCGGCTAATGCCCAGACCCTCATAGCCATGCTCGATTCAGCGTCGAAATCAGGCCGTTTCTACTTCGGCCATCACGACGACACGGCCTACGGCCATGAATGGAAAGAGGGCGCGGGCGACCGGTCGGACGTGAAGAGCGTCACAGGAGCTTATCCCGGACTGATGAACTGGGATCTCGGTATGATAGAGTTAGACTCAACCCGCAACCTCGACGGAGTATCCTTCACCTTCATGGCCTCCGAGATAGGGAGGCAGAATGCCCGTGGTGGCATCAACGCCATAAGCTGGCACCCGCGCAATCCGCTGTCGGGTGGCGATTCATGGGATGTGACCGCCTCACCCCTTCATGAGTTGGCCTCAAATCAGGCTCTCTCTGACACTGTGGACGCATGGATAGGTCGCACAGCCGACTTCATAGGTGAGCTGAAAGACAGCGCGGGGAACCGCATACCCGTCATCTTCCGCCCATGGCATGAGAACACCGGAACATGGTTCTGGTGGGGTAATGGCAACGCCACCCCCGAGGAGTATATAGCCCTCTGGAAACGCACCCGCAAGATTTTCGACGAGAAGGGTATCGACAATGTGGTGTGGGCTTACTCACCCGACAAGGTGACATCGGAGGAGGAATACTTCCGCACCTATCCCGGCGACGAGTATGTGGATATCTTGGGTACCGACATATATCACTTCGACGGCGAGGCTGGCACAGCGCAATATCGCGAGCGCGTCGACTTCCAGCTCCCCTTCGTGATTGAGGAGGCCCGTAAACGTGGAAAGCTTGCAGCCTTTACCGAGACCGGCAACGAGGGACTGACCGTCCCCGGCTGGTACACCAAGGTTCTTCAGCCGCTTATGGAGAAGTATCCCGTGGCCTACGTCTGCGTATGGCGCAATGCCGAGAAGAGCGACAAACCTAACCACTACTACGTGCCCTTCCCCGGACACCCCGAAGAGGAGGACTTCCGCACCTTCAGCCGCGAATCAGGTGCGATATTCGTGAAATGAAACAGCTGCGTGCATCGGCACGTCAACAGGTAAAAAACGATTACAATAAAGATTTAAGATAATGACAATTTTCGAGAAACGTAAGAATATAGTGATGGCCCGCTACGAGGAGCTCATCAGCCGCAAGAACGAGGCGATAGAGGGGAATGGAGTATATGAGCGTTACCGCAATCCTGTGGTGACAGCCGAGATGGTACCCCCCTTCTGGAAATATGATTTCAATCCCGCCACCAACCCCTTCTTCATGGAGCGTATCGGTTGCAACGCCACCCTCAACTCAGGTGCCATAAAATGGCAGGGTAAGTATGTGCTGATGGTGCGTGTGGAGGGAGCCGACCGCAAGTCATTCTTCGCCATAGCCGAGAGTCCCAACGGCATTGACAATTTCGTCTTCCGCGACCATCCCGTGACTATGCCCGAGGATGTGATCCCCGCCACCAACATCTACGATATGCGTCTCACGGCTCATGAGGATGGCTACATCTACGGCCTCTTCTGCGCCGAGCGTCACGACGACCGCGAGCCGGGTAATCTGTCGGCGGCTACCGCCACCTGCGGCATAGCCCGCACCAAAGACCTTGAGAACTGGGAACGCCTGCCGGATCTCCGTTGCAACAGCCAGCAGCGCAATGTTGTGCTCCATCCGGAGTTTGTGCAGGGTAAATATGCACTCTACACCCGTCCGCAGGATGGCTTTATCGACACCGGCAGCGGTGGCGGAATAGGCTGGACACTCATCGACGACATCACCAAAGCGGTTGTCAAGGAGGAGATAATCATCGACGGGCGCCATTACCACACCATCAAGGAGGTGAAGAACGGCGAGGGACCCGCGCCGATAAAGACCCCCAAAGGATGGCTTCACCTGGCACACGGTGTGAGAGGTTGCGCCTCCGGTCTGCGCTACGTGCTCTATCTCTACATGACCTCGCTTGAGGAGCCCTGGAAGAAGATAGCCTCCCCCGGCGGCTACTTCATGGCCCCCGTAGGCGAGGAGTATATGGGCGACGTGATGAACGTGCTTTTCTCAAACGGCTGGATAGCCGATGAGGATGGGAAAGTGTTTATATACTACGCGTCGTCAGACACCCGGATGCACGTGGCCACCTCAACAATCGACCGCCTCGTCGACTACTGCCTCAACACACCCAAGGACGGGCTCACCACCGGGGAGTCGGTGAAGACACTCGACCGCCTGATTAACGCAAATCTGAATTTGGGAATCAGATAAATCGTCTGCATCATGTGTCCCATACATCATGATGCAACATGATTCATCATGAAACATCATGATTCCAAAAACAACAAAAAAAATGGCAAAACTTGAAAGAAAGATAGGATACGGGTTCGGCGACATGGCCTCGTCGATGTTCTGGAAGATTTTCAGTTACTATCTCCCGTTCTTCTACTCCAACGTCTTCGGGCTGAGTCTGCTCGACGCCGGAATCCTGGTGATGGTGACGCGCATCTGGGATGCCGTCTCCGATCCGGTGATGGGTATCGTGGCCGACCGCACCGACACACGCATGGGTAAATACCGGCCATACCTTCTATGGTTTGCCGCCCCCTTCGCCATCTGCGGAATACTTCTCTTCACGACTCCCGACTTCTCGTATGCCGGAAAGCTCATATGGGCCTACGTCACCTACGTGCTGATGATGACCGTCTACACAGGTATCAACGTGCCCTATGGAGCAATGTTGGGAGTCGTGACAGAGAATCCCGAAGAGAAGACCGTCTTCTCCTCCTACCGTATGTTCTTCGCCTACGGCGGTTCCTTCATTGCCCTTGCCGCCTGGGAACCCCTCTGCGAGCTCTTCGAGAGGAGTTTCGGGGTGTCGATGGCCACGAGCTGGCAGTTGGCGATGGTGGTGATAGCCGCCGCCTGCCTTCTGCTCTTCATCATCTGCTTCGCCATGACCCGCGAGGTGGTGCGCACGAAGAGCGTTGTCAGCGTGGGCAACGACTTCAAGGCTCTTCTGCAGAACCGTCCCTGGTGGGTGCTTATCGGGGCCGCGCTCAGCTTCAACCTCTTCAATACCGTGAGAGGTGCGACTGTGGCCTACTTCTTTGCCGACGTCATTGGGGCCGACGCCCACATGTGGCTCTTCGGTCTCTCCGTACTGTTCTATTCCGGCCTCTTCCTCAGCATAGGTGAGGTGGCCAATATGTTGGGAGTGGCTATGGCAGTGCCCATCGTGGCCCGGATAGGGAAGAAGAACACCTTTATGGCCGTGAATCTCTGCCTGATGGTGCTCAGCGTATGTTTCTTCCTCCTTCCCGTGTCGCCCGTTGGCTTCTTCCTGATGCTCATGTTCCAGATAGTCATCTCCATACTCACCGGTATCATGTCACCCCTTGTCTGGGCCATGTATGCCGATGTGGCCGACTACTCCGAGCATCGTTTCCACACAGCCTCGACGGGTCTTATCTTCAGTTCATCGTCGATGGCTCAGAAATTCGGCGGGGCCATAGGTGGGGCGGCCGTGCTGTGGCTGCTCGGAGCCTGCGGCTACGTCACCACAGATGCCGGGATGGTGGCACAGCCCCAGGAGGCGATCCGCTGTCTATGGGCACTGATGAGCTTCATACCCGCCGGAGTGGCCGCCTTGGCCTTCGTGGCCATCTACTTCTATCCGCTCACCACAGCCAAGGTGAGGTCGATAGCCGAGGAATTGCGCTTACGCCGCAACACACCCCAGATGGATATAGCCGAGAATTTTGCCGAGATAAATGCATGACCAGATGATAGATAACAGATTGATAGACTTCCGCGATGAGCTCTTGGCTCATCTGCGGGAGAATATCCTCCCCTATTGGGAGAGGATGGAAGACCCCGAAGGTGGTTACTATGGCCGACGCGACGCCGACGAACAGCTTCACCCCGAATCAGAGCGCGGCACAATACTCAACGCCCGTATCCTGTGGACGTTGGCCTCAGCTGCCCGCGTCACCGGAGAGAGCCGTTACCGTGAGGCCGCCGACCGTCAGTACCGTTACTTCGTGAATCATTTCATCGACCGTGAGCAGGGTGGCTGCTACTGGTCGGTCAACGCCGACGGCACACCCTCCGACACCCGCAAGCAGTTTTACGCCATCGCCTTCGCCATCTACGCTCTGAGCGAGTATTACCGTCTCACAGCCGATAAGGTGGCTCTTGAGGAGGCGATAGCACTTTTCCGGGTGATAGAGCTTCATAGCCGTGACCGGGAGAAGGGGGGATATATCGAGGCCATGACACGCGACTGGCAACCGATAGCCGACATGCGTCTGAGTGAGAAAGACCTCAACTCCTCCAAGACCATGAACACCCACCTGCATATCCTCGAGGGATACACCAACCTGCTCCGGGTATGGCCCGACGCAGAGATACGCGAGGCAACCGCCTCGTTGCTCCAGCTCTTCAACGAAGTGATTGTAGACCATGCCACATGGCACATGGGTCTCTTCTTCGACGACAATCTCGCGAGGGTAGAGGAGGGGATATCCTACGGCCACGACATAGAGGCCTCATGGCTCATGCTTGAGTCGGCCGAGGTGATCGGCGACGAGGAGCTGATGGCCCGTACTCTCGAAGTGACCGGGCGTCTTGCCTTGGCAGCCTTGGAGGGTCGCTGCGACGACGGTTCGATGGTATACGAGGATCATGACACCGACCTTCACTGGTGGGTACAGGCGGAGAACGTCATCGGTCAGCTCTACTTGGGGCGTTATCATGGCAAGCCCGAATATTACGGCAAAGCCATCGAGACCTGGCGCTACATCGACCGCGAGATAGTTGACCATGAGCATGGTGAGTGGCATTGGAGCCGCCATGCCGACGGCACTCTGAACCGCCGCGACGACAAGGCCGGTTTCTGGAAATGCCCTTACCACAACAGCCGGATGTGCCTCGAAGCCTACCGCCTCCTCACCTGACCAACCTTTCTCATTTTATTTACGTTTAAATTTTGTAAGATGAAAATAAAGTCTTAAATTTGTAATGTAAATAAAATGGATATAGGTATGTTAGGGTATAATCGAAATACAGAACCGGCCTCTCCTGCAGCAAGTAAGGAGATAAGGGCGGCTATACATAGAATAGCCACCGGGAATCTCGATGAAAAAGATCGAGAAATTCTGCGTCGTCAAAAAGAAGTGGAATCACTTTATACGGCAGAATGGAAATAGTAGAATCACAAAAATTTATATTTGAGAGAGCTGAAGATACCTCAGCTCTCTCCAACTTTTATTGTGGTCTATCTTCCATGGATAATTTTATTCATGATAAGGAGAGAGGGTTGGAGAAGTATGTTAAGCTTAGACTCACTAATCTTTGGATAGTAAAATCTGGCGTAGACGTGATTGCCCTTTTTGCATTAAGTAAAGGGACTTTGACATTAAGTTCTGATGATAGGAATAATCTTGAACGAAGTGGTATGCAGATTGATGAGAAAATTTTTTATGACAGAGCTACTTACCCTTCAATAGAAATTGATTATCTTGCTATTTCTGAGACGATGAGTCGTCAATCAATAGGAAGTTTCATACTTAATGAGATTGCCAAACAGGCTATGGCAGATAGATTGTCTGCTACCATGTTCCTTACTGTTGAAGCGATAGACACCCTAGCATATTCAGCAGTCCGCTTTTATAAAAAGAATGATTTTAAGGATAGTGAACATGGGATAATACGGAATCAAAATCGCCAGAGAGAAGGTGAAAAATGTGATACAAGACGCATGTATAGGGTATTATATGTAAATTGTTGAAAGGTGGTTTTTAATGGTTGGGGAGTAAACCTTTAGCGGTGGAAAAAGGTTATGATAACATAACTAAATGATTCCACTGTCTATGAATCTTCCAAAACTACTTCTATGCTGCGCCATAGGCTCAACCGGGCTGATGTCAGCGCAAGAGGCTTCGGTTAAGTCAGCGCAAGAGGCTCCCGTCAGGTCAGCGCAAGAGACCGGGCAATGGCTCTGCGACAGCATGCCGCAGGCCTGGCAGATGACACCCCAGAGCAGCCAGACACTCCCCGCCGACGACCAATGGTGGCACACCTTCAAAGACCCCGTACTCGACCGCCTCATATCACTGGCAGTCGCCAACAACTATAATGTGGCGGCTGCAATAAAACGTATCGACATGGCCCGTAAGTCGATACGCGAGACCGAAGCCGGTTATTTCCCAACCATATCGCTCAACGGCGGCTGGAGCCGTACCCAGGAGGCCGGCGCCATGTCGTCGCCCGTGGGACCCTCGGAGAAAAGTTCAGGATTCTCATTAGGCGCCACCATGAACTGGGAGATAGACGTGTTTGGAAGAGTCAGGACAGCAGCCAAGGCTAAGAAAGCGGCCTACCAGGCCACACGCGCCGATTACGACGCCGTATTGGTGAGCCTGTGCGCTGAACTCGCCACCGCCTACATGCAGCTGCGCACCTGCCAGAAACAGTTGGCCGTCGCCCAGGCCCATATCAAACTTCAGGAGAGGGTGGTGAGGATCACCGAGGCACGCTACGAAGCCGATTTAGGTAACATGCTCGATGTGACCCAGGCCCGCACAGTGCTATTCAACACCCAGTCGTCGCTCCCATCCTTGCGAGGCGAGATAAAGACCCTTGTCAACAGCATAGCCATACTCACGGGTGAATACCCTTCGCAGTTAGGGCTCGACCTGGCCGAGGAGAAACCCCTCCCGACCTACCGCTGCATGGTCAACACCGGAGTCCCCTCCGACCTGTTGCGACGCCGTCCCGACATAGTGGAGGCCGAGATGACATTGGGAGAATATGCCGCCCAGATAGGTGTGGCCAAGAAAGACTTCCTCCCCACATTGTCGTTTACCGGCACCATCGGCACGGCGGCCCACAACGCCGGCGACCTCTTCGGCGAGCACTCCCTCTCATACTCCGTGGCGCCACAGCTCTCATGGACACTCTTCGACGGACTGGCACGCAACTACCGCACGGCAGAGGCCAAGCTGCAGTTTGAGGCAGCCATCGACACCTACAACCTCACCGTGATGAACGCCGTGGAGGAGGTAGACAACGCACTTATAAACTACGACTCCACACTCGAAGGGATAGAGCTTCAGCAGAAGGTGGTGACCGAGAGCGAGAAAGCCCTCAACCTTGCAATCGAACTCTACACAAGCGGCCTGACCGCCTTCTCAAACGTGGTAGACGGCCAGATGAACTGGCTTGAGAGCGAGAACTCGCTCGTGGTGCTCGAAGGGAAAGCCCTGAGCACCCTCATAACGCTCTACAAAGCCCTCGGAGGAGGGTGGGAGAGTCCCGACAACGATCTTGATTATAAACTCAACTAAACAGAGATAACCTATGAAAACACGATACTTGATAGCGGCATTGACAACGGTAGGAGCCCTCGGTGTCACCTCATGCCATAAAGATAAGAAACAGGCCGAAGAGGGTCCGGCCAAGATAGACGTGGCCGAGGCATTCACCGACTCCGTAGTGCTTCACAAGACCTATCCAGGTTATCTCACGTCGAGCACCGTAGCCACCGTAGTGGCGCAGGTAGACGGCCGCCTCCTCCGGCAGCGTTACGAATCAGGAAAATACGTCACCAAAGGTCAGCCGCTCTTCGACCTTGACCCGACACTCTACAAAGATGCCGTTGAACGCGCCGAGGCCTCGCTTGCCTCCGCACTGAGCACACGCGACTATGCCAAGAGCCATTACGAGGCCGTGAAGAAAGCCTTCCAGTCGGAAGCCGTCTCCAAGATGGAGGTGCTATCGGCTGAGAGCAGTCTCGCCACAGCCGAAGCCGACATAAAGGACTGCCGTGCAGCCCTCCATACCGCCCGCACCAACCTCGGATACTGCACCATCACCGCCCCGGTATCGGGCTACATCACAGAATGCAAATACGATGTAGGGAACTACATCAACGGAAGCGGCGCCCCCGTAGAGATGGCCACCATCTACGACAACGACACATTCAGCGCAAACTTCGAGATAGAGGACTCGCAATACGAGAAGATGGCCGGACGCACCTCCGGGATAGGGTCGCCCCTCTACTCCGACATACCATTGCAGTTCCGCGAGCCCTTGCTGCACAAATACACTGCCACACTCTCATACGAGGCACCAGCCGTGGGCACCAACACCGGCACCATCCTCCTCAAAGGGCGCGTCAAGAATATCGACAACGAGCTCAAGAGCGGTATGTACGTCACCGTCTCACTCCCCTACGGTGTCGACCCCGATGCCATACTCATACGCGACGCCTCGATCGGCACCGACCAGTTGGGTAAATACGTCTACGTGGTAAACGACTCCAACAAGATAGTCTACACCCCGATAGAGGTGGGGGAGGTCTACCGCGACTCCCTGCGCATCGTCAACAAGGGTCTGAAGGCCGGCGACAAATACGTCACCAAGGCCCTCCTCACCGTCCGCGAAGGGGAAGAGGTGCAACCCGTCATAACCAAATAAAACCAGGAAGCCATGTTCTCTAAATTCTTCATAGACCGGCCCATCTTCGCCACGGTGCTGGCCATACTGATGGTACTTGCGGGAGCGATTACCGTCTTCACACTTCCTGTGGCGCAATATCCCGACATCACACCCCCCACCGTCATGGTCAGCGCCGACTATCCCGGCGCCGACGCCGCCACAGTGGCGCGCGCCGTGGGTGTGCCCATCGAGGAGCAGGTGAACGGAGTGGAGGGTATGCTCTACATGAGCTCCACCTCCGGATCAGACGGCAGCTACTCCCTCACCATCACCTTCGAGAACGGCACCGACCTCGACGAGGCCGCCGTAGAGGTGCAGAACCGTGTGTCAGAAGCCAATTCCCAGCTCCCCTCAGCCGTGGCCGACCAGGGAATAAGCGTCAACAAACAGAGCAGCAACAACGTGCTCTTCGTGTCATTATATTCCGACGACCCCGACCGCTACAACTCCCTCTACCTCACCAACTACGCCCAGCTGCATCTCACCGACCCTCTGTCGCGAGTCGACGGAGTGGGTGGCGTGAGCGCGTTCGGCGCCGGAGAATACAGCATGCGCATATGGCTCGACCCCGAGGCGATGCGCATACGCGAGCTCACACCGGCCGACGTCACCGCTGCCATCGAGGCACAGAATCTTGAGGTGTCGGCCGGCACCATCGGGGCCCCTCCCGGAAACGACGGCTCACAGTTCGAGCTCACTCTCACCAGCCAGGGACAGCTCTCAACGGCCGAGGAATTCGGCAACATCATACTCCGGGCCGACGGAGCCGGAATACTGCGCCTCAAAGATGTAGCCAAGATAGAGTTAGGCAGCACAAGCTACGGAGCCGAGGCCAAGGTGAACGGTCAGGCCACCGGACTCATAGGTATAGAGCAATTGCCCGGAGCCAACGCCCTTGACGTGGCCGACGGCGCCATCAAAGAGCTTGACCGACTGGCCGAATACTTCCCCGAAGGGGTGCATTACCGCATAGTCGAGAACTCCACCACCTACGTTCGAGAATCGCTCGACAACGTATTCTCCACCTTCATCCTCACCTCACTCATCGTGATGGTGGTGATACTCATCTTCCTTCAGGACTGGCGCGCCGTGGTGATACCCATGATCACCATCCCCGTATCGCTCATAGCCACCTTCGCCGTGATGAAGATAATGGGCTTCACCCTCAACACCCTGACCCTCTTCGGCATGGTGCTCGCCATAGCCATTGTGGTAGACGACGCCATCGTGGTGGTGGAAGACTGCTCGCGAATCATCGACAAAGGTTTGCTGACACGCCGCCAGGCGGCCGAGAAAGCCATGCGCGAGCTTCAGGGTCCCGTGGTGGGAGAGGTGCTCGTGCTGCTCTCCGTATTCATCCCCACCGCCTTCGTGAGCGGTATCACCGGACAGCTCTACAAACAGTTTGCCCTCACCATAGCCGTGTCGACAGCCTTCTCAGGCTTCAACGCCCTGACCTTGACCCCGGCCCTCTGCGGACTCTTCCTCACCCCCCGCAAACAGAGCAAATTCTTCATCTACCGCTGGTTTAACGCCGGGTGGAGCAAGGTGGTGAACCTTTACGAGAAGATAATCCACTGGATGCTCATCCGCCCCATAATCTCCATGATAATCTTTCTGGTGATAGCCGCCGCAGCCTTCTGGGGCTTCATAAAATGGCCCACCAGCTACATCCCCGAAGAGGATATGGGCTACTTCATGACCTCCGTTCAGCTCCCCACCGGAGCCTCATCCGAGCGCACCGGAAAGGTTGTCGACGCCCTCTCGGACGATATCAAGAAGATACCCTACGTCAAGGATGTCATGTCTATCTCCGGATTCTCGATGATGGGTGGAGGTGCCTCCTCCAACATGGGCTCCGTGCTGGTAGTGCTCGAACCCTGGAGCAAGCGCGGCAAAGCCGGAGGTGTCAACAACGTCATAAAGATGGTCGACGAGATTTCGGCCAAATACCAGGAGGCCGTGATCTTCTCCATCAATCCCCCCGCCATACAGGGTTTGGGTGTCTCCTCCGGTCTGCAGATGCAGTTGCTCGACATCAACGACCTCGGTGCGGCCGAGATACAGAAAGCCCTTCAGGAGGTGGAGTTGGCCGCCAAGTCCGACCCCGCCATCAAACAGGTGACGTCGCTGTATCAGGGACTTGTGCCCCAATACCTGCTCAAGGTTGACCGCGACCGCATCCAGATGTTAGGGGTAGGTATAGCCGACGTCTACAACGCCCTGACCTCCTACATGGGCGGGGCTTACGTAAACGACTTTGTAGACTTCAGCCGCACCTTCCAGGTGCGCATGCAGGGCGACGCCGCGTCGCGGGCCAATCCCGGCGATGTGATGAAACTGTCGGTGCGCAACGCCGACGGCGAGATGGTACCCTTCAGCGCCTTCTCCGCGGTAGAGGAGAGCATGGGAGAGGAGAGCGTGTCGCGCTACAACATGTACTCCACGGCATCGCTTACCGCCACATTGAACGACGGTGTCAGTTCGTCGAAAGGTATCGAGGCGATGGAGCGGATAGTGCGCGAGGCCGTAGGTAAGAACTTCTCCTACGCCTGGACCGGCATAGCCTATCAGGAGACCGAGTCGGGCACCACCATCTCCGTAGTGTTCATCTTCGCCATAGTCATGACCATCCTTGTTCTGGCCGCCCAGTATGAGAGCTGGACCGACCCGATAGCCGTTGTGCTCAGTATGCCGATAGCGATATTGGGAACCGTGTTGGGATGTTTCTTCATGGGTCAGAGCATAAGCATCTACACCCAGATCGGCGTGATACTTCTGTTGGGAATGTCGGCCAAGAACGCGATTCTGATAGTGGAATATGCGATGGACTTCCGGAAGACCGGCATAAGCATACGACAGAGTGCGCACGACGCCGGAGTGATCCGTTTCCGACCGATCATGATGACCGCGTTGGCGTTTGTCTTCGGAGTGATGCCGATGATGTTCTCTACCGGGGCCGGAGCCAACAGCCGTATAGAGTTAGGCACGGCGGTAGTGTTCGGTATGGCCTTGAACGGCCTGATCGGCACGTTGTTCGTGCCCACCTTCTGGGAAGTACTGCAGACCTTCCAGGAGAAATACCTGAGCAAGCTCTTCGTCGACCCGAAAGCGAAAGCGGCAGCGGCCTCCGCTACAACCTCCGCGCCGGCCGGCACGGGAGCCGCCTCGGCCAAGGATGGCGGGAATCCCGCCGACTCAATCTAAGCCTTCACCCCTCCGGAAGATGATTGCTTCGTCCTTCCGGAGGGGTGAAAACTAAAAACCTTAAAATCCAGTCTATAAATTTTGACATCAAAATAAATAAAGCTAACTTTACACCGCAAAAAGAAAAAATGATCAGATGTCATCAGCCGCCAGTCAAAATACCAACAGATACACATTCAAAATCAGTCAATATCACTCCATAAGGGAGGCGAGTATAGATTTGAATGGCATCACAGTCCTTGCAGGACTAAACAGCTGTGGTAAATCCACCATAGCAAGATGGCTCTATGCATTCATCCGTTTCTCAAATGAATTCGATGAGATACAGGATGAAAAAACTGCAGACGAAATCATTACAGCCATTGGCAATCTTGACAAAATTCAACGCAACTTAAAAGTATTGACCAAGATAGATAGAGAAGTAGCCATCCATTGGAGTATGGATTCACTTGACCATCTTGTAAATACTTACCGTAAGGCTATTGATTCCCTATGCGGAATGATTGCCATGATTCCTGAAGATCAGCTCAAACCGAGAGAGGAATGGCTTTGGAAGGCATTAGGCATCAGTAACTACGCGGAATTGACAAAAGAGCGGCTACTTGAAAAATTCAAAGAGCAGTCTTTATTGCAAATTGAGAAGCTTTTAAATCATGGAGAAGAGATAAAATGCGCTAAAGAATGGAGTCAACTTCAGGAGGAGATAGTGAACCGTCTTCGACTTAGACATAAGGCACCTTCCGATATGGATTTGATTGAGAATGGCACAGGGTTGATTGTGGATGACAAATTCTTGCCCCCGTTAAGTTTAATCCGGGCTATATATATCGATTCGCCGATGTCAGTCACAAATCAAATTCATTATGGCAATCCATGTTGGGATTCTTTGATAGGGATGTTGAAATTTCCCTTAAAGCCAGTTGATGAAGGGGGTAAAGCAATAGCCTATCTGATTAAACGCATTATTGGGGGAGAGGTAGAGGTGAGAGAGGATTTGGCAGTGAGACAGGAACTGCGTTATCATCGCAAGAAAGATAACCTCGACATTCCTATAGAAGACGTTGCGACAGGTATGAAATCGTTCGCTTATATTCTGCGTCTGCTTGAGAACGGCTATCTCGACAATCAGACACTTCTGGTTATCGATGAACCGGAAGCGCATCTTCATCCGCAATGGATAGTTAAGTTTGCCAGGATACTTGTATTGCTGCATACCAGACTCGGTGTTAAGATAATGGTGGCGAGCCATAATCCTGATATGGTAGCGGCTATACAGGCTATCGGTTTAGCTGAAGGGATGGATAAGACCCTCAACTTTTATCAGGCCATTCCTGAAGAGGATGGTTTGAGCTACCGTTATGAATCAACAGGCACCTCAATTGGCCCAATATTCGACTGTTTTAACATCGCCTTAGATCGTATAGATACCTATCGCCCTCAGGAATAATCTAATGGAAAATATCTATCATTCACCGGATAAGGTGAAATCACATCCGCTTTATGTAAAACATGGGAAACAACTCTCGGAAATAGCCAATAAAGACTATCCAAGAGCCGGATACTTTTCCAAAGAAGATATTCCGGGGATTGATTTGGATGAATACGAGAAATCTCTGCAGACCGGATATGCGGATTGCACGGCGGATACAGTTATCGGGATAGCGGAATTAAAAGGAGATCAGCTTACAAATCACCAACTGCTTTTGGTAGAGTTCCGAATGGCGTACATAAACGCTGATAATCTCAGTTACACAACGTTAGAGGAAAAATACAGGCACTCTAAAGACTTGCTGATACATAAAGCTCCTGACGATAAGGTTTCACCAAGGTTTGCATTGATTTTCAAGACAGAGGTAGCTTCACAAGCAAAGAGCAAGATAAGCCGATGGAGATTGGAGAGCAACAAAAAAGCCTCCAAAAATTGGGATGTTTACAATGACAGAAGTTTCTGCCAGAGCATCAGATACGGAGAAGATGTACCTGCATTGGTTTCGCCAATACTTGAGGCAACCATAAAGAGATGGTCATCAATATCGATTGACACAATCGACGAATTATGTACATTAGTTGAAGAGATTAAAGAAACGTTTTATAAGACGTATGGTGTAGGAAGAAGTGTGGACGTATCCTACCTCCGTAAATCAATCAAAGCTATTTTTGAGGAATTGTCAGCCCCGGAAGGAGAGGACGGGTATTATGACATAATCAAGGAAGAACTATTTGAGGAAATTGGCATACCCCTCTTTTCTTAAGACAGAGGAGGAATGCGAGAATTATATTGTCCCCTGAGCAGCGCCGGGATTACGAGGCCGATCTCAAGATGGCCCGCGACTACCGTGCCGAATTGAATGGCGCCAGATACTTAGGCGAATCCAACGAGCGTGCTAAAACCATTGAAAAGTTGCGTGCCATAGGGTGGACAGAAGAGCAGATAGCCGATTTCTATAAATAATCAAGTACTCACAGCTTTATGAATATGGAACCGACTCAGAATTTAGCATATGCTCACCGCATGGAGATATTGCGTCGTCTGAGAAATGTAAAGGATGTAGCAGCTCTCACGCCGGAAGAGCGTTGGGATTACGAGGCCGATCTCAAGATGGCCCGCGACTATAACGCCGAATTGAAAGGTGCCTGGTACTTAGGCTGGGAAGAAGGTCGTGCCAAAGCTTACGCAGAGGCAGTTGCAAAAGGCGAAGCCAAAGAGCGGTAAGCATTAATTGAAGTACACCTTTTGGAGGTTGTATTCGGGTTGTAATTTTGCATTGTGCAAGTTGCACCGATAACAACCTCCAAATTTATGACCAAGTTAGAATTTGAGGAACTTCAACGTAAGTTCCAGACTAGCCAAAAGAATCTGAAGGCTTTCCTCAAGGAGGAAGGCATAGCCTATTCAACCTACAACTATTGGAGCAAAAAACTCCGTGATGAAGCAGTCACCCTGCCAATTGCCCCGATAGAGTTGCATGAGCATCGGGATCCATATGCTACCGGAGACATATCCATGGGCAATGTGGAGTTGCCGGGAGTCACACTGGCGTTCCCCAACGGAGTCCGCGCCCATTTCGGCCGGGGCAGCGAGGGGATGCTGATGGAAGTGCTGACCAAAAGTATGAGCCATGTTCTGCCTCAATGACACGATGCGGTATCACCTGTGTCCGGGACGGACCGACATGCGCAAAGGAATAAACTCGCTTATCGGAGTCGTGAAGGAACATATGGGAGCCGATGTCCGCAACGGCGACGTGTTCATCTTCATCGGGAGCAACCGCAGACTGATGAAACTGCTTCATGCCGAGGACGGCGGGATGGTGATGTATGTCAAACGCCTTGAGGCAGGTCGATTCAAGATACCTGAGTATGACGAGGCCACGAAAAGTTATCAGATGGAGTGGCGCGACCTTGTCGTGATGGTCGAGGGAATCACGGAAGACCCGGCTGCGAGACTGCGCAGACTCAGAGCTGAAAGAACTGAATATCACGTTTGACAGACGACAGTGAAGGGAATGACCCTTAATCGCTATTTTGTGCTTGAAAAGTTGCATATATCACTGATTTTCATTATCTTTGTATTGTAAAAATCAAGAGGTTATGACAACGGAACAGACACTTCGGATAGCACTTGAATCGATGGCGAGGGTCAACGAGGCACAGTCGCGACAGCTGGAAGTCCAGTCCCATCAGCTTGAGCTCCTGACGGAGCAGAACGCCGGGATGGCACAGCGCATAAAGGAGCTGACGGCTCAGATAGCATGGTTCCAGCGTCAGATGTTCGGTCGTAAGAGCGAAAGACGTCTTGTTTTTGAAGGACAGCCGAGTCTCTTCGGTGATGATGAGCTCGTCGCACCCCAGGCCGACGAACAGGATGAGGAAACGGAAGAGACTGCGGCAGGAGAGTCAAAAGGTGCCGGGGAAAAATCCCGCAAGCCCGCAAAGCGTCCGCGGCAGACATGGGACAACCTGCCAGTGTTGGAGACACGCACCATCGAGCCGGAAGGCGGGGTTGACCTGACACGCTACCGCAGGATCGGCG
>CANPMT010000033.1 GCA_947575235.1 uncultured Porphyromonadaceae bacterium
CGAACTCTCAAACCATTACGACTGATATGATAACACTTCCGAACATCGACCCGTCAATGATTGCAAACAATCTGACTCCTTTTGAGCCGACTCACCCCGGAGAACTTATACGCGATGAGTTGGAAGAACGTCATTTGACACAGGCCAAACTTGCGGAACAAATTGGGGTATCACACTCTTTGCTGAATGAGGTAGTCAACGGCAAACGTGGTGTGAATACTGAATTGGCTCTTTTGCTCGAAGCGGCGTTAGGTATATCCGCAAATATGTTTTTACTACTTCAGGCAGACTACAATATGCAGGTTGCAAAATCTGACTCAACTTTCATGAGTCGCCTTGCAAATATCCGAAAGATAGCAGCCGTATTATAACTTATAACAGCTAAAGAATACACCATCCCGGCAGACCTTTCTGTCGGGGTGGCGTGTTCATTGGGATTATCAACTATTATTGACTTACATTTGTTGTAATTCAAATAAAAGTATTAACTTTGCAAAAACAAACAACACTTGGTGTAACTTGAACGATATGAATGGAAATTGAATTCCAAAACAAAAAACTCAGGAAGTTAGCTGAGAACGAGCGTAAGTGCCGCAAGGAACTGGGCGACCGCAGGGCAATCTTGTTTCTTCAGCGCATAGACGACCTTGTCAACGCAAATACTCTTGAGGATGTAAGGCATCTGCCAGGCAATTACCATGAATTATCCGCCAACAGGAAAGGTCAATGGGCTTGTGACCTGGATCAACCTTACAGATTGATATTTCAGCCACTGGAAAATCCCATTCCCACCGATGACAACGGCATGTATATCTGGGTTAAGATTATCGGTGTGGAAATCGTGGAGATTACCAATTACCACGGCAAATAAGTTTCACAAACATTAGATGTAAATTGATTATGACAACTTCAAAATTTATTCCAGCAGTGGCATTTCACCCCGGCGTTACTTTGGCAGAAAAGCTGAAAGAGATTGACATGAGCATAAAGGAGTTTGCTCTCCGAGCATCAAAGCCGGAGAAAACCATCCACGCTGTCATAAAAGGAGAAAGCTCCGTCACATCTGATATGGCGGTGGCCTTTGAGAGCGTAACAAGGATTCCCGCGCACTTTTGGCTCAACAAGCAACGTAACTATGACGAATTCCAAGCACGCACCAGAAAAGAAACCATGATAGCTGAAGCTTCCGAATGGGCTAAATCATTTCCCTACGCACAAATGGTGAAATTAGGATGGATTAAGCCAGTCAAGACTCCGCAGGAAAAGGCCCAAGCCCTTCTTTCATTCTTTCAGATGAGTTCGGTAAAGGCGTGGGAGGATTACTATCTCAACCAGAAACTGAAAATTGCCTTCCGTATATCTCTCGCACATACCAAAGATCCTCATTCTATATCCGCATGGCTACGTCAGGGCGAATTGCAAGCCGCAGAAATGCGAACTCCAGAATATTCAGATGCTAAGTTGAAAAATCTGATACCGCAACTAAGAACAATAATGATATCACAACCATCAGACTTTGCATCAAAAGTACGCGAATCATGCGCTGAGGCTGGAGTAAAACTTGTTTATACACCTTGTCTGCAGAAAGCTCCTATAAATGGCTCAACCCGTTGGATAAATGGTACTCCCTGCATCCAGATCAGCGGACGACACAAAAGGTATGATATTTTCTGGTTTACACTGTTTCACGAAATCGGTCATATCCTTCTGCACGGAAAGAAAGACATATTTCTGGAAAAAGACTTCCACACGGAGGATGAGCTTAAAAAGGAGGAGGAGGCAAACCTGTTCTCGTCAAATATACTTCTCACCAAAGCAGATGAGGACACAATAATCCGCAATGGGATCTATACGCATGACGCAATAAGAGAGTATGCAGACCGATTCAACACTCATCCCTCAATAATCACAGGGAGACTGCAACATCATAAAGTAATTCCGTACTCCAAAAACAGTGACATGCTAATCTCGGCTGACCTGTTCAGGTGAAGATTATGCGCCCTAACAACGGAAGAGACATGCGCTTAATTTCACAGACACTTTTCTCTATACATCATGCACTGAATTTTCTGGTTGTGTCATGAAAAGCAATAATCACATGAACTATATATTTGACTTTGACGGGACGTTGATGGATACGTCCCGTGTAATTCTCGCCACTATCAAGGCGACTATTCAAGAGATGAATCTCCCGGAGAAAACGGATGAGGAATGCCGCTCAATCATCGGCATACGCACCGATGAAGCCGGGCAGTATCTTTACCCTGATCTCGACATCTCCAATAAGGAGTTTGCCAGGATCTTCCGGTCAAACTACGACCGCTTGAAACAGAATGCACATGAGGAGACATTCCCCGGAGTAACCGATACTCTTGCAGAATTGCATGAGTCCGGCCATCGACTCGCGATTGCCTCCAGCCGACGCCTCTCCTCCCTATACGATTACCTCGACAAGCTCGGTATCAAGGACTGGTTCGATATTGTGGTAGGAGCTGACAGCGTATCCAAAGGGAAGCCTGACCCTGAGCCTGTTCTGACAATACTCCGCAAACTCGGCTGGAATGCTAATGACACTCTTGTCATCGGTGACGCCGATGTCGACATTATGATGGGTAACGCCGCCGTATGCCGCACATGCGCCGTCACTTACGGCAACGGGTCGTTGACCTCGCTTAAAGCCGCCGGTCCCACATATATAATCACCCGCTTCAGCGACCTTCCGAAGTGACAATAATGATTCTGTTTTTGCGTTCTAATAATGTTAATATGTTATCAGTAACTGCCAAAATATGGAAGAAAATAATAATTTATTATCAGTTTTGGAGAGCCTCATGCCTCCTGCCACAGAAGATGTCGCAAGGCAGCTGGCTGATGATTTCCGCAAGCGTCGTATTGAGAAGAACCTCACCCGGCAGCAGATAGCCGATAAGTCTGGGGTGGCACTCGCCAACATTACACGCTTTGAACAAAAATCACTAATATCATTGCACAATCTTATTGAATTGGCCATAGCCTTGGGATACGTCTACGAACTCCGCAATATATTCGCCACTCCGAAATTTAACACTATCCGCGAACTCGACCAAATTCACAAAAACGCCAAGCGAAGCAAAGCCTATCCCTTACATCGCACCAGCTCCCCCTCTAAAAACAAGCAGTCATGAAAAGTAATAATGAAAAACTTGACAGCAGACCGTTCCATACCATCAAAATCCAGACATTGGAAGTGCAGTATCATGGACATACGGTAGGAAGTCTCTGCCTCTCTCCCGATAAGAGGAGATGTGTTTTTGAATATGACCGGGAATGGCTTGCCTATGGTTTCAGCATATCTCCATTGGAATTACCTCTGAAATCAGATGTATTCATTGCAAAGCCTGCCCCTTTCAATGGAAGCTTCGGTATTTTTGAGGATAGTCTCCCGGATGGATACGGCAGATATCTCCTTAAAAAGATGCTTGATAGAGAAGGGATAAGCGACAGTTCACTTACCGTGCTTGATCGCCTGAGTCTTGTAGGGGAGGGTGGAATGGGAGCTTTATGTTACGTCCCCGTTACCAAAATAGGATGTGAGGAGAGCGTGACAGACTTTGACAAATTGCAGAGTAAAGCCCTTGAGGTGCTGAGAGAGAAGCAGGATAAGGATGCCGAACTTTTATTATTCAAGAGTGGCAATAGTGGCGGCGCTCGTCCGAAGGCAGTTTTCAGTGATGCTGATGGACATTGGCTCGTAAAATTCCGTCACACCTATGATCCTGAAGATATCGGTCGGCAGGAATATGAATATAACAAGACTGCACGGGCATTCGGCATAGACGTACCTGACTTTAAACTTGTCAACAATAAATACTTTGCATCACGTAGGTTTGATATCGATTCATCGGGAGAGAGGGTGCATATGGCTACTGCCGGTGGACTCCTGTCCCTCTCGCTGAGTCAGCCTTTTCTGGATTATTCCAACCTGCTGGCATTGACAGGATATCTTACACAGGATTCCAGACAAGTCGAGGAGATGTATCGCAGGATGCTTTTCAATTACTTCACCGACAATAAAGATGACCATTGCAAGAATTTCAGTTTCTTGGTGAGAGGAGACCATACTTCAGGATGGCGTTGGGAACTTGCTCCGGCCTACGACCTGACGTTATGCACAGAGGGTTATAATGGCGAGCACGCCACATCTGTCAATGGCACCGGCCTCCCCACACTGAAAGACTTTATAGATGTGGGTACCAGAAGCAAAATCCCCGAGAAGCGTTGCCGGGAACTTATTGACATGATGCTCTCCCTCCCCAGACATCTGTTACACTACTCTTTTGACAGAGAGTGATGACAGATGAATATCAACGAGGGCGGGGCACATGAGGCCCCTGAACAGCTGCGATGAGCTACGGGAGACAGATGCAAAAAAGCAGTGACGCACAACTATGTTTTTAAACACTGCAAATAATTTTGGCTACTTCCCGAATATTTGCTAACTTCGCGGTGCAAGCCGTTGAAGGTTTATCATCTCCAGCGGTGGTGGGATTACACTATCTTGGCAATTCGGTCGGCTCGGTGCGGCTCCCCTCCCCTACGGCAACCAATCCGCGCTTACTGAAAATAGTGGGACGGCTCTTCCCTCCATATTTTGGCTATCCTTCCGACAGCCCGAATTAAAACCGACATATCTACGTCCCGTCTGTAGAATTATATTACGACTCCGTCCGTAAACAATTACGGGCACAATGTATTATGATTCAACAGAACCGCGACATAACTTATAATCATTGGCTGTATCACATTAGCTCCAGTGTGGTATAGCCTATTTTATTACCTTTCACTTAATTCCCGCGCTCCTGATTGAACCCCTGACTCACACTGGCTTACTTACAGGCACACAGCCCCGCGGGTGCCGGTCGGCGTTCCCGACCGGTGTTGATGGCTAAAGTGTGCCGGGCTATGGACCGCAAAGCTATCCGGCATGACTCTCCACTGTCATGCCGGATGGCCCATAGCATTTGCTCCATTGGATTATTCTTACTAAATTTGCAATACAAGCAAGAGTGTGTTTAAATGGACGTTTTAAGAAAGGAAATCAATTCAATATATGAGGCGCAGTTCCTGCATTCGGAACACCTTGACCCCGATATTATCGAAGCATCCCTGCATGATGTGGCAACCTCGGTGGCCGTATCAAACGACTGCCGCGTCATTACCGATGCCTCGGCTGACATGTGCTGGATCGTCGGCGGCGCTTTTGCCGCCGCTCTCGGTCTGCAGCCTGACTCCCCCATCACCAACACCCTGCAACAGGTCGCTGTCAGGAAAATCGACTCAAGCGACGAGGATATCATCTATAACCGGCTGCATCCTGAGGACCTTGTCGAGAAAAGAATGCTTGAATTTGAATTCTTCCGGTTTGCCGACACCCTCCCGGCCGATTCAAAACTCGACTTCAAGGCAACCTGCCGCCTGCGTATGAAATCACCCTCCGGCGAATACATTCTCATCGACAACAGCACACGCATCTTTCGCCTCTCTCCCGCCGGCAAAATATGGCTCATACTTTGCTGCTATGACTATGCAGTCGGCCGCGATGAACCTCACGACATATCTCCCGCTATCGTAAACATGCGCTCCGGCGAAGTAATGCCGCTACACCTCTCCGACCGACGCCTCAATATCCTCACCACGCGCGAGAAGGAGATTCTAAACCTTATCCGCCAAGGTAAACTCAGCAAGGAGATTGCCTCACAACTCGGAATCAGCGTCAATACCGTCAACCGTCACCGACAGAACATCCTCGAGAAACTCAGTGTGGGAAATTCCATGGAGGCGGTGCTTGCCGCCACTGAGATGAAACTGCTCTGAACGGCGACTGCCGGTTTGCAACCATGGTTATAATTCAGTATTTCAAGCTCCGGCGGTTGTTTGTAATTTTGTCGCAAAACTTTTGCGATGAATAAACCATTACTACCCATCCTCCTCTCCCTCTGCACCGCTGCGACGGTTTTATCAGATACCAATCACAAATCTTTCAGCTGGCCTGACGCCTCTGTCTATTTCGTTATCACCGACCGCTTCTGCAACGGCGACTCCACCAACGATGTAAACTACGGACGCATAGTTGACTACGGTTCCGAGCGCCTCAACGCCGCCACTTTCCACGGGGGCGACTTCAAAGGTATGCTCCGGAAAGCCCGCGAGGGGTATTTCACCAATCTCGGTATTGACGTCGTGTGGATGACCGACGTCTATGAACAGATTCACGGCTGGATGTCGGGAAGTGGTGAAATCAACGATTTCCCGCATTATGGCTACCACGGCTATTATCCTCTCGACTATACCCAGATCGACAAGAATTACGGCACTGTCGAGGAATTCCGCGAACTCGTAGACACTCTCCATGCCCAAGGGATACGCGTGATGTTGGGAGCCAACCTCAACGACCCCGGTTATCCCACCCTCCTTGATGCCGTGCAATACGGATTTGCCGAGACCGGACTCTCCCAGGAGGAGGCTGCCCGACATATACGTGACTGGAGTTTCGACAAATTCTTTGAGAACCGTCTCTCCTGGTCGGGCTGGTATGACCGTGGCTGGATACGTATGCCCGACGAGAACTGGGACGAGAACAATCCTCTTGAGGCTACCCTCTATGGTATGCCCGACTTCAAGGATGAGAGCGACACCCCGGTGAAGATACCCGCTTTCCTTCACCGTAAATGGAAGATGGAGGGGCACGCCAATGACCCGTGGGTCAACCCCTCGGCACGCGATCTGCGTAGCGACCGCAAATGGAGCCCGATGCAATATCTCATAGCGTGGATCTCTTCCTGGGTTGAGGAATTCGGTATCGACGGCTTCAGATGTGACATTGTCGAGAATGTCCACCTCAATCGCTGGGAGGAACTGAACGAGGCTTGCAACACCGCTCTTGAGAAATGGCGCAAAAGCCATCCCGATGATCCGGCATCCCGCTGGACCGACAGATTCTTCATGACAGGGGATTTCGAACCCTCCGGAATAGAATACAAACCGCGATATGCCGACGCAGGATTCTCAAATATGGTCAACTGCAACTTCCCGAAATTGGGCGACCTTGACGGAATCACCTATACATGGCAGTCGTATGCCGACAGCATAGCAGCACATCCGGGCTGGTTCCCTTTCAGCTATCTCAACAATTCCTACCACCGCGAGGCCGACCCCGACAACATGACCGACTGCGCCACCACTCTACTGTTATCCCCGGGAACAGTACAGGTGTTCTACGGCGATGAGACCGGACGCCCCCTCAACGACGCCCGTTTCAACGTCGACAGCAATCAGGCTTTCCGCTCTGACATGAACTGGGACTCTATCGACTCCACTCTCCTTGACCATTTCAGCCGGCTCGGCCGGATACGTCGCGCACATCCGGCCATCGGCTCAGGGAAACAGATAACCCTTGACTCCCATACCTGCATACGCACGAAAGATGGTGACACCGTGATGATACGCACCAAACCGCTCGCCGGTGTCCCAATTAGGGTAGCTCCATATTTCAAAGACGGGGATGTGGTGACTGAACTCTACACAAAACAGAAAGCCACCGTAGCCGGAGGCGCGGTGACTTTCCCTGAATATCTCAACAATATAGCTGTAATCAGTATTTTGTAAACGTGTAACGGAATCCTATGTAGGCCATCGCGCCATGTATCGGCGCATAGATCATGGTGGCGTCGAAGTCGGGGCCCCATGGATTGGCTGCTCCCACGATAGGATTCTTCTGACGGTAATTGGTGAGGTTCTCCCCACCTATATATATGCTCCAGTGGCGGAAATTGCGCGTTATCTGGGCATTAAGTGTCGGGAAAGCCTTATACCGGCTATTCCATGACTCGCGTCCGGCGTTGACAGAGGGTGTGGGCATACGTCCCCCTCCTGTCAGCGCTAACGTGGCGTCAAACTGCCACAGTCCCATCATCGGAGTGTAATTCACCGAGAAGAGTGCCTTCGACTTCGAAGTGAGCGGTTTGCTTACCATTCCGCGCCCGTAATCCACCTTCACATCATTATATCGGTAGGCAGCCATGATATTGAGGTCGTCAAGCAACTGGTAAGATATCTCCACCTGTGCCGCATGTGAATATGACTTCCCGTTGATATTCTTTATGATGGCGGTGAAGGGTGAATAATCCAGGTCGACTACGGTCTGATGGCGGAAATCGGTATAGTAATACTCGGCGTTCCAGTTCATGCTGCGTCCGAACAGGTTGAACTCGCCCGACACGCCTCCGCCGAAATTCCACGCCTCCTCCTGGCGTATGTTATCCTCTATGATAATCTCCCTCGACGAGGCCAAAAGATAACTGTTGTCGACCAACGCATATGGCGACCGATACCCCTTTCCGGCTGAAAGATGCAGAGAGAAGGGTGTCGAGATATTCCAGCGTGCATGTACCCTCGGGGTGAACATATGTCCGTAAAGGGTGCTGTAGTCATAGCGCAAGCCCCCCATCAATATAAGCTTCGTGTCGTAATTGAATGTATACTGGGCGTAGGCTCCCGGGGTTGTCTCCTTCTCCGTGAGTGGGGTAAGGGGGAGCGAAGTGTCGGCTGTCAGCCTGTATGACTGATTGTAATAGTCATGGTTGACACTCAATCCTGTTGATAGCGAATGGAACTCGCCGAAATCACGCTCAAACATAAGGGAGGCATAGAAATTCTTCTGGTTTACGTCATACACCTTATGGCCGTAGGCGCTCTTCTGGTCATGGATTGAGCCGGAGAGCATCAATGCCACATTCCCGTTATGCTCCGGATCGAAGATATAGGCGTTCTTCATGAAGAGCTCACCACGGTTTGTGGTGATGTCTATAAGATATGGATTGGTGATATGCGAGGCGTGATGACCAATCTGGCCGCTCTCCCTCTTCTCGCCGAGATACTTCACCCCGGCCTGGAATATGTAGCTGTCGCCCATATAGGCCCAGCGGTTCATCGCCCCAATCTGGCGCACTTTCGGTGTGTCGGCAAACCCGTCGTCGTTCTCGTCATGCGTGGCGAAAGTGTTCTCGCCATGCACCAGAAGGCCGGTCGACCATTTGTCACCAAGATGCAGGTTCCCTGTGAAATTGGCCTCCACCCTACCCTTATGGTCGGCATACATGTTGGCGTCGAGCGACTGGTCGGCCTGGGGCTTGAGCATCTCGATATTGATCTGGCCGGTTACCGATTCGTAGCCGTTCTTCACAGAGCTGGCACCTTTCGACACCTGTATCGACTGCATCCAGGGGCCCGGTATGTAGCCCAATCCGAACTGTGCCCCGGCTCCGCGCAGATTAGGTATATTCTCCGTGAGCATCTGCACATAGGTGCCGGGGAGGCCGAGCAGCTTCACCTGCTTGGCTCCGGTGGCGGCATCCGAATAATTCACATCCACCGACGGATTAGTGGTGAAACTCTCACCAAGGTTGCAACAGGCCGCTCTTTTCAGCTCTGCCTGTGTCATGATTTCGGTGTTGAAGGCCGACCCGGTCATCTTGCGGCGTCCCGACAATTTCTTTGTCAGCACAAATTCCTCAAGGTCGTAGCCGAGCTCAAGCGAGTCTGCGGGGTTGGAAAGTGAGTCTGCCGTGGCTATCGTGGCGCCACTTGCCAGAAACGGCAGCAATATCAGGGAATGTAACATAATCTATCTCTACTGCTTATCTTGATCAGTGACCCGTCACCGGGGTGATTCGGCTGCAAAAATAATATGTAATTGTCAACCCACAAAAGGATTACTCCTTAATTGTCACTCACCTCAACCTCACCAATACTGATAATCTGACAGTTAACACTCTGTTAATTTAACTTAAAGAGATTTAACCATCCGTAAGCTTGTTTTATTCGGGTCATGATATTAAATTTGCAGTGCATAACATAACGATAACCGTTGCAACCTATGATTAACGAAATACTCGAACATAACCGCCAATTCGTGGCCGACCGTGGCTACGAGCGGTTTCTCACCGACAAATATCCCAACAAGAAAATCGCCATCGTGACCTGCATGGACACCCGCCTCGTCGAACTCCTTCCCGCGGCCTTGGGCTTCCGCAACGGCGATGTGAAAATCATCAAGAATGCCGGAGGCACAATCACCAATCCCTTCGACAGCACCATGCGCTCGCTCATGGTGGCTGTGTATGAACTCGGCGTGACCGAAATCATGATAATCGGCCACACCGGGTGCGGCGTGCAGGGGATGGACAGCCGTGAGATGCTGCACCTCATGAAGGAGCGTGGCATCCCGGAAGAGAACATCAACCTCATGAAACATTGCGGAATCGACCTCGACAGCTGGCTCCACGGCTTCGACAGCACCGAGGAGGCCGTGCGCGAGACAGTCGACCTGGTGAAGAATCATCCCCTCATGGCCAAGGATGTGGTGGTGAAGGGTTACATCATGAATTCTGCGACAGGTGAGCTGACACCTCTGTAGCATACTGTCGGCCTATAGGCAGTGCCTGTCCCGTGACAAGCACTGCCTCTCTTTTGTTGAAACTCTTCACCTTGGCTCTGTTTACTATATACGACCGATGGATCCTTATGAAATCCTTGGCCGGAAGAAGAGTGCCTATATTCTTGAGTATCATACGCGACAACGTACACACCCCACCTTCGCGGAATATCTTCACATACCCCTCCATAGCCTCTATATACAGAATCTCGGCCAGCCGGATGGTGACATTGTTATATTCCTGCTTCACCACAATCGAGGCGGTATCCACCTCCTCATGCCGCACCCCTATCCGCCTCATAGCCTTCCCGAAGGCTGTCTTGAACCGTGCGAAGGAGTAGGGCTTGTGAAGATAGTCAACGGCATCCAGTTCAAAGCCGTCGAGGGCATAGTCCAGATAAGCTGTCGAGAAGATAAAGCAGGTATCTGTGGGCAGTTTGCGTGCTATCTCGAGTCCGGTGACGTTCTCCATCTCGATATCCAAAAACACCACGTCGGGATGCTCCCTGCACACTGTGGCCAGACCCTCGGCCGGATCCGAGAACACCTTCAGTTCAATCCCGCCGATTCTCTCGCAGAATTTAGCTATCACATCAAGGGCAAGCGGTTCATCATCTATGGCCACACATCTGATAACATCATTATTCATCGCGCTTCATTTTAAGGTATAGTTCATACTCACCATCCCGCTCCTTCATATCCAGCTCATAGCTGCCCGGATAAAGGGCATCGAGCCTTGAGCGGCAGTTCTCTATCCCCACGGGCACCTCCTCGCGGAAGACGTCAGCCTGCTTCATCACACGGTTGCGTGTGGTGAATGTCAGCACACCCTCGCTCACCTCCAGACCTATCCTTATCACACAGTCCTTGCTCGTGGAGGCGCCGTATTTATAGGCGTTCTCCACAAAAGTCACTATAATCATCGGGGGCACCTTCAGCGAATCGTCGTCGATATGGCACTCCCATTCCACCTTGGTGTGCCGGTTAAGCCGGATTGCCTGCAGGGAGATATAATTCTCGATATTCTCGACCTCCTCACCTATCGTCACCCAGTCTTTACCCACTGCGGTGTAGGTATACTTCAGAATACCGGTGAATTTCACGAATGCCTCCTCGGCCCTCTCCGAGGTGCCTATCACCAGGCTGTAGAGGGAGTTGAGCGTATTGAATAGGAAATGCGGGCTTATCTGGGCCTTGAACACAGCCAATTCCGCTCTGTCGCGCTCAGCCTCTATCTTACGTTTCAGCAGTAGCTGGGCATAGAGCTCCTTCACAAAAGCCACCGATACGGAATACCCCACCACCAGCGAGAACATAAGCCATAACGTCACCGACACACCGAAATCGCGCAGTTCCGTCTGATAGCGGCTCAGCACGGGGGTCACGAAGTCCATCTCCGGCAACGGGTAGCCTGACAGTAGCCATGTGCCGGCTATGAGCCCTACTGTCACCACAAGAATCTTGCCGTAACGCCGCTGCAGCAGCAGGGTGGGTATGCGTGCGGAGAGTATTATGAAGTAGCAGGCATATAGATAGGCACAGGCCAGGATGAAGAAGAGGGGCCATTGGCTTATCCATGTATATGAGGGTCCCAACAGCACGAGCAGAGGCATCAGCACCACGCAGAAGAAGAGGTCGGGTATGATGGCCGTTCGCGCCTCGGGGGTGGCAGTGTGCAGGGACAGAAGGGTGCGGATTGATTTCATAGCTGCAAAGTTACGCAAAATCTCCCGTTCCTCACTGTATATTCGTTTACACATTTTTAATTTTCATTTACACATTAGGCCGGAATAAGCAAAAATTATTAAATTTGCAATTACAATCCATTGATATGGGATTGCGGCGCGGCAATCCCTTCTTAAAACGACCCAAGGTATGAGACTGATATTCCAGCTTTTGATTCTATCGGCAGTCTTGCTCGCATCGTGCAGCAAGACCCCGGCTGAAGTGCAGCCGTCGCTCATGGAGGCCTCCAAGCAGGAACTCGCCTCTGCCATAGCCGAACGCGACGAGCTCCTGAAGTTAGTCACGGAGATTACTTCGCTGATGACTGAGATAAAACGCGTTGAGCATATAATCAGCTCCCCATCCACCGGTGAGAGCGACCGCCGTCGGCTCATCGGCGACCTCAAGGCATTGCAGAACCGCCTCGACTCGCGCCGCAAGGAGCTGAGCGAACTCGACTCGCGCCTTAAGGAATCCTCTTTGGTATCTGACGATATGTCGGAGGCCATAAAGTCGCTTTACCGTGAGATTGACTCTCAGTCGTCGACAATAGCCAAACTCAGGAAGCATCTCTCTGAAGCGAACGCCCGGATTGAATCGCTCCATCAGGAGGTGGATTCGCTTAACTCTGCCATTGAGACCTCATCGCAAGAACGCGACGAGGCGAAGGCCCATTCCGATGAACTGGAGACCCGGCTCAATACCTGTTATTATATCGTGGCCTCGAAGAGGGAGCTCAAGAAGCACCACATCATCGAAAGCTCATTCCTACGGAAGCAGAAACTAATGGAGGGTGATTTCGACAAAGATTGCTTCACCATGGCCGACAAGACTGATTTAGTGGCGATTCCCCTGCCCACCGACCATTCAAAATTGCTCAGCAAGCACCCCAAGGACACCTACGAGCTCCTCAACTATAACGGCGAGGGGAAACTCCTGATTCTCAACACCGAACGTTTCTGGTGCTTCTCAAACTATCTTGTGATTCAGACTGACTGAACCTCCCGCACCGCAGCCTGATGGGCTGGAGCCGTTGCCGTTTATTTACACTTTCTCACTGATGATTTACACATCCTTTGCCGTATAACAGGGGTGTTGTAATTTTGTGCGTCCTCGACACACTCACTGTGTCAAGAGCATAAATCATAGAATCCTGACATCATGAGATATAGTTCCCTGATAGTGCCGGCACTATTTTTATATGCCTCCTCCGCGTCAGCTTCCCCCACAGAAGCGGAAACGTCTTCACAGTCACAAGCCGAAGCGGGCAGCCCCGACGTCAGCTCATATCTCTTGCCTGATTCTCTGTTGAATGTATCGGGTCTTGACGAGGTGGTCGTGGTGGGCTACGCCACCCAGAAGAAGATCGACCTCACCGGAGCTGTATCATCAATCAGCTCCGCATCTCTGGCCGACCGCCCCATCACAAACGCCACTAACGCCCTTGCCGGACTCGCACCGGGTCTCACCGTCACCAACTCAGGTGGCAACACCCCGGGCTATGAGAGCCAGTCCATACGCGTGCGCGGGCAGGGAACGCTCAACGATTCGGCCCCGCTTGTGGTGGTGGATGGCGTCACAGGCATATCTATCAGCGACATTAACCCGCAGGATATCGCAAGCATCTCTATACTGAAGGATGCCGCCTCGGCGGCAATCTACGGCTCGAGGGCGGCCAACGGTGTGATTCTCATTACTACGCGCCAGGGGAGCAACGCAGCCCCACGCCTCACTTACAGTGGCAACGTATCGTTTGAGACGGTGGCAAAACGTATGAATCTTGTCACCGACTACGCCTCTTTCATGGAGATTCAGAACGCGGCCCTGATTATGAATGGACAGGCTCCGCGTTTCTCGCAGGGGAAAATCGACGAGTGGCGCAACGATGCCGGACAGAACCCCACAATCTACCCCAACACCGACTGGCAAGACCATATCTACCGCAACCCCTCCGTGGTGCAGAACCATAACCTCTCCATCACGGGTGGCAACAAGACGGTGCGCTATAACCTCTCGTTCGGGTTTGTCAATAACCCGGGTATGATATATTATACCGATTACCGCCGCTATCAGCTGCGCTCCAACATCGACGTCACCATACGTCCGTGGCTGAGCGTGGGCACCAACCTTTTCGGCTTCCTCGACTCCAACAACCCCTCTTCTGAGAATGCCACTGCCGGTGGCGACGTTATCTTCGGCTCGGGTGCCTTCAACACCGTGCCGGGAATGACCCTCTACGACCCTGCCACAGGGCTCTACGGCGGCATTCAGAACCCGGAGGAGGAGAATGTGAGCAATTTCAACCCCTACCGCCGCCAATGGTTCTATAAGACGGAGTTCCCCACGAAGACCAAGAAGATCGTGGCGAAGATGTATGCCCGTCTCCAACCGGTGAAGGGTCTGATCCTCCAGGGGTCGTTCACCTACAATCATTGGGACCGCCGTGTGGAACAACATCTTACCGACCGAAACCTTTACCGTTTCACATTCGACGGCCCTGTGCTTATACGCGACGGCGCGGTGCGTACCTACATACGCCGTTACAACTATAATGAAAACTTCCGAGCGTCCGAACTCACCGCTAATTACAATTTTTCGCTATCGCGGCTTGAATCGTCGGTGCTCCTTGGCATAAGCCAGGAGTATGACAAGTATGACACTGAGTCTTTCATCAAGTATGACCTCATCGACGATTCACTCACCTCTATCGACGCCGGGACAACTAACGGGGCTATCTCCGGAAATTTCACTGAATGGGCCATGCGTTCCTACTTCGGACGCATCAATCTGAACTGGGATGGCCGCTATCTCTTGGAGGCCAATCTCAGAATCGACGGCTCCTCCAAATTCGCCCCCGACCGCCGCTGGGGCTGGTTTCCCTCTCTCTCTGCCGCATGGCGCATCTCTGACGAGCCTTTCATGCGCGACACCTACACCTGGCTGAGCAATCTGAAACTGCGGGCATCCTACGGCTCGCTCGGCAATAACGCCACCACGAGCTATTACATGTATCAGTCGCTCTTTGCCACTGCCAACTATGTGCTCAACGGCAATATGGCGGGTGGTTTCGCGCAGACTGTACTCTCTAACCCGGCACTCTCGTGGGAGAAGACCTATATGACGAATGTCGGGCTCGATTTCAGTGTGCTCGACAGCCGTCTCAGCGGTTCGGTCGACCTCTACAACAAGGACACGAAGGGTATTCTGATCTCGCTCCCGGCCCCTCTCGAGCATGGCACGAGCATTGTGCCCAACCAGAACGCGGGTGAGGTCAACAACAAGGGGGTCGAGCTTGAGCTGACATGGCGCGACCGTATCGGCAACGTCTCTTATTCTGTGGGTGGCAACCTTAGCTATGTCAGCAACAAGGTGACGAAGTTCCAGGGGGATGTGGCCTCAATCAACGGGGTCTATAAGATTCAGGAGGGACGCCCCATCAACCAGCTCTATGTCATTACAGTTGACCGTATCGTGCGCGACGAGGCTGACCTTGCCTACGTGCAGCAGCTTGTCGACGCCAACCCTGACTATTTCGCCACATACCAGCGTCCGGGACTCGGCGATTTCCTCTATGCCGACACCAACGGTGACGGCTCGCTCGATGCCAACGACCGCGTGGAGATCGGGGGCGGCACGCTGCCGCGACTCACTTACGGCATAAACCTCTCTGCCTCGTGGCGAGGGTTCGACTTCTCGATGATGCTGCAGGGGGTAGGCTCAAATCCTGTCTATTACAACAACCAGGCTTTCCGCTTCGTCACCGTCATGGGGCAGTCGCTCAACAAGGATATCACCGACAACGCCTGGACTCCGGAGAATCCTTACAACTCCCGCTATCCTGTGCTGCGCAATAACGCCGACGGACGCAACAACATTGCGAGCGACGCTTTCGTGCATGACGCCGCCTATCTGCGCTGCAAGAATCTCCAGCTCGGCTATACACTGCCACGCGATGTGACGTCGAAGTTCTTCATCGACTCTATAAAGGTGTATGCGAGCATCGACAATCTCTTCACCATCACAAAGTTTCCCGGGCTCGACCCTGAGGTGGGAGCAACCGTAGGCTATCCCACCGTGCGGCAGTATTCCGTTGGTTTGAACATCACTTTCTGACCCTCAACATCTTTTCCGATAATGAAATTCAACCGTCATATATCTCTTCTGCTTCTTCTACCGGCTCTCCTCTCAAGCTGCGAGAGCCTCGACTATTCACCGGGCAACCAGATGTCGGAGACTACCTTCTGGCAGACCGAGGACCATGCCCGTCAGGCTGCCATCGGCCTGTATGCGGCCATGAAGGCGAACTGGTGCTTCGGCATGGAGTTCACTTTCGACATGTGCAGCGACTTGGCCGACGGTGTCTCCCCCTGGGCCGACGTTTCGCGGGGCACCTCTTTCGCCTCCAACAGCGCCGGTGTGCAGAACCACTGGCAGTATCTCTATGAGCTGGTCCACCGCTGCAACACTGTGATTCGCAATGTGGCCGGTATGCCTGTGTCGGAACAGACCATTAACTATGTCACGGGTGAGGCCCGTTTCCTCCGCGCCATGGCTTATTTCCGTATGCTCAACTGCTGGGGCGGGGTGCCTTATTATGACGAGACCTGTGATATAAACCTTGAATTTGCCAACCTGCAGAACAAGCGCTGCCCGGCCGATGAACTGCGTGCCCACATACTCGACGACCTTGACAAGGCTATCGAGTCTCTCCCGGTGAAATGGCCCGACTCCGACCTCGGACGCGCCACAAAGGGGGCGGCCTATGCCCTGCGCGGAAAGGTGTATCTCTTCAATGAGGAGTGGGAGAAGGCTGCAGCCGATTTCGAGGAGGTGGTCTACAACCGTTCGGAGAACTACGGCTACGCCCTCCATGCCGACTACAACGACCTCTTCCGCCTCTACAACGGGCGCACCAGCAATGAGATGATCTTCTCTATCCAGTCGCTCGACGGCAACAATGCCGGCTACGCGCTCGATATCGTATCCTATTTCGGCAATAAGTCTACCATGCGGCTTATCGCCTCAAACAATATAGTGCCGTCGGTCACTCTCGTGGATATGTATGAGAATCTCGACGGCTCACCTTTCAATTGGGACGACCTCTTCCCCGGGTTCAACAACGGTGGCCCGGAGTTGAGACGCAGCCTTATGTGCGTGGCCATCGACCAGGGAAGCACGGTTGTCACCAGTACTCTCGACTGCGACACTACAAAGGTGATGGATGCCTACCGCCTGCGCGACCCCCGCCTCTGCCTCAACGTCATAACCCCTTATTCACATTATCTTGGCACCGACGCGGGTTCGGTGCCTATGGATAAGCAGTTTGTCCTTGCCGATGCCTCCAAAGGGGGAGCTCCGATGGAGGCCATGGCTTTCATGCGCAACTCCGAGGGATGGAACTCCTATTTCTGGCGCAAGTGGATACCCACGGGGAATCTCGACGGCTACTGGGGGGAGTATAACCGCACCCCTTATGAGTTTCCCCTTATCCGCCTGGGCGACGTTATCCTGATGCTGGCCGAGGCGTATAATGAGCTTGGCGACACCCCGAAGGCGATGGCTGAGGTGAATAAGATACGCCGGCGCGTTGGTATGCCTGAACTCGGGTCAGGCCCCTCATGGCTCGCTGTCGACGGGCAGGAGGAGATGCGTCAACGCATTGTGCGAGAGCGTGCTTTCGAACTTGCCGGTGAGGGGCAGCGCTACTGGGACCTCCGCCGCTGGCATATGCTCGAATCATCGGTAAAGGATGCCACCGACATCTTCGGCGATCTCATGTACACGCGCACCTACCAGCCTCGCCACGAGCTCTGGCCAATCCCTCTCGTGGAACTCGACCGCAACCGCAATCTTATCCAAAATACGGGGTGGTAACTGAAATATGTTGGATATTTCAGACAAATTTACGATATTTGCACCTTGAAATCTGACATCATATGGATAACTCTTTGCATATACATCTTTATCGGATAGCCATTTTCCTGACAATGGCCTTGGCTCATCTCTGCGCCTCGGCAGGAGTGTCAAGGATGTATTTCAATCATTATAACACAAGTAACGGTCTGAGCCAGAACTCGGTCAACTATCTTCTGCAGGATAAGCAGGGGTATATATGGGTGGCCTCGAAGGATGGTCTCAACCGCTTCGACGGTTTCAACTTCCGTCGTATCGACGCCGACGACGACCGTGGATGCTCTTTCGCCACGACTCTCTTCCAGGATGCCGACGATCTCATATGGACAGGTGCCCATAACGGTGCCTTCATCTATGACCCGGCCACCGAGCACCTCCGCAAATTCGACCTGAAAGCGGAGGATGGTTACGTCATCACCAAACCGGTGATACAGTTCCTCGCAGATGATAAGGGCCATATCCTGCTGGTGGTTGACTCCGAGGGTGTGTGGGTCTACGACAAATCATCGAAGACACTCTCTTCGCTCTATTCCTCCTCTTATATAAAGGTGAACCAGATTGTTATCGACCCCAGGGGGCGTATGTGGATCGGCACTTTCGGCCAGGGTCTGCTCTATTCTGACGATAACATGGCCACCATGAAGACTTTCCGTCCCTCTGACTCCGACTTCACTTTCGACAATGCCATAGTGAGCCATCTCGCCCTGAAGGGTGACAAGCTATATGTGGCTACCGACCGTCTGGGCCTGCATGCCATCGACCTGCGCGACAGTTCCGTGAATAGGGTTTTCCCGAAGGTGGATAGTGGCGACATACCTTATATCCGGCAGATTATGTTCGGCTCCTCCGGCCAGCTCTACATAGCCACTGAGGATGGTGTCTTCATTCATGACCTGCAGCAGAATCAACTCTCGGCCCATCTCACACATAATCTCTACGACAAGTATTCTATCTCTGACAATGCCGTATATGCCCTGCTCAACGACCGTGAGGGGGGCGTGTGGGTGGGTTCCTATTTCGGAGGTGTTGACTATGCCCCATCCTCGCATATGCAGTTCGACAAGTATTATCCCGACAACTCGGGAGGCTCTCTCAGCGGACAGCGCGTGCGGGAATTGTGCGAGACACCATCCGACGGACGGATCTTCGTGGGGACGGAGGATAACGGCCTGAGCCTCTTCAATCCCGCCACGGGTGATTTCTCTCCGGTGGCCGGAATCACGTCGAAGAATATCCATGCCCTCTGCCTCGACGGCTCAAAGCTGTGGATAGGCACCTTTGCCGAGGGTCTGCGGGTAAAAGACCTTGTCACGGGCGACGTCACCCGTTATTCATCGGCACATGGCCTGGGAAGCGACTATGTATTCTCGATAATCCGCACCATGAACGGCGATATGCTGTTGGGCACAATGCACGGCCTCTATCTCTATAACCGTGCCACCGACCGCTTCGAATGTATCCCTCAGCTCGACAATATCTTCATTTATGACATGATGGAGGATAGGGATGGGAATCTCTGGGTGGCTACCTATGACCATGGTCTCTACGTGCGTGAGCCGGGAAAATCGGAATGGATAACCTGGCGCTGGAATGACTCCGACCCTGACTCGCTCCCCTCCGACAAGGTCTACGGCCTCTATCAGGATTCACTCTCCACAATCTGGGTGATGACGCAGGATGGTCTCTGTTCATTCCTCCCTCCGGCCGATAGCTCCCCACTCTCCTCCGGGAAGTTCAGGCGCGACCTCCTCGGCACCGACCGTATAAAGGGTATGGTGTATCAGGTGGTCGATGACAATCGCGGACGCCTATGGCTCACCACCAATCACGGTCTCTATTGCATTGAGCGTAAGTCGGCCGACCTTCACCGCTTCTCGGTGTCGTCGGGTCTACCCTCCAACCAGTTCAACTACCGCTCCTCGCTCCTTGCGGGGAATGGCCGCATCTATTTGGGCACCACCGAGGGATTGGTGGCCCTCACTCCGGCCGATTTCTCCTTCTCCTCGCATTCTGTCACCCCGGTCATAACGGAGTTTCATCTTCACGGACGCCCTGTGCGCCCCGACGAACCCGACTCTCCCCTCACCACAAGTATCTCCCTTACGGAAGACCTATATCTTACGAGCAAACAGAACACCCTCGGATTCCGTGTGGCGAGCCTCGACTATTCAGCTGTGGGTGAGCAGGGTATAATGTACCGTCTGAAGGGGTTCGAGTCAGACTGGCATTACACCAACCTCTCTGATGCCCTTATCTCCTACCCCAATCTCGACTATGGCAACTACACCCTGCAGGTAGCTCCCTACAATGAGTTCTCCGAGTCAGACACTGACCCTCTCGAGCTCAAGATCCATATAGCTCCCCCCTTCTATCTCTCCTGGTGGGCCTGGCTGATCTATATCGTCACGGCTTTCAGTGTGATTTATGTGATTTTCAGGCTCTACCGGCGCAACGCCTTCCTGAAGAACCAGCGGTATCTTGAGAACTACACCGCCGAGAAGGAGCGCGAGGCTTACGACTCCAAGATTCGCTTCTTCACAAACGTGGCCCACGAGATACGCACCCCGCTCACTCTCATAAAGGCACCGCTCGACTGTGTGTCGCGTTCAAAGGAGTTCGTATCCGATTCCGACACCCGCGACAATCTCGATGTCATCAATATGAATGTCGACCGTCTGCTCCTTCTTGCCAACCAGTTGCTCGACTTCCGCAAGATGGAGGACGGTAAGTTCCAGATTCACCGTCAACCGGCCGACATAACCGCGCTTCTCCAAAAGTGCGTCACTCGTTTCCGCCCCACTATGGAATCGGCGGGGCGCACCCTCACGCTCAATCTCCCCTCCCATGAGGTGATGGCAAACGTCGACAGCGAGGCAATAACTAAGATAATCAGCAACCTGTTCACCAACGCCATAAAGTATGGCGAGTCGCGTATCGGCGTCGAGCTCACCGGGAAAGGGGGTGGCTTCACCCTCATCATCAGCAATGACGGCGAGGTGGTGGCGCCTCAGAAGCGTGAGGAGATTTTCGGACTCTTCTCCCGGCTCGAGGAGGATGCCGACAAACCTGGCACCGGCATAGGGCTCTCATATGCCCGCAGCCTGGCCCAGATGCACGGAGGCACCCTCAGGATGGACGACTCTACCGAGGAGAACCGTTTCATTCTCTCTGTGCCGCCATCGGAGGCTGATGCCGTGCCGGTGGCAGAGGAAGTGGTGAACCCGGAACCGGAAAACCTTGAGGAGTATATCCGTAAGAGTGAATGTAAGGAGACAATCCTTTTGGTTGACGACAACATGGAGCTGCTCACCTTCCTTGAGAAGAAACTTACAGCCTCGGGCTTCAAGGTTATCAAGGCTTCTGACGGCAAGGTGGCTCTCGAGGTGCTCGCCAACGAGTATGTCGACATTGTGGTAAGCGACGTCATGATGCCGGAGGTGGATGGCATTGAACTGCTGCGCCGCATAAAGTCTGACGTCAACTACAGTCACCTGCCGGTTATCATGCTCACGGCCAAGACCCGCCTCGAGGATAAACTTACGGGGCTCGACTGCGGAGCCGACGCCTATCTGGAGAAACCCTTCGCCATAGAGTATCTTCTCGGCAACATCCGTATGCTTCTGCTCAACCGCCAGCGTATGCGCGAGCGCCTTGAGAAATTCCCCTTCACGGGTGAGATGCGCGGCACCCTCAACAAGGTCGATGAGGAGTTCCTGCTCAAGCTTAACGAGATTATCCGCACCAACTGCCGCAATCCGGAGTTTACCATCGACGATGTCGTGGACCGTCTCGGCATGAGCCGCACCCTCTTCTACCGCAAGGTGCGCGGCATGCTCAATCTCAATCCCAACGACTATATCAAGGTGGAGCGCCTCAAACAGGCGGCCGCCATGTTCGCCCAGGGTCACACCCACATCAACACGGTGGCCTATGAGGTGGGGTTCTCGTCGCCGGGCTATTTCGCCAAATGCTTCAAGAAACACTTCGGTATGAGCCCCACCGATTACGTCATGAAATACACCACCCGCACAGGCTTCACACCCCACGACATCACATTTTCCGACACCATAGAAGGGTAAAATCGTCCCATTCTTTGGTAAAATCGTGCCATCCTTCCGCATAAGATTGTAATTCAATCTTTTGCGGAAGGATGGTAATTTTGTGCCGACACAGGATTACCACGATTTGACACAATATTACCATTATTTCAGCCCCCGTCTGCCTAATTTTGCACCCGTCAGACGACCCCACCGTGGCCTCCGGCGCGACCCCGTCGCCGCGAACCGCGACCCCGTCGCCAACCCCAACCATGATGACTATTCAAACAAACTAAAATCAATAGTAACGTGAAAACTAATCTTTATCTTAAACGATCGTTCATGGCACTCGTGCTTATGATGACATGCTGGCTCGGCACCTTCGCCGCCAACATCAATGTCAAGGGCACGGTGATTGACGAAACCGACGAGCCTCTTATCGGGGCCAGCGTAATGGTCAAGGGTGACAAGCTCGGCACTGTCACCGACATCGAGGGTAACTTCTCCCTCTCTGTCCCGGCCGATGCCACTCTCATCTTCTCGTATATAGGTTACGACACCAAGGAGGTGAAGGTGAACGGCCGCACCACAATCGACGTGGTTCTCTCATCTAACGTGCAGGAGCTCGACCAGGTGGTCGTGATCGGTTACGGCACACAGAAGAAGGCCGACCTTACCGGTTCGGTATCCGTAGTGGATATGGATAAGGCCCGCAAGCTTCCGTCGACCGACATCGCCTCTATGCTCCAGGGTCAGGTGCCGGGTGTTTCGGTAGGCACCTCCTCTCAGCCGGGCGCAATGGCCTCTATCCGCGTGCGCGGTGTGGGCTCTTTCTCAAACGTTGGCCCGCTCTACGTTATCGACGGTCTGATTGTGAATGACGCGAACAACCTCAACCCTAACGAGATTGAGTCGATGCAGGTGCTCAAGGATGCCTCGGCAGCCGCCATCTACGGTGCGCGTGGTGCCAACGGCGTGATCCTCATCACCACAAAGAAGGGTAAGTCGGGAAAACCCTCGCTCGATGTGTCGGCCAACTTCACAGTGGCACAGATGCCTAAGAAAATAAAGATGATGGAGGGTCGTGAGTTCATGTATTATAATGAGCAGGCCTACATCAACAGCGGCGAGACCTGGCCGGCAGGCGGTATCGAGCCGGGAACAATCCTCCCCAACACCGACTGGCAGGATGCCGTGTATCAGAATGGCCTTACCCAGGACTATAACGTGATGTACACCCAGGGCTCGGAGAATATGCACAGCGCCATCAGCTTCGGCTATATGCACCAGACCGGTATGGTGAAGGGTCCCGACTACGACCGTTTCACCGTTCGTGTAAACAACGACGCACATTACCGTGCCTTCACAATCGGTGAGAACTTCACCTATCAGCACACCCACAGCAACAATTACATCGCCTCACCCTTCTGGGATGCACTGACCACCCCCTCGGTGATTCCGGTGCGCGACCCCGACGAACCTTCGGGTAAGGGTGGCTTCGGATATGGCAGCGCCAACTTCCCCACTTATATCAGCAACCCTGTGGGTCTGCAGGAGCGCTATGACAACCAGTCGGTCAACGACCGTATCATCGGCAACATCTATGCCGAGCTCAACCTCTTCAAGTATTTCACATATAAGTTTAACGTCGGTCTCGACTCCTGGTGGGGACGCACAAAGAATTTCGACAAGGCCTACACCCTCCGTATGGCGAGCGGCGAGCAGCGTTATGACAATAAACTCGAGGAGATACGCGACACCCGTTCAAGCCTTATCATCGAGAACACCCTCAATTATCATCAGGAGATTGCCGACAACAACATCACAGCCCTCATCGGCTACACCATGGAGGATGTCAACTGGCATTACCTGAGCGCTGAGGGCTATGACCAGCAGGTTGACGGTCTTATCCAGATCGACCTCGTGGGCACCCAGAACAATATGCACGGCTCACAGCAGGAGCGCCGCATGACCTCTATCCTTGGCCGTGTCGACTATAACTACGCCAACCGCTATTACTTCCAGTTCAACTTCCGTTCTGACGCATGCTCGAAGTTCGGCCCGGCCCGTCGCCGTGGTAACTTCCCCTCGCTCTCTGTGGGCTGGCGACCCTCTGAGGAGAATTTCTGGGAGCCTCTCCGCGATGTCGTTACCAACCTCAAGGTGCGTGCAAGCTGGGGTAAGATCGGCGACATGCAGGCCCTCGGCAACTATGCCTACCTCTCATCTATCAACCACTCAGGCCCGTATGAGGGTTTCAACGCAATCTTCGGCCCCAGCGGCAATGAGACTCTCCACCCGGGTGCCACACAGACAAGCCGTGTGAATGTCGACCTCGGCTGGGAGACCAAGACCACTACCAACATCGGTATCGACTTCGACCTCTTCAACACACGCCTCTTCGGTTCGGTCGACTGGTATAACGCCGTTTCTTCCGACCTTCTCTATAACGTGAAGACCGCCTGGGTGACCGGAACCGATTTCCTCTGGACCAACTATGGCAAGATGCGCAACACCGGTGTGGAGATTATGGTGGGCTGGCGCGACCGCGCGGGTGATTTCAATTACTCTGTGTCGGCCAACGTCTCCACAGGTAAGAACAAGGTGCTCGCTCTCGGCGAGAGCTTCTATGAGGATGGCATATGCCGCACTGAGGTAGGCCGCTCTATCTCTGACTTCTACGCCCGCCGCACCGACGGCATCTTCCAGTCGATGGATGATGTGTATGCCCACACCACAACCCTCGAGGATGGCACCGTGAAACTTCTCCAGCCTAACGCTCAGCCGGGCGACGTACGCTATCTCGACCTCAACGGCGACGGCGTGATCGACAACAATGACCGCGACTGGATCGGCTCACCCCTCCCCAAGGTTGAGGCAGGTCTCAACTTCACCGCCGAATGGCGCGGATTCGACTTCAACATGTTCTGGAACTCTCGTTTCGGCAACAAGATCTACAACCAGGTATGGGTGTCTTGCCTCCAGTTCAAGGTTGACAATATCCCTGCCGAGGTGCGCCCCTGGACCTGGGATAACCCCTCGAACGAATACCCCCGCATGTATTCCGGCTCAACCGACAACACGCAGGCTTCCGACCGTTTCATCGAGGATGGCTCATTCATCCGCCTGAAGAACCTCCAGCTCGGCTATACAATACCGGCTGAGATCACCCGCAAGTTCTTCGTAGAGAAGCTCCGCTTCTATGTCAGCGCCCAGAACCTTGTGACCATAACCAAATACAAAGGCTACGACCCCGACATCGTGGGTGGCGTGTTCAGCCAGGGTATCGACGGCGGCCACTTCCCCAACGCCCGCCAGTATACAGCAGGTATCCAGGTATCTTTCTAATTCTTTCCTAAAATCAATCCAAAAGCAATGAAAAAATCAATCATAAAGCTCATGGCCGGCCTGATGCTCCTTCCGGCCGCCTCATGCAGCGATAACTGGCTCTCTCTCTCCGACCCCAACCTTGAGTCGTCGGATACGTTCTGGCAGACCGAGGAGCAGTTCCAGCAGGGTCTCTACGCGGGCTACGCCACACTGCGCCGTCCGGGTGTGTTCAGCCGCTGGTTCCACATCCTGATGATTCTCCGCTCTGACGAGGGCTGGAGCAACTCCCCCAACGCGGAGTTCCAGGCTGTGGCCAACTTCAAGATGCGTGGCTATTCATATGAGGGTAACGAGTCGGTCAATCTTCCCTGGAAGGAGACCTCCCAGATGATATATTACGTCAACCAGGTTATCGACAATGTCAACGACCATGGCTATGACCTCATGGATAAGGAGACAGCCGACGGCATTCTCGGCCAGGCTTACTTCCTCCGCGCCATCGGATTCTGGTATATGGCCGGCACCTACGGTGTGTTCCCCCGCCAGACCTCCTCTATTCATGACGGCGAGATCCTCAATCAGGAGGGTCTCTGGCTCCAGGCTCTCGAGGACTTCACAGCTGCTTCGGAGGTGCTCCCCGAAAGCTGGCCTGCCTCTGAGGCGGGTCGCCCCACAAAGGGTGGCGCTCTCGGCATGATGGCACGTTGCAACATGCAGCTCGCCGGACTCTGCAAACGCCCCTGGGAGAACCGCACGGCTGAGGCCGAGACCTACTGGAAGGCTGCCAAGAAGAATATCGAGGATGTGTTCGATCTCAATCTCTACTCGCTCGTCCCGAACTGGCTCGACAATTTCACTGAGTCGAACGAGAATAACGTTGAGTCGCTCGTCGAGATCAACTTCAAGAATGGCCTGGTCGACGGCAAGGAGGTGGGCTGCCAGCGCGCCAAGTTCCTCGGTCTCTACATCTCCTCTGGCGAGGGTGCATGGGACGACGGCTCAGCCCGCGGCTGGATGCTCTCGGAGTTTGACAAGGAGCGCGACAAGGATGGCAACATGGATATGCGCAAGCGTTACACCCTCACCTGGAACGACCCAACCGACAACACCAATTACTATGGCAAGACTTTCGCCGAGTGGAACGCTTCGGAGCACTTCCTGAAGGATTGCTACTGGCGCAAGTATACCAGCGTCGATACTGACAACCTTCCTGAGGATTACGCATCGGGCACAAACTTCCGTCTTCTCCGTCTGGCCGACGTCTATCTGATGTATGCCGAGGTTATCAATGAGCTCAACGGCGACCGTGCCACAGCTCTGGAGTATGTCAACAAGGTGCGCCGCCGTGCCAACATGGCCGACCTCTCCCTCTCGCAGGTCAACAGCTATGACTCGTTCCTTACCCAGCTAAAGCATGAGCGTCTTGTGGAGCTCTGCGGCGAATGCACACGCTGGAACGACCTCGACCGCTGGGGCGACATCCACACCCAGGAGGGTGTGAACCTCTTGGCTGAGCGCGACCCCGACTTCGAGACATTCCAGGTGGGACAGACTTACCTCTACGTGATTCCACAGCATGAGATAAGCCTCTTCCCGGGCCTCACACAGCATCCCGCTTATTGATACGCTGCATTCAACTTAGTTAAATCACGTAAAAAAACGCAAACACAATGAATAAGTATATAACAGGCTTATGCCTCTCGGCTCTCCTGATGCTCACCAACTGCTCAAGCTCTGACGGTGAGAGTGAATTTGAATGGACCGGAAGCGAGAACCCCGAGAATACCTCTTACCGCAACCCTGTGTGGGAGCCTTCGCTCGCCGGCGGCACAGTGTTCAAGTCGGCTTCGAGCTTCAATGCCATATCGCAGGAGACCCAGTGGGCCACCGGACTCGACTACCCCTGCCCTTCGCTGCAGGCTGCCGACATGATGTCGTGGTCATCCAATCAGCAGGCGTTCTCTGCCGAGAGCCGTCCCTCATGGATTACGGGTAAGGTTGACCATGTAAGCGCGGATTTCGCCCGCACCCTGGCCGGCGCCAACTATTGGATGATGTATTCATCTGAGGCCGATAACGCCATCGGCGCGGCTTCGGCTCCCGCGGCCCTCGGTCCTTACACCGACCTCGGCGGTTTCCTCACAGCCGACGACCTCGGGGTGAGCACTCTCCGCTATCCCCACTTCTCGGTGATTGCCTCAACCACCTATTATCTCTGCTACACCACCGAGACCGGTTCATATCTTCAGCAGCTCACCCTGCGCAAGGGCACTCTCCCCACTCTGAAGGGTGCTCCGGTGAAGCTCTCTGACGCCGGTTTCTATAACGTGTGCATCTTCCGTCTTGACAAGGATAACTTCTATCTCTTCGGCACAGTCGAGGAGAACGGCCACACTGAGATCCGCTACGGCCATTCATCAAAGGTGACAGGCCCATATCTCGACAAGAATGGCGCCGACATCACCGACGGAGCCTCCAACGGCACTCTGCTCGTGACTTCCGGCTCGGTATATGCCGACCCCTGCAACCCGATGCATATCTTCGAGAGCGAGAACGGCTATTTCTATCTGGCCTTCAACGCAACCGACCCCTCCCGTGCCCTCCTGCCGAGCGGCTATGCCCGTCAGCCCCTCTTCATCAATCCTCTCGAGATGGATGAGGATGGATGGTTCAAGGAGGTGACAGCCCCCGAGGTTGGCTGGACATCACCCCGCTACCAGTAAATCTGAAGTATGGAACGCGCCCCGGCGCGCTCCATACTCCACCCGAAATAAATAATTCAAACATAAATTGTTAACATAAATATCAACGTCATGAAGACATTTTTATCTCTCGCAATGTGCGCTGCAGGCTGTATGATAGCCAACGCAGCCATCACCGTTGACCGCCAGGATCTCCAGCACGCGGTTATCTATCCCGGTCTCGCCGAGATCGACCTCAACTGCGACGGTCATCTGGACCTCATCTACTCGGGCCAGGTGCGCGACATCACCAGCGGCCGTATCGTGGAGGATGCCGACGGCAATGAGAACCAGATCAATTTCAACACTTTCACCATGATCTGGAACCCCTCTACCGGATCTTACGACTTCAAGGAGTTCCCCTGGTATTTCGGCAACAAGCCCTATTTCGCCGTGCATGACTGGAATGGCGACGGCTACACCGATTTCTTCGTTGCCGGCGAGGCCAGCATGGGCCAGAGCGAGGCCCGCTTCGGCTTCTTCATCAACGACGGCAAAGGTAACTTCAAACGTCAGGAGATCAAGGTTGTGAATGAGGATGGCGACGTTGTGGAGCCCTTCGACCCGAAATGTGTCGACCTCGCCGACTTCAACAGCGACGGCCGCATGGACCTCGTGGTTGCCGGCTGGAAGAATGACGCCGAGGGTGTGCGCCGCAACTATAACATGGTGCTCCTCAACCAGGGCAACTATGAGTTCCTCGCCACCAACACCGAGCTTCTCCTCTATGGCAACAACACCTATGAGTTGGCCCTCTCGCTCCTGACCGCCACCGACCTAAACAACGACGGTTATGCCGACTTCCTCGTGCAGGGTAACATCGACAATGCCGATGCCGCCGATAAGCCGGAGAAGAACGGTGTCGTGATGGGCCGTACTTTCGTGACAGCCCTCAACCTCGGCGCTGAGGCCGACGGCGAGACTGTCCTCTACGACCTCGGCCTTGCCGAGTCGCCCGCCCATCACTATGGTCACGGCGGTTTCGTGGTGGCCGACTTCGACAACGACGGTGTGCTTGACATCTTCGTGGGTGGCGAGTCTCCCAACGACGCCCGTGGCGACGGCGACTGGTCGTATACCTGGCAGCTCCTCAAGGGTAGAATCACAAGCGACGGCGTCTCTTATTCCGACATCACCTCTTCGCAGGTGTTCAACAATTCCGATATCCGTCCGCTCAACGACAACAACCCGATCCGCGGCATCGACTATAACGGCAACGGCTATTACGACCTCTTCGTTCCGGGCTGGTGCACTACAATGTTCGACGGCACCGGCAACACCCAGGCCGGTTGGTTCTTCCCCAACACCAACGGCAATTTCTCCACAGCCGATCATATCCCGGGTTCTTCGGAGTGTGCCGTGTTCTTCACTGAGGATGGTGTGTCAGGCGCGCGCAACTACGGTTTCGTAGGCCAGAGCTGGGACGGCATGTTCTTCAATGACGAGACAGATATCGTAACCGGCATCATGATGCTCAACACCAAGAATCCTTACGGTGTGGTTGCCCGTCCCGACGCTCCGCAGTCGCTCTCTGCAGCAGCCGACGGTTATGACGTGACTCTCTCATGGGAGGCAGCTCCTTCGTCGCTCAACAACGTGACTTACGAATATTACATCTACCGTCCCGCCACAGGTGAGTATTACCGTGGTGTACCCGCCTTCGTAGGTGGCGACAAGGATGGTGTGCGCACAACTCTTGCACAGGGCCGCGCCTTCATGGCCAAGACCCTCAATCTTGTCAACCTCCCCGACGGTGTATATGAGTGGGGTGTGCAGACAGTCAACGCGGCTCTCCAGGGCTCAGTATTCGCCAAGGGTGAGAAGTTCACCATCGGCCAGGGTGAGGCCGGCGTTGAGAGTGTGACTGAGGCTGAGGTTGTTGCCACAGAGTATTACGACCTCACAGGCCGCAAGCTCGACCGCGCTCCCGAGGAGGGTATAGTGCTCCGCAAGGAGATTCGCGCCAACGGTGCATACACAGTGTCTAAAATTGCTCTCTGACCAGTCAGGAGCAATGCTCTGATCGTTCTTTAATATTTCCGGCGGGGGTGTCCGGGGCGCAGGCTCCGGTTCTGCAACCCGGGCACCCCCTTTCCCTTTTCCCCTACCCATAAACTCCCTTAACTTCCTCTGTTTTATGACTAAGCTATACGCCACTCTCCTTCTGTCGCTCACGGCTCTCCCCCTTTTCAGCCAGTCGGTCGTGACCATGCCCGTGAGGCAGAATCCCGTGTTTGAAGTATCCACCGACAAGGTCGACGTCACCGTTCCCGACACGGCCGATGAGATTCTGCTCGGCGGCGACCTCGTGATCAAGGGTGGAAGCGGCGAATACCGTTTCAACTGGACCGACGGCAAAGGCTCGTACCTTGCCGATACCCCGGAACTCGCCGTCACCTCTCCCGGCACTTACCTCCTCACCATCTCCGACACCTGCGAGTGCTCGCACACTGTTGAATTTTCAGTGGCCACAGCCGGTGTGGATGAGATCGCCGACAGCTTCGAGCCGGTACGCATAACGGTGGTCGACATGTCGGGCCGCATGGTGGCTCTCTTCACCGCTCCGGAGGGTTTCACCCTCGCCGACCCCGACCTCTCCAATCTCCCCTCGGGCATATATATCCTCACCCTCACCGACGCTTCGGGACACAACGTCACAAGCCGAATAATCAGATAATAATCCCCCCACAGCATATATAATCATGAAACGCCCTATAATCCTGCTCCTCACAGCAGCCCTGACGCTCCCGGCGCTTGCCGACCGCACGGTAAGCTACGCGCGCACCAACCAGAATGTCACCCTCGACCTCGCCTGGAATGCCGGCAATTACGGCTCGGTGCGCTGGCAGACCTCTTCCGACAACGGTGCCACATGGAGCGACGTCTCAAATGCCACAGGCCATACCTATACCTTCAAGGCGGGTGAGTCGCCGGCCCTTTACCGCGCCGTTGTCGATGGCGACCCCTCCTGCCCTCCGGTCATCGTGGAGCGTGAGGTGCGCCCGGTGAATTTCACCGTCGATGTTCTCTCTTATGCCTCTGACGGTGCCGTGCTCGAGATCTCCAACCCCGATTTCAACGGGGCCGACGTTGTGGAATATGGTTTCACGGCGGCACTCTCGGGCGTGAACCGCAGCTATACCATCCTGCCGCGCCATAAGGTGGGTGAGCGTCTCCCTGACTCTGACGTCTTCACAATTGAATGCACAGGTCTCAACCCTTACTCGCAGTATCAGCTGCGCCCCTATTTCAAGACCTCTGACGGCTCGGTTATCTTCGGCCCCGGCAAACTGGCCACAACCCTCGACGGACTGATGTTCGACACAGAGGACTGGGTGATCGAGCGCTCGAGTGTGCAGGTGCCCTTCTCTATCCCGGGTTTCTCGGGTGGCAATCCCGACATCGAGTTCTGGTTTGGCCGCGACGAGGCGTCGCTCAAGCAGTATAATGTCGAGGACCTCGGCGACCACCGCTACCGTTCGGCCCAGATCACCCGTCTCAGTCCGGGCACTGAGTATATCGCCGTGGTGAAAGCCACCATTCAGGGCGACCGCACCGAGATACGCAGGACCGTGCGCACATGGAGCGACTATTCAAAGGTGGAGGTCGACCCGGAGGTCAAGCCGGTGTCGCACGTGGTGGAATGGGACAGCGAGAAGCGTCTCACCTGCCTCACTCCTGAGACTCTCCAGGTGGAGTATCCCCGCATGTGCCGCGTCGACGAAAACAAGCTTCTCCTTACCTATCACGGAGGCACTTCCGACCATTGGCAGAACTCCTATCTCCGCAAAAGCTACGACAACGGCCGCACATGGACTGAGCCGGTCGAGATCTACAATATCACAGGTTCATTTTTAGGTTCAAAGTATAACAGGATATGTAATCCTGAGATGACCCGTCTCAGCAACGGATGGATCATCCTCACAGTTGTGGCTAACGGCAATCCCGAGACCAATACCAACTGCAAGGTGTTGGCTACCATCTCGAAGGATGGCGGTGAGACCTGGGGCGACCCCTTCACCGTAGGCCGTGGCCGCACGTGGGAGCCGCAGGTGGTGCAGCTCCCCAACGGTGAGCTCGAGCTGCTTGTATCCTCTGAGGCATGGTGGTGGGATAACCAGCGCAACAACCTCTTCCAGGAGATTCTCTCCACCCGCTCAACCGATAACGGCGAGACCTGGACCACTTACAAGCGTGCCAGCTACAAGCCGTCGGCCCGCGATGGTATGCCGGTGTCGGTGGTGATGCAGGGTAACAAGGGTGTGCTCTTTATCGAGGAGTCGATCAATGGTAACGTACCCCCGACATTGGTTCACCGCTCGCTCGACGAGGAGTGGGACACGACCGACTGGGATGGTGCCGACGATTCCAAGCGCTGGCGCACGTCGCTCAATAACGGCGCCGGAGCACCCTATATGATTCAGCTCCCCACGGGTGAGTTCCTTATCATGGGTCATACCAACCAGACCGGTGAGGTGTGGCAGACCAACCGTCCGCAGGTGATTATGGCCGACAACACGGGGCACAATTTCAAGTATTCCCGTCTCCCGCTCAACGGCAACGACCCTCTCCCCGCCGGGACGGGTGCCTATTACAATTCATTCTTCCTCTACGACAACGACACCGTGTGGCTCCTCTTCACCAAGGCCGACTATAAGGGTCAGACCCGTGTCAGCAGTGATGTGATGGTGCTCGAGGGTAAGATCGTGGAGAAGTAAGCCATCTTTTAGCAATTGTTTAAGTATATTATTAATAAAGGTTTATGAATAAGATAACGTTTCTTGTCATCGCGGGGGCTTTGGCTCTCTGCAGCGAGGCCGACGGCGCGGTGCGCCTCTTCCTCAAGACCCCCGGCGGTGCCACCAAGACCTATGAGCTGAAGATGAACCCCGACGGTTCATTCTCAGACGCCGCAGGAAGCAACCTTCCGCTCAAGATAGCCCTGAAAACTGTGGGTAACGACAGTGTGAAGACCCTCACCTATGACCTCCAGGCCACTGACAACTGCTGGTTCAATCTTGAGGTGACCGACGAGGTTGCCTCCACCCCGCACAATGACTGCGAGTTCTATATGCCCGGCTTCTGGTATCATCACAATATGCGCTCGCCCGAGGGAGCCCCCTCGTTCAAGGTGTCTGACAGCTGGACCGTGCGCGAGGACCGTCTCAGCACCCCCCTTACGGGTGTGTATGACCCTGTGGCCGGAAAGGGTCACACTGTGCTCCGCATCAACAGCGACACGGCTGACTGCCCCGAGCAGAATCAGTCGGGCGACCTTATCCTGACGGGCCATACCTCCGTGGGATATACCGGTTTCCGCAATGTCGGAGGTCATCCGGCGCTTGTATATGGCTATCCCTACTGCGAGTCGCCGCGCCGCTACATCCGCAAGCTCACCCTTATCAATCCGGTGAGGGCGTTCGAGAAACTGGCCAAGGGTGACAGCCGCAAGCTTCAGTGGGAGCTCCGCACAACAGGAGCTTCCGACTATTCCGATTTCGTTGCCGACGTGTGGAACTATTCATATGACACCCTACACCCCGAGGCTCTCCCCGACCATATGGACAACGACACCGCCAAGAGCTATCTGTCAAGCTATTTCACAACAAGTTACGTCGGCAAGTACGACCTGAAGTATTACACCTCATGCGGTGTGCGCACCGACGATTGCGCGTTGAACTCTCAGTTTGAGGTAGGTTTCGTGGGTCGTGTGCTCCTCAATGCGTTCAACGCCATGGAGTATGGTCGCGCCCACAACGACAGCAAGATGGTGGCCGATGCCGAGGCTATCTTCAGCAGCGTGCTTGAGCACGGACTCACCCCCGGCGGCTTCTTCAAGGAGACAATCGACCTCAGCAACGGCCACTATGCCGACGTGCTCAGCATCCGCCGTCAGTCGGAGGGTATCTTCGCGGTGCTCAATTACCTTGAGGCCGACCGCAAGTTGGGTATCAAGCATCCCGAGTGGGACAAGACCATAGCGGCTATGCTCGACCGTATGATGGAGCTTCAGAACGCCGACGGCAGCTATCCCCGCAAGTTCCGCCACGACATGTCGATAGCCGACGCCTCCGGCGGCAGCACACCCTCGGCCACACTCCCCCTGACAATGGCCTACAAGTATTTCAACAACAAGAAGTATCTTGAGAGTGCGCGTGCCACAGCCACCTATCTTGAGAAAGAGCTGATTGACAAGGCCGACTACTTCTCGTCGACCCTCGATGCCAACTGTGAGGATAAGGAGGCGTCGCTCTACGCCGCCACAGCGATGTATTACCTCACCCACGTCACCAAAGGGAAGGAGCGCAGCCATTACATGGACCTCTGCAAGAAAGCGTCATACTTCTGTCTGTCATGGTATTACATGTGGGACGTACCCTTCGCCCAGGGCCAGATGTTGGGAGATGTCGACTTCAAGTCGCGAGGCTGGGGTAATGTCTCGGTAGAGAACAACCACATTGACGTCTTCATCTTCGAGTTCGCCACCGTGCTCGACAAGTTGGCCGACTACTACAACGAACCGCGCTTCGCCGACTTCTCCGGCGTCATCAAGAGCTCGATGCTCCAGCTGATGCCGCGCGAGGACAACATGTTTGACATCGCGAAGAAAGGCTACTACCCCGAGGTAGTACAGCACACCACATGGGACTATGGCCGCAACGGCAAAGGCTTCTACAACGACATCTTCGCCCCCGGCTGGACGGTAGCCTCCCTCTGGCAGATGCTCTCCCCCGACCGCGTAGACACCTTCTTCGCCAAAAAATAAGGAGCAAGGAGGACAGGCTTCCAGCCTGTCAACAAAATAAGGAGCAAGGAAGGTAGGCTTCCAGCCTGCCGCAAAATACGGAGCAAAGAGCACAAGCTCTTAGTCTGTCAACCGAAGCACTACAAACTACCCCTCTACAAAAAAAAGTAGAGGGGTTTTCTCATATATACAAAAAAAAAATCGCCCCCTCAAAAAAAAGGACGCGACACCACAAGTATCTATAAAAAATAAATTGATTGTCTCCCGACAACCAATCTTTCAGTTAACCTTAAAATCTAATACCATGAAAAACTCACCACAAAATTATAAAATATTTTTCAAACAATGTTTAAAAACAGAAAAAACTTTCATAATCTTAACACAAATTAACCTTTGCTCTAAATATTACCTATTAACTTAACATATATAAAGAAGCAAGATTGGCAAATGGGACATCGCTTCGCTACATCTCGTTTACCAATTAATTTCAATCTTCCGGACTTCGTGAAGGGATTTCTTCGAATTTACTCCCATTAGTCTAAGGTATCCTCCCCTACGTGTAGGTATAAAAAAATAATTGATTGTCTCCCGACAACCAATCTTCAGTTAACCTT
>CANPMT010000034.1 GCA_947575235.1 uncultured Porphyromonadaceae bacterium
TGATTATCTACTGATATACAGCATCATGGATGTTATACATCGAAACACCTTATATGAGGGTGTGCCGTCGCCAAGGAGTTTGAAGGGGAGCGAGGGATTGTCGATGCTCTGTGCCAGACGGGGGTCGCGTTTACTCAGTTCATCGGCCGGCATATCGGCCTCCGATCCGTAAGTGGGGCTCACCGCGGTGGGGAGACCGTCGGCGCAAAGGTACTGCTCGAACATGGCGCGGCTCATTCCGGTGTAAGACTCCTCCATCTGGCGTGTATTGTTGTGCATCAGCAGTTTCGACTCATACACGCGTGGCATGATGCACTCGCTGTTGGTGGAGAGGTCTTCCTGGATGAAGAGGTTGTAGTAGTCGCTCTCCGGATGATTGTTGGTGTATACCTCATATCTGCCGCTCTCGATGATCTCCTTGGAGGCTTCGGCGCATTCCTTGTAAATCTCCTCATAGTCGCCGAGATTATGATATTTACGGAATGAAGCCTCATATAGACAGATCCTCGACTTGAACGCCAGAGCGGCATACTTGTGGAGGCGTCCCACGGCATCCTGCGATGGGAGATGCTCTATGGCGAAATCGATATCCTCAAGCATATGGGCGAAGACCACCTTACGGCTGTCGCGGCCGTTGTAGAGCTCGTCGGAGTCGATGTTGAGGTCGGTCTCATACCAGGGCACATCGCCGAAACGGCGCAGTTTGTAGAAATATTCCCATGCGCGGAAGAAACGTATCACGGCCACCTGACGGTTGATCTCATCCTCCGACCCCTGGGCCTTCTGGTAACGCTGCATGAAGAAATTCAGTGAGCGTATGTTACCCCAGTCGCCGCTGCTCCAGCCACCTCCGGAGGTGGGGATTGTCTCCTGGTTGAAGAGCCATGTGTTCGGTTTCTCATTCACGTAGCAGTCGCTCTGGTCGTCGGCTCCGGGACCCTGCGCTCCGGGCAACAGACCATAGAATCCGTTGGCGAAAAGCTCAAGATCGGTGACGTTGTTGAAGAAGGTCTCCTCAGAGATCGAATCTTCCGGATATAGGTCGAGTTTATCCTCGCATGAGGCGAAGAGTGCCGCCATGCAGACAGCTGCGATTTTTATATATGGTTTCATCTGTATCGGATTATTAAAGTGTTACGGTGAGTCCAACTGAGAATGATTTCTGGAGAGGATAAGAGCTGAGTCCGAGCGTCTCGGGGTCGTAGATATCGAAGAGATGGTCGATGGTGAAGAGATTCTGACCTGAGAAGTAGACGCGCAGGGTGTCGAATCCGGCTTTGCTTATCCATTTCGAGGGGAGGGTGTAACCTATGGTGAGGTTCTTGAGGCGGAAGTATGAGCCATCCTGCAGATAGCGTGTCTGGGTCTCGCGGTTTCCGGTGACATTGTCGTAGGTTGAGCGGGGGAAGTATGCGTCGCGGTTATCCTCTGTCCAGCTGTCGAGGGCATGTTTGAAGGGGACATGCCATTCGCTGCCGAAGCCCCAGAACTGGTTGCCGCCGAGCACCACGTCGCGTTTGCCGATTCCCTGGAAGAAGAGGTTGAGGTCGATGCCCTTCCATTCGGCGTTGACCTTTATGCCATAGGCATACCGCGGTTCGCTGTTGCCGATAACCTTACGGTCGCCGGGGTCGTCGAGAGTGCCTCTGCCGTAGGTAATCTTGCCGTCGTTGTTGAGGTCGGCATACTTGACGTCGCCGGGATACCAGCCACCGCCGTACACCTCGCTCTGGTCGGCATGGGCGGCCACCTCCTCCTCGCTCTGGAAGAGACCCTCAGTGACGAATCCCCATATCTCGCCCCATTCCTTACCCACATAATGGCTTGAGATAAGATTCTCGGGATTGTTGTATTTTGTGATTGTGGCCTTGTAGTCGGAAAGCACGAGACTCACATCGTATGAGAGGCCGAAAGGGAGACGGTCGCGCCATCCGATATTCAGCTCCCAGCCGTCAGTGCGGAGGTCGGCTGTATTGGCCTGGGGGGCTCCCGTACCGAGCACGGCGGGAAGCGGGGTGCCGTTGGTGACCATATCCTTGGTGATTCGACGATACCAGTCGAAGCTACCGAAAAGACGGTTGTTCAGGGCACCGAAGTCAATACCGAAGTCCATCTGTTTCACTGTCTCCCATGTCAGGAAGGGGCTTACCAGACCGGGGGTTCCCACACAGGCTATCTTCTTGCCGTCGACAAGATAACCCATCTCGCCGTTGGCTCCCATAGTGGCTATATAGGGATAGTCGCCGCCGACCGACTGGTTACCGAGTTTGCCGTACGACCCGCGCAGTTTCAGCTCGTTGACGTAGGGTATGACAGGCTCCCAGAAGCGTTCGCCCGAGAGGCGCCAGCCTAACGAGAATGAGGGGAAGAATGCGTAGCGTTTCCTCTTGGGGAATTTCGACGAGCCGTCGTAGCGGCCGTTCACCTCAACAAGGTAGCGGTTGTCGTAATTATAATTGATACGTCCGAAATAACCCTCGGAGGCGGTGGCATGCTCGCCGCTGCCGTTATATTTCTCGCCGTAGGCCATACCCAAGGCTGCGACATCAGGACTGATAAGATTCTGACGCTCGGCATCAAACCACATCCAGTCATGGCTCTCGTAGTTGTAGCCTAAGAGCACCTTCACATTGTGAAGTCCGAAATCACGGGTATAGTCAGTGTAGATATTGAGAGCGTCGTAATAATTGTTGTCGTTGGTATACTTTACGGTGCTCGGGGTTATGTGGGGGAAGATGGTGGTGACATCAGGATTGGCGTAATGCTCCACAATCTCCTTGCCATGATATTTCTTATTGATTGAGTAGATGTTGCGCGTGTAATCGGCGTTGATGTTCCAACCTTTGAGAGGCTGTATCCTCAATATCCCGGTGAGCCAGAGGTCATTCTCCTTATGCACGCGGCTTCCGGAGAGGGCCTGTGTGGCCACCATGTTTGTCCAGCTTCCCTGTCCCGAATAGTTGCCGTCGGGATGATACACCGGCATGAACGGGCGCAGGTCAGCGCCATAGAAGGCCGATTCCATCGAGTTGCTGTTAGAGCCATAGGGGGTGTCGCGGTTGGTGAAATTGTAGTTGGCCTTCATTCCGATGTTAAGCCAGGAGAGCACCTGTGAGCTTACATTCATCGAGGCGTTGAAGCGCTGGTATTTATCATCGTAATGTTTAAGCTGACCCTCCTGGTTGAGGAATCCGGCCGAGAAATAGTAGGTGGTCTTACCTGTGCCACCCGACACCGAGGCGTTATACTGCTGGGTGAGTGTGGTGGTCTTGCGGGTCTCGTTGATCCAGTCGGTATTTCCGCAATAGAGATATTTGTCGGGATTGGAGGGGTCGATATATACAGGGAGGTTATGCTTGGGGTCGGTGTAATAGGCCCAGATATGATCCATCTGCGTCTGGTCATAATAGTCGCTGCCACCCGAATTGCGGTTGGTGAGGTTATGGAAGTTGGCGAAGGTCCATGAATCCATATATTCCGGTATACGGGTGGGGCGGTTCCAGGAGAGGTTGGCGGTGAGTGTGAGTTTCGGTTTCTGCTCCTTACCCTTCTTGGTGGTGATGAGCACCACGCCATAGGCGGCCTGTGTGCCGTAGATTGAGGCGGAGGCGGCATCCTTGAGCACCGACACGCTCTCCACGTCAGCGGGGTTGATCATATTGGGGTCCATCTGCACGCCGTCGACAAGCACCAGTGGCCCGGAGGAATTTATCGAGGTGGTGCCTCGCACATTGAAGCCGAATCCCTTTCCGGGAGTGCCGTCGCTGGCCGAGATATTGAGGTTGCCTATAAGACCCTGCAGACCCTGGCTGAGGTTGGTTATGGGACGGTCTTCAAGTTCCTGGGCGGTCACGCCCGACACAGCTCCGGTAAGGTTCTCCCTCTTCTGTGTGCCGTAGCCCACCACGACAACCTCGCCGAGCGATTCGGATGTCTCCGTAAGGATGACGTCAAGGTTATCAGACTCGGTTGCGGTAACAGTCTTAGGGTCGAAGCCCACCATCGAGAACATAATCTTATCCCCCTTTTTCGCGTCGATATTAAAATCACCGTCGATATCAGTCACGGTCATCTTCCCGGATGTGACGTTGCGTATGGTGACGCCGATCAAGGGCTCACCGTCGCGGTCGGTGACGCGACCTTTCTCAGCCATGGCCGGCAATACGCCTGCCACGGCCATTCCCAGACACAAGGGCCATGCCTTCGGGATTCTTAAAGTTTTGTTAGCTTCAGATTTTTTCATGATGCTGTGGTTAGATATGAGTTTAATTTCATGGCCTCGCCTTCCTGACAGGGCCGGGCGGTTCTGAATACGCCGCAAAGTTATGCCACGCGGTATTACTCAATCGGTTAGCCGCAGGGTTAACAGCGGCGTTAACCCCCCGGAATTTCGTTAACCCAACTTTTTTAGCCATCTTTGCAAGCGGTTAACATATTTCCCCCACACTCCCTCCGGCCGGTAACCCGATGTTAATAGCGCCGATAATCCCGCGCATATTAACTTTGCCGCAGGTTCTGGAAACACCTCTCTCCTCACCTTATTTAAGTTAAAAACCTCAACAACCCAACACCCCATGAAACTTAAGACATTGGCAATAGCATCTCTTCTCGGACTCGGCGCACAGGCCTTCGCCCAGGCTCCGGCACCCTACGGCCCCGTACCCAACGACCGTCAGCTTGAATGGTATGACCGTGAGATAATCGCATTCTTCCACTTCGGCATAAACACCTTCGAGGATTTCGTAAACGAGGGTGACGGCAAAGCCCCGGCCGCTATATTCAATCCAACTCAGCTCGACTGCCTCCAATGGATGGAGACACTGAAAAACGCCGGAATCCCGGCGGCTATCCTGACGGCCAAGCATGCCGACGGATTCTGCCTCTGGCCAAGCCGATATACCGACTATGGCGTGAAGAACTCGGCATGGAAGAATGGGAAGGGAGACGTGGTGCGCGAGTTTACCGATGCCTGCGAGGAGACCGGTATCAAAGCCGGTATATATCTCGGGCCACACGACCGCCACGAACACCTGCATCCCGACTACACCCCGCAGCGTTATAAGGATTACTATGCCAACCAGCTGCGTGAGCTAATGACTGACTACGGCAAGATCTGGGAGACATGGTGGGACGGCGCGGGAGCCGACGAGCTCACCACCCCTCTCTATACAGAATGGTATAAGATTGTGCGCGACAATCAGCCCGACTGCGTGATTTTCGGTACCAAGAACTCCTACCCCTTTGCCGATGTGCGCTGGATGGGTAACGAGGCCGGACATTGCGGCGACCCGTGCTGGGCCACCACCGACTCTATCGCCATACGTGACGAGGCCGCCTATTATGACGCGCTCAACCAGGGTGTGCTGAACGGCAACGCATATATCCCTGCTGAGACCGACGTCTCAATCCGTCCGAGCTGGTTCTATCATTCGGAGGAGGATGGCCGCGTGAAGACACCTGCCGAACTATGGGACATCTACTGCACTTCTGTTGGAAGGAACAGCGTGCTGCTTCTCAATCTCCCTCCCGACCGCCGCGGACTGCTGCATCCGGTTGACTCGCTCAATGTCGTGACTCTGCGCAAAGGTCTTGACGAGACCTTCGGCAATAATCTCCTTTCCAAGGCGAAAGTGTCGTCAGCCGCCGGACGTGGCAAAGGTTTTGAGCCGCGACTGCTCATCGACGGTGACAGCAAGACCTATTTCGCCGGCAAGGATGGCGTGAAGGGAGCCGACATAATCTTCAAGCTTCCCAAACAGGAGACTTTCGACTGCCTGATGCTTCAGGAGGTGATCGAATTAGGCCACCGCACCACTGCGTGGTGTGTGGATTATTCCGACAATGGCCGCGACTGGACCACCATTCCCGAGACTGCAGGATGCCAATCGGTGGGTCACAAATGGATTGTACGTTTCAAGCCTGTCACCGCCCGCTACGTGCGTCTGCGCATAAAGGATGGCAACGCCTCCCCCGCACTGCATACCTTCGGAATTTACCGTCAGTCAGAACTTCTAAAATAACCGCACTCATGACATTGAAGCATCTGCTCGCCATAATGGCGTCATCTTTGGCCGGAATAACCATGGCCATAACTATCGAGCCGGGACAGAATTATGAGATTACCTCCCCTTCAGGACTGGTGATCGACAATCAGGAGAGTTTCTCGGCCGGATCAGGCCTTTACATGGCCAAACGTATCAAGGATAAGGAATCACAGGTCTGGCAGTTCATACATCTCGGTGATGACAGGTATTGCATAATGAGCCCTTTCTCCGAATATGCCATAGACAATGCCGGAAAGAATGAGAAGGGCTCCCAGGCTATCCAATGGAATATGGACCAGGGGAACCATAACCAGCAATGGATAGTTTCTGAAAATCCCGACGGCTCTTTCACAATCACAGCCGCCCATACCGGACTCTCTCTGTCGACTACCGACGCCCCGCAGTTTGGCGAGGCCCTCATACAGCGTCCGGCTGACGGTTCGAAGGCTCAGTCGTGGCATCTGGTGAAGTCTGACCTCAGGATCAAACCGGAGCCCCCGCGCACAAAAAGCAGCTATGACTGGGAGAACGAGCATATATTCGCCATCAATAAACTCCCCGGCGCAGCCACATTCACCCGGTATGCGTCAGTCGAGGAGATGAGGGGGGACGCCGCTTATTCGCAGCCTTGGGAACGTACATCCTCAAGCCGCCATATGCTCCTCAACGGCAACTGGAAATTCCATTGGGTGAAATCGCCCGATGAACGTCCGCGCGATTTTTATAAGCCCTCATATGATGTGAGCGGTTGGGAGGAGATTCCCGTACCCTCAAACTGGGAGATGCACGGCTATGGCACCCCGATATATACCAATATCACCTACCCTTTCCGCAACAATCCCCCCTTCATCCAGGGTCAGCGGGGATACACGGCCGATAAGGAGCCCAATCCTGTGGGCTCATACCGTCGAGACTTCACCCTACCCTCCGATTGGGCCGACAAGGAGGTTTTCATAACTTTCGAGGGTTGCTACAGCGCGATGTATCTCTGGATAAACGGAAAGAGGGTCGGCTATAGCCAGGGTTCCACCAATGATGCCCGCTTCGACATCACACCCTATGTGCGTCAGGGGAAGAACACTGTGGCGGTAGAGGTATACCGCTGGTGTGACGGCAGTTACCTTGAAGATCAGGATATGTTCCGCCTTAGCGGCATACACCGCGACGTCTACCTGAGCGCATCACCGCGCACCCATCTGCGCGACCTGCACATCACCTCAACCCTCAGCCCGCGTTATGACAGGGCTATCCTTAATGTCGCCGCCGACGTGCGTAATGACGGTAAGATTTCCGGCACCGTCTCACTGCGCACGACGGTGGTCGACAGTGAGGGGAGAAAACTGAGAAGTTTCACAACCCCGTTGGCCACTGTGAAACGTGGCGATGAGGTCACTATCGAAGGGAACTGCTCGCTGAGGGATCCCCTGTTATGGTCGGCCGAGGCTCCTAACCTCTACACCGTAGATATAGAATTGCTTGACGGCGACGGCAACCTCCTTGAGGCTACCACACAGAAATATGGCTTCCGCAATATCGAGATCAAGAACAACAAGGTCTATATCAACGGTATGCTGACAATGTTCAAGGGTGCCAACCATCATGACACGCATCCACGTCTGGGTAAGGCGGTGCCCGCGGCTACGATGATTGAGGATGTGCTGCTGTTCAAACGCCATAACCTCAACACAATACGCACGAGCCATTATCCGAAGGACCCTAAGATGTATGCCATCTGCGATTACTACGGCCTATATGTGATGGATGAGGCCGACCAGGAATGCCACGGCAACACATCGCTGACAGGCAATCCCTCCTGGATGGAGGCTTTTGTAGACCGTGCCGTACGTATGGTGGAGCGCGACAAGAACCACCCCTCCATAATCTTCTGGAGTCTCGGCAATGAGAGCGGCGGAGGGTGCAACGCCGAGGCCGAATATAAGGCGGTGAAAGCCATCGACTCTTCGCGCCCTATCCATTACGAGGGTATGAACTCGATTGCCGATATGGATTCAAGGATGTATCCCTCAATCGAAAGCATGGCCGAGACCGACCGTAACGGCAACGCCAAACCCTTCTTCCTCTGCGAGTATGACCACGCCATGGGAAATTCGATAGGGAACCTCGACCAGTATTGGGATTATATCATCAATAAGTCGGAGCGTATGATAGGGGGCTGCATATGGGATTGGGTTGACCAGGGTCTCAACAAGCCTGACGAACCTGACTCCAATTATTACTTCGGCGGCAGCTTCGGCGACACCCCCAACGATAATGACTTCTGCTGCAACGGAATTGTGACACCTGACCGTCGTGTCACCCCTAAACTGCTGGAGGTTAAGAACGTCTACCAGTATATACGTTTCCGTCTCAACGACCCCAACAGCGTGTCGCTGCAGAATGACTATACGGTGCATAATCTCACCGATTTCAATCTGCGCTACGAGATTCTGAAGGATGGTGTGGCGATACGTGGAGAAGAGTTCGGTCTTCCCGACTGCAAGCCTACGGAGAACCGTACAATTCTCATACCTATGGAACGTTACCTCACCGACCCCACAGCGGAATATTTCATCAATCTTGAGGTATTGACCAAGAGACCGTCGCTATGGGCTCCCGCCGGACATGTGGTGGCTGCGGCACAGCTCCCTCTCCGCGAAGGGAACATGTCTCTTGAATATACAGCTGCTCCCTCCGGTAATCTTACCTCTGCTGCTTCATGCAATCTGGAGTCGACGGCTTCCGCTCTCAATCTGAGCGGCGAGGGATGGTCGGCGAAGTTCGACCGCAATACCGGTTCATTGGTATCTCTCCGTTATGATGGTCGCGAGATGTTGGAGGAGAATGGAGCTCCGGCATTCTACAGTCATCGTGCAATCAGCAATGAATGGCGCGATTATATTCCCGATGAGGCTGAACTGAAGTCATTCGTCTGGCAGCCGCAGGATGACGGCAGTCTGCTGGTGACTGCAGCTATGGATATCAAAGCACACAAGGAGAAGGTGGCTCAGAATATCAGCTATAGAGTGTATGGCGACGGCACCATTGACATGGATGTGGCCTTCACCACAAGCAATGATTGCAAATTGCCACGGCTCGGTCTGCGCTCCATGCTCAACCGTGAACTGGAGAATGTGGCATGGTATGGCCGCGGACCGATTGAGAATTATCCTGACCGTTGTGCAGCTGCCTTTGTAGGATGTTACAACACCACTGTCGAGGATATGCGTGAGTATTATGTGCGCAGCCAGAGCATGGGGACACGCACAGCCACCCGTTGGCTGACGCTCACCGACGGCAACGGGAAGGGTATCCGGATTACAGCCCTTGACACACCGTTTGACTTCACCGCACTTCATTACACTGATGAGGAGGCTTGTGAGGTGAAATACGGCCATTTCCTGGATAATGTCCGTCGTCCGGAGGTTGTGCTCAACCTTGACTGTGCCACCCGTGGACTCGGTAGCGCGAGCTGCGGTCCCGGTCCCCGCCCGGAGTTCCAGCTCGCCTCCGACAGCACCTACCGCTACGCCTTCCGCCTCACCCCGGAACGCTAACCCTCCCAGTCCGGAACACGAACTGAGACAGTTATAGATCTAATCTAACAAACCAAAGGCACGTCCCTGATTCCAATTTGAACGTAGGGACGTGCCTTTGGCACGTTGCCACAGCCCAGGCTGCGGCTGTATTGGTCATGACTTCATCAGATATTGACGATGCGCCCCGAAAGAATCATCGCTCCAGTACTGTATTCGGTTATGAAGAAGAAGAATGGCCGGTCTACCTTTACCTTATAACTTGGTCTCTTTACAACAGTATTCATCAAATCTCCCTCTGTAACTGCGGCAGCCTCCACACCTTTCTCACTTACACGCAACGATACACCCTGCGTATATAGTATATCACCACTCTGCGTAGGTGAGAACATGGTCATGTCAAGGCCTGATACAAGATTCCCATGCCCGGTACCTGTCAGCATCTCACTCAGGTTGTTCTTACCCTCCACACTGAACTTCGGGAACGACACACTGAGATCACAGTCTCCTACATCGTTATTTTTTAAATTTTCAAGGAAAGTATTTGATACCATCTTTGTGGCATCCTCGATAGACATATCTGATGACGGAAGCAAGATGGTCATCTTATAAGCATAGTTGCCGAATGGTAGGTTAAACCATTCAAATCCATCATAATTTGAATACCGTGAAGCCTCCTTATACGTATACATCATCTCCACATTGGAATCTCCATCTTTACCATGGAATGTTCCCGATACTGTGTTTTCTGGTTTGAATAAATCTTCTTCCCACATTCCGTTGAAGTAGAGCGCATTGAACAATACGGCAAGATTATCCGTGCTCAATTCCTCCATGAAGTTTGGAATCATACCTTTGGTTTTTGCGGAGCACCAGTTATTCATCTCTCTGACCGTAGCATTGTTGGCGGTTTCAAAATTGCGGGTGAGCATATCCGCCGAGAATTTAGATGAAATGACTGATGAATAATCCTGGGTCAAAGTGATATTCTTGGCATCATTGACCCAGATGGAATTTGCCAATGCAAGATTAACCATGCCATCGGCTTTCGGAAGTTCCGAGAGAAGGACGGAGCATAACGAATTCAGGTTATCCAAATCTTCACACCCGAGGTAATCGGTGTAAGCTTTCGCTCCCACCTCATCCAATCCATTGGCAGCCATAGCCAGAACCATAGTTGCCGACAAAGGAGATACAATCACATTCTCAGACCCTCTCCCATTCGCGTCATTATATTTCATGACATCTGTTGAGAAGTCAAAATAAAAGTCACGCAATTCAGATGCCACTGCCCGTGTCTCCTCTGTAAGAGCAATCGGAGTGAGGGGTGTCTTAGTGCCTTTCCATTCTTCATCACCAGATGAACAGGCATTGAAAACAGCAAGAGATAACGCTGCCATTCCCAAAATGAAGCCATACGGTTGTTTCATATCAATATTATTTATTATTCATCTTATTATTGGGGAATATATAAACTATGAGAAATATCATATATAAATTCTCCATCATCCCATACTCCAGTAGCAGACATCATGATATTACTATAATAGCTGCTGCCATCTCCCCAATTAACTGAAATTTTAATACCTTTTATTGAAGTGTCAATAAACTCGTTGGTAAATACCTGTCGTATTCTCCAAGTCTAAACCTGAGGATAGCGGCAAGTATTGTTGTTCCAGACCATCTTGATTTTGACAGGCTGTCATTATCAGGACGGATCCAACAATTGCAATGAAACTTCTTTTTCCCATTAAATGAATTTTTAGTTTAGTTTTTATTATAGAGATAGTTTTTTTAATGAAATACTGCATCAGTACTACAACAAAATTTTTTACATGTTACCATTTTAAGATATCGCCACTTAAGATGTAACCCTAACGTAGGGACGTGCCTTTGGCACGTTACCACACCGGCACAAACGATTTTTTCAAAAAATTTCATATCATGATGCAGTATCCGGAGGTTTTATATATCTTTATATTGTAAAGCATGACATCATTATCAATAACGGTAGTATCCGTTTATGAAATTTTTGATGGAGGCTGCGCCACAACCTTATCATATAACTAAACCGTTTTTATCATGAAACGAAATTTCCATCTATTGCTGCTTGTCTTAGGCATTTTGATATCTGGATGCCAGATGCAAGACACCGAGCCTCTTTTTTCGCAAGAGAAGTCGAACTTGTCATCGCTTGATAACTACCACCTTATAACCATATAGATTATGAATATCAATTTTTCTATCTTCATCAGCCCTATATCCTTTCTCATGGCATTTTGTTTGGGAAGCTGTTCTTCAGATAATGATATGGAAAGGAACGGCCATAACACACCGCTCACTCCTATTGAATTGAAATCTGAGACAAGGAGGGCCGCGGATGACCTGCGAGATTTTTACCTCTCTTTCACATACGATATGATTCGATATGCCGATGCAAATTCCAACGGTGCGTCATCTAACGTCGTTCTATCTCCGCTCTCTGCATCCATGGTTTTCGCCATGGTCGCTAATGGTCTGGATGATAATGGAGCTAAGGCTTATGCCGATTATCTCGGCTGCAAAAATCTTAATGCTTTGAATGATCTTTGCTCCGTTTTGATTTCAAAACTTCCCAAAGCTGACGGTATGGTCAAGTTGTCGTTGGCTAACTCCATCTGGGTAAATTCCGCTCAAAACATTACACTATCGAAGGAATACACCTCGACGCTGAACACTTTCTTCAAATCAGAATTGTTCTACCATGATTTCACAAAGGATACCTCAACTCTGAAAGAGATGAACAACTGGTGTGCAAGAAACACCAACAATCTCATTCCTTCGTTCGTAGAAGAAGTGAAAGCGGAATCTCTTGCCGTACTCTTCAATACCCTGTATTTTGACGGATTTTGGAAAGATGGTCTGTTTGAGCCAAAGGACACAAAAACTGAACTGTTTCATGGGAAAGAGGGTAATACAAAGGTGGAGATGATGAAATCAAAGGAATATACCGGCACTCATGTTGACAATGGTGAACTTGAATTATTCTCCATTCCATTTGGAAACTCTGCCTTCAACATGACCATCCTGTTACCTAATCAAGATGAATCTGTCGAAAGGGTGGTCAATACCCTTACACCGGATCTTTTCAAAGATTTGCAGACATCCGCAGAAACAAAATTCCTCACCATAGAATTCCCTAAGTTCAGTGTCAAAAGCAAATTTGAGATAAACGATATGCTCATTGCTACCGGCAGGAAAGAGTTGATTGATAATCTTGGATTGACCATGTTCCCTACAGAACGGAGAGGAAGCCTGATTTACTCCCAGGGGACCTCATTGACTGTCACTGAGAAAGGAGCAGAAGCTGCCGCCGTTACAGAAGGTGAGATTATGGATTCCGCGCCATTCTTTCCCTCGCATAAAGTCAAGGTTGACCGGTCTTTCCTCTTCTTCATAACGGAATACAGCACCGGAGCGATGATTCTTTCCGGTAGAATCTCTGATATCTGATTCCTCTACCAAAGGCACGACATTACATTCAATTTGAACGTAGTGACGTGCCTTCGGCACGTTGAAATGGAGGTAAGTCTATTTTTTCAAAAAAATTTCATGGGGTGATGCAGTATCCGGAGGTTTGCCCTATCTTTATATTGTGAAACGTGACATCAATATCAATAACCGGAGTCTCTGGGAGGAGTGCAAACGGGGTGATAAGGAGGCGCTCAACCTCTTTTACACCCGTTTTGCACCCCGTATGCTCGCTGTTATACATCGATATGTCGGAACGGCAAGAGAGGCTGAAGATATTCTACATGACGGTTTCATCATAGCATTCACAAGACTCTCATCCCTGCGTAATCCAGACCATATGGAATATTGGTTGGCGACAATAATGAAGAATCTATCGCTCCAGTTCCTTCATTCGCAAGATGTGGCCACACTTATTGATGAGTTGCCGGATATTGAGGACAGCCCCGATATGGATGAGATTATTGACATGGCTACCCTCGAGAATCTTATCCTCAAACTGCCACCGGGGTATCAGAAGGTGTTCCGACTCGCTGTGCTGGAAAACAAGTCGCATAAGGAGATTTCAAAACTGTTAGGTATCGCACCCAACAGCTCGTCGTCGCAGCTCTTCCATGCCAAACTGATGATGCGACGCATCATAACCGACTATCGCCGGCAAGCCGGAATCCTCTCACTGTTACTCATTGCCGGAGGAGCCGGATTCTATTTTATACGTCATAATTTACACTCTGATTTCCATAATGATACCGCTGACTACGAAGAAATCACTTCTGCCGGTGAGATAATCTTCGGTATAGAGAATTCTATCCCGGAGATTACCTCCAACATCGCTTCCTCTATCCCCTCACACTCCTCAACTGCTACACACCCTCAACTATCCTCACCTACCAAACCTGTCACAAACTCTTCTATAGCACTTCCTGAAGATACGGAAGATAATAATATTGTTGAAGATAATGATATTGTTGAAGATAATGAAGAGCCTTCTGCAACACCATCTCCTTCAACTCCACAATATGCTTATGAACCATCTTATCCAGATTATGATGAGCCGGTCAAGCGTCTGAAGTCTGAACATTCATGGGGCATCTCTATCGGAACAAATGCAGTATCCTCTAATTTCGATATATCTACAGGTATGAATGATATGTCAAATGAAATTTCTAAACCGGGTGACGGCAATTCTCCCATACCCGGAGAGGATGATGACAGAAACGATAACGACACCGGAAATTATCCGCCCGATAATATCAATGCCGGTTCCCCCTTCAAGGCAGCAAAACAGAAAAAATATAATGATGTAAACCGTCATAATGATATGCCGGTGGTGGTGTCGGCAGCCGTTGCAAAGAGATTCTCCCGATGGCTCAGTGTGGAGACTGGCTTGACATATTCTTATCTGCATTCTACGTTTGAAACAGGCGCAACCGCCAGCGATTGTCAATGGCATTACCTCGGCATACCGTTACGTCTGAACATCAACACTTTCTCTTTCTCAAAGGTATCGCTTTACGGTTCGGCAGGGATTCAATTTGACATCCCTCTTTACGCCAAAGCGAAGGCAACCTCAACGTCGGGCACACCTGAATTGGAGAGCGGTCGTTTCTCTGCCTCCCCCGTATGGTCATTGTCGGTGAGCTATGGAGCGGCTGTTAAACTGTCAGATAATGTGGAAATCTTCCTAACCCCGACCCTCAGCTATCATTTCGAACACAATCATGTTGTTCCAAACGTCTGGACAGATACTCCATTAGGATTCTCCCTGCCTCTCGGCCTCAAATTCACCTGGTGATATTGACGATTCACCCTGAAAGAATCATCGTTCCGGTGCTGTATTCAGTTATGAAGAAAAAGGTTTCCAGATTGTTATTGTAACTGTTGCAGGTCATAGCCTTTTTCAAGAAGATATTCGTCAGCAATATAGTAATCTCCGTATAGATATAGTCCGGAAGATTTTTTGTGAAATAATTCACAAGTCTGACTTTTATAAAAATCGCGAAGGGCATCAATAGGCCGAATTCCCAATTTCTGAGCAATCCTACACACAATCGTACCGATACGGTCCCATCTTAGAATATCTAATGTCTCTTTATCAAATAATTCCATAATTTTACAAATTAAAAGCTTCTTCAAATTTAAGATATTTATTTACTAATTCCTGGTTTAGAAAACAAATCTGATTGTTTGGTCTTAAATAAGTTAGTTTTGAAAGTGCCCGTTCCTTTGAATAATACCCTTTCATATACATTGAAACCGTATTAATCACCCTATCATCTGCAACACCACCTTCTACATAATCAAAATCTCCCCAAATACCAGTTTCCATTCTGCAACCTACGACAAAATCCAACCATTCTTCATCGTATGCAGTAAATATTTTAGATCTTGCTTCTGAAAGGCATTTTGCTCTATCAAATAGATAAACATTCAGTAAAGGCTTACGGTTACGACGGTCAGCTTGAGTATTCGCCCATTCCACGGCTTGCTGATATATGTCTGTAACATAAAAACCCGGACCGAAATCCAGTCCTGTACGTCCGGCATTACATAAGGGAGATTCCACAATTTCCGTTCCGCCGTGGTAAACTTCTACTTTATCCATATCATCACCGTTTTTCCCAGTTAGACAGGGCTTCCAGAACTCCAGTCGTCACGTTTGATCTGCTCTCTGTATGTAAAGTGTCATAATGTTTATAGATAAAATTTTCTATTAACCCTACCTTCTCCATACGATTGAACATTTCAATATAAGGCACACCCTGAATATCAGCTGCAGCTTCTATACAAGAGGCAACAAATGACATCTTAATCTCTTCTTCCGATGGTTCAATCCAATGTTCTTTCATAAAATATTGCAAATATGAAATCTAACCCACACCTCTATCAGCTTAGAAGATGGTCAGCAAAGATAGTAATTATATCCCTATTAGCCAACTATTTTTATTTAAAACAATTTGCACCCCCTATTTTATCCACACCGTAAGGACATGCTAAAGCAACGTGCCAAAGGCACGTCCCTACGTTCAAATTAAATGTAAGGTCGTGCCTTTGGTAGAGGGATAATTCTCCGGTCGGGCGGCCACCGGGCGAATGCGCCGTTTATCTATCTGTTCAGCGGGCTATTATCTTTCTTGTTGAAGTGGTGCCGTCAGCGCGGGTGACGCGCTCTATCACGATTGAGCCTTTGGCCGGAGACTCTGTCCTTACTCCCTGCAGGTTGAACTGTTCTACCTTGAGGATTTCAGTGTCGGACACAGATGTCACGGCACTATTGCCGGGCACCGCCTTGGCACAATTGAGAATCTCGCCGCTGTTGGCATCTATCATAGCTGCCACAACTGAGATCTTCGAGGCATCCTGCACAAGTGATTCGCCGGTGAGATTGAGTGCCTCCTCCAGATTCAATGTCATTGAATGGGAATAACTGCTGTCGGCCTCTATCAACGCCGGAAGGCTTCCGGCAATCCCCGCGGGATCGGTCGACCAGATGGCAACATCATTATATACATATCCTACGATATATTGAGGGGCATTCACAAGGAAATCAAATTCCTCCGGCCATTTATCCGTCTGTCCGGAATAATAGTTACCCTGCATCCATTGCGGAGTGGAGCCACTCAGACCATCCTCGAGAAGGATATACACCATTCTGAAATCAGCCTCTTCATACCTCTTGACAAAATTCACCTCAGCCGTAGCCTCTATGGCTGTGTGGGTATCGTCAGTCCAGTCACACTTCAGGGTGACATCTGCCGGAGTGAAACGGGCAGCCATCTCATCCCAAATCTTATCGATGCCGAAACGTGCCGACTGATTCGTATTGTCACCTAAATATGGGTCGGTGCTCCTTACACGGTCCATCCATGCCACCGGCTGGGCCGGAGCCGGACTCGGATAACTGTCGCTGTCGAAGATGCTCATGATGTCGTCGCAGTGATATGTCACAGCCACAAATCTGTCGCCGTAAAGCTCTGCCATCTTCTCTATACCTATGGCGCCACGCGGACACCAGCCGCATCCAGTGCCGGTGTATTCCTCCATCAGTGGTGTCTTCAACGGGAGACGAGAGAAGATCTCGAGCCGTGCGTTGCCGGAAGCATCAGCTGAGTTCGGTTTGCCGTTGACTTCAGTGACCTTTACCGTCAGCTCTCCATTCATTATATTATCCGAAGCGGGGATGGCGAAAGATACGGGAGCGGCAGCCATGAACTCGCCGGCCCGCATACCCTCACATTCCACCTCCACTTTGCCGGACGCGGAGGGGGTGGCATACTCCAGAGTAACGGTTTCGACTGCGGAATAACCTAAGTTGGTAAGTGTGGCGCTAACGGGGGTATCCTTTCCTACTGCGCCGTAGAGGTCGGGAGTCAGAGATATGGTCACCTTCTCTCCATCAAGTCCGGCAAGCACCATCTCGCATGGCACAAGATATTTGGTGTTCTTGCCATTGTCAATCCATTTGCCATAGGCTGCCGAGGTGTGCAGATAGAAATTATTGTCGGCATCATCCTTCCCTCTTACCACAGCCACCGGTCTCTTGAGCGACTCATCAGCCACAGAGCCGACCGAGAAGGAGTAACCGATATAGAGACCCTCCTCAGTAACCTTACAGGGGGTATCGAACGAGAGTGATATTATACTGTCAACCGCACTTACCGGAGTCGAGAAAATATCGGGAGCATTCTTCTTGTTATCGAGCTGGAGCGTACGCGAGGCCCAGATACTGAAATCTGTCACCTCTGGATTAATGGGCACGTGGAAAGTGATTCCGCATACGTCAAGCCCCACAAATTCAGGAGCGTCAATCTTGACAGCCACATCATAGTCTTCAGCTCTGTTTGAGCCCCACCATGCCAGATCCTCCCCTACGGGATAGTTGGAATAATTGGCTGTACCTTCGGCCAGGGCAGATAAGCAACCGGCCATGCAGCATATGGCGGCAGTTATGGTCTTCATCATATTATTCAGGATTATGTGGATAATTGACATAAGCTGCCCAAGAGGATATGTAACCGACATCCCCCGGGCAGCTCATTACTTATAGAATTTTCCTATTGACTTACGCGATTCTCTCAACGGGCAATCTTCTTGAAAGTCTTTGAAGTGCCGTCGGTGTAGGTGATAACCTTCACATAAAGACCTTTCGCGGGAGCGTCGATCATACGACGGCCGTTGAGATCATAGAAAGCTATCGATGCGATTTCAGCGTTCCCGGCAGCTACAGCGCCGACACCAACAGTCTCGCCGTCGACAATTCTTGTCTCTCTTGTCTCAGGGTTGATGTAGATAACATCTGAATGAAGCATAGTCTCGGTGAGGTCATCATAGTAATTTGACTGGATGCCGATCTCGTCGAAGCCGAGATTGAAGTACATCAGATATTTGTTCATGATGCCACCATTGGTGGAGATACCTGAATCATTGTCGAAGGTATAGGGGATGTCGGTTGTGGGGGCGTCCAGATATTTGTATTTCAGCTGGCCATTGAAGTCGAACTCCGGATCGAACACTTCCTTCTCATCATCGAGCCACACGCAATAAGTGAGCTGATTCACGTCGAGAGCATTGCCGTAGATATCCTCAGCAAGGATAATGGGCTCAATTTTACCCCAGCCATAGTCGAAGCTGCGGGTTACAACTGAAATCTCGGGAGTGACGGGCTTGCCAATCTTATCAATCTTGGCGAAATAGGGGTTGCGGAGGGCGAAATGGATACTGTAGCTGTAATCCTCTACACCACCGGTTTTGCCTGAACGTACAATCAGCGATGACTTGTCGTCGATAGCCGTCATCACCTTGTTCTCTGCATCGAAGTTAAACTCGATGGGATCAACTGAAGTGATGTAGTAGTCGACCATATACTGGATGACAGTCGAATTCATGAGATATGTATAGTATCCATAGTCCTCATCTGACTGAAGGAAGCCGAGATACTGGCAAGAGTCTATGATAGCCTTGTTCCCCTTTATCGAACCCTTCATGACAGCCTGGGGGAATTTCGACCAGAAACCCTGTATATACATGTCGTCGCCATCGAAAGCGATATTCACCTGGGTGGCGAAGCCATCACCATATTTCAACGACCAGCGTTCGGTGGCCACACCCTCGGGCATCTTTGCCGATTTCTCGTTGACTGCTGTGTAGACAATCTCACGGTCGCCGTAATACATGTGTGCACCTCCGTTCATCAGACCCAACTTCTCGAGTTTGCCCTCAGAATCCTGTATGATAGAATCATTACGGAAGATGAATTTTATATCAGTATTGTCAGGATTTACCGTCCATTCGATATCCTCCCTACCGGTCTCCTCATCAACTACAGTAGCACCCTCGAATCTCTGGACATACCATTTATCCTCCTCTCCGGTCTCCTCATCTACCATGACATCTATTACCTGGGGGAGCGACACAGTGATCACATTATCTTTCATGGTGCCTTTGATCCATGAATGGGTGGCAATGCCGGTGATGGGATTCTTGAAATAGACATCGCCATTCTCCGCGAACACAACTTGGCGTGCAAGTCCGTCTTTAGGACCCTCCTCGGCAAATCCCCAGCTTACAGTGGTAGCAAGTGAAAAGCCATGGAACGTGCGGAGAGTACCCTCAGGCTGCTCTCTGATAATCTCATCCTGAGCCATTGAAGCACCGGCGAGCATCAGGCCGGCTGAAACGAGTAAAAGTTTCTTCATAATACAGATGTGTTAGTTTATGATTATTTCCCCCATGAGTGGAGGGGCGGAAGACCGGTGGCTCGGCTTCACGCTTGCAAAATTAGGCTCACGACGGAGCGTTCGCAAATTTTTTCGGTCTACAATTGGTCTACAACCAAATATTTTTATTACCTTCGCGGTATACTTCTTGACATTTGACACTTAAACATCATGAAAAATCTATGGATTCTCATAATCGTGTTGATGGCGGTGGCCTGTCACCGTCAGGCACCCTCCGGGTTTGACTCCATCAAGTGGGAACCCGTGGATTCACTTGCTGACTCCACATCGGTGATGCTTGAACGCATGTTCTACGATGCAGAGAGTCCCGACAGCATAGCGATTGTAATCGACCGCCTGGTTGCCGACACTACAAAAGGGAAGGTAGCGCGCATCAGTCTTGCAAGATGGCATTACTGGCGCGGACGTCTCATGAAGAAGCTTGAGGATGCCGAAGCTGCCAATAATCATTTCCAGACGGCGAAAGCTTTGGTTGATTCCAACTCCTATTATTACACCTACCGGCGAATCAACACAATAATCAATTCCTCAAAAACAGGATTGGCCCACGATTATCTCCACAAACTTCTCGACGACCTGAATTACTACTCCGGCATAGGGGATCTGGTGATGGACGGCTCTGTATCAATTCTGATTGCAAACGCCTTGTCAAACTCTTATCAGCCTGATTTCGCCCTTGAGTATTCCCAACGGGCCGACTCAATCCATTCATTGTTGGGGCTTGAGAAATATGTGGTGAAGAACGGCATAAACCGCGCAAGCTGTCTGCGGAGGCTCGGACGCGATGAGGAATGTATGAGGATTATCGATAATCTTCTCAACGATTCTGCCGTCACCGCTGATTTCTTCACCTACAACCTCGTGCTCCGCAATGCCTACGTATATTCGCAAGAAGTTACTTATCTGAACCGGGCTTACGAACGCATGCTGAGACGAGATTCCACACATCAGTCGAACGCGGTGCTTGAATATCTGCTGAGCCAGCATTATCTCACCTCCGAGAAGCCTGACACGGCCCTGGCAATCCGCTACATCTCAAAAGCCTTCCCAAGAATCAGCAATGAGCCTGATCCGGAAATCAGGTCGGCCATGCTACTGGCCAAATCATGGCAGATGAATTATATGGGAGAGACTGACAGCGCATTGATATATCTGCAGATGCATGTGCAGGAGAACGACTCTCTCACAACGCGCAAGAAACCGACAGAGGTGGGCCAGATACATAACATGGAGATCATGGCCCGTTACGAGTATGAACGCAACGAGACACATCATTTCTATGTGGTGCGTCTTCTGATTCTGATTATAGTGGTGGTGGCCACCGCCGGAGTGTCGGCGTTTGTCATTCTCCGCATAAAGGAGCGGCACAAGCGTAAGGAGCAGCAGATGCAGATGGCTAAGATGCGGTCGGAGCTTGACATAGAACGTTACCGGAAACAGGTGCTGGCCATATCATTGGCCATGGAGGAGACTGACCGTAACCTTGAGGAGATAAGGGGGAAGTTCAAGGAATTGCGGGAGTCGGGAAAAGTATCGGCTGAGGAGATGCGCAATATCGATTCAGTCATAAAGTCGCATATGGCCAACCGCGACGAGATAAAACGGTTTGTGGATATGTTCGAGAAGACTCATCCGCAGTTCATCATAAATCTGAAAAAGCATTATCCGGGGTTGTCTGACAGCCAGATGAAACTGGCCATGTATATCTACACCGGAATGACCAACAAACAGATAGCCACCTATATGAATATCCGCACCGAATCGGTGAAGCAGGCAAGATGGCGTCTTAGGGTCAAGATGGGTCTGAATACCGACGATTCGCTTGAGGAGACACTGCATAATCTGTCGAAAACCGACGAATAGCGTCCGAGCCATGCGTCAGGGGGAAATATGCTCAGAGGTCGTCGGGAAGTTCCATGAGCCATTCATCGTCGGGGAGACGGCGCTGCGGTTGCGGCGCGGGTGACACGGGGGGAGCCTGCGGCTTAGGCCGTGATTGCGACTGTGTCGGCTGCGGCCTGCGCACAGAGGGAGGTACGTTACGCGCCGTCATGTCGATTGAATCGAGCAACTCGTTGTCGTCGCGCTCCGACAAGCGCGACTTGGCATCCTTCAGACGTGATTCCAACTCGCTGATACGTTTCTCATAGTCATGTTTCATCTGCTCGGCCGCCCCGAGTTTCTTATTGAATTCGGCCAGCTGCTCCTCGATACTTATATGTTCCTCAAGCTCACCCTTCACCTGGGCCAACTCAATCCTGACCCGTTCAAGCTCACGCCGGGTTGACGATAGTTCCGACTCCTTGGCGGCAAGTTGCTTGCAGAGCGAGGCCGACTCCAGAGTGATCCGGGCCGATTCCTTGCGCTGGGCCTCAAGCATATCAAGAGCCTCGCGCAGACGCGCTGTAAGGTCATCCTCCATATCCTTGGCCTCGTTTAATGCCTGTTTCGCGCGTCCGGGATGTAACCAGACACGCCATGAAGTCCAGCCGACACTATATCCCACACCCATTCCATCATCTGCTTCCGGAGGGTTTCACAACTATACCCTTCCCTTTACGGCCGTTTATGGCAATAAGCAACGGCTCGGGAAATTCCACAATCCTGAGAGCGTCGCTCTCATACACGGCAGGACGGGCGTCAAGGTAGGCGGTATCGTAATAGCCTGAGTCATGCACGGGATCCACCGTGAAGTAGCCCACTCCGAATGAGGTGAGGTTCTGGAAGAAATGGGTTCCCTGCGAGGGCTCGATATGGTAGCCCGGAAGAGCCGACTCCACAATAAGGCGAGCACCTGCAATCTGCGGCCAGCGCACCGGTATGCCGAGGGCTGAATCTGACGAGCCCCAGCGTCCCGGGCCAATCAATATGTAAGGCTCGTTGCGCTGCACGAAATCGCGGTTGATCTGTTCAATCTCACGTGCCAGCTCAGGATTGCGCGCACTGTTGAATGTGGAGGGTTTCACATATACCACATGGCGCACACCCTCCATCAGACCATGTCCGAGGGCTGTATCGGAGCGGAGTATCAGGTCATTGTCCTCCACCTCCATGATGGAATCGTCGAGCATCTCGCGTTTATCGACAATCGGGCGTATCTGCAGCCAATAGAGAATACCCTTCTTCTCGGAAGATGAGGCATCAGGATTAATCAATCCGGCAAACTCTATCTCGACTGGACGACCCATCTCATACTGTCCGGTAGAGAGCATGAAATCGACACATTCGGCCAGAGGATAAACCTTCTGGCGCAATACATTGGCAAAGGTGACGAGTTTGCGGCCCGATCCGAAACCGGAATCGCGTATCATACGGTCGTTGATGTCGAAAGTGGAGACAAGATACTTCAGGGCTCCGGTCTTGAAAGCGTCGGCCACAGGTATCTTGACAATGTTGAAACTGTCGTCGGTGGTGAACTCGTCGCTCTTCGGGGGTATGTCAGGGAGGGCATACAGCTCACGCTGTGTGTCGCGCAAGGCCAGTTCCACGGTAGAGGTCTGGAGCACATGGTCGGGGTGGCGGGGTGAGAAGCGCAATGCTAATCCGCCGTCGACGATATACTTGCCGAGTCCGGCGGCAATCTCGGCCACACCATCCTCAGCCACCTCATCCCCGAGCGGATAATAATTGAGCGAGCGTCCCACGCCGGAGAATGAGGGATAATAATATCCGTTATGGTCCTCTCCCACCACCTCCTGCAAGATTATGGCCATCTTCTCCTGGTCGATGACATTGCTTGTGGCGTTCATATATGCCTTGGAATCGGCATAGAACACCGAGGCATACACGCTCTTGACGGCATCGCAGAGCATACGCATCATAACATCCACATCCTTGAGATTCGGAATCATATAGGTGGAGTATATTCCGGCGAAGGGCTGGTAGTGTGAGTCTTCGAGCAGCGAGGAGCTGCGCACGGCCAAGGGCTTGTCGATGACATCAAACAGGGCACGGAAATTCTCGAGCAGCATCTCGGGGAGCGCGGCCTGAAGGAAACAGCGCAGGATCTCCTCGTCGGGACGGTCGGAGAGTGCCACGGGATAGAGGCCGTTCATCTCCATGAACTGGTCGAATATATCGGTGCAGAGCACCACAGTGCGCGGGATTGTGATCTGCACGCCGTTGAAGTTATCGCATACCGGGTTGCGCTTGATTATCTGGTCGATGAAAGCGAGGCCACGCCCCTTTCCACCGAGCGACCCCTCCCCTATACGGGCGAAATTACTGTAGAAGTCAAACCTGTCTTTCTTGAATATGGCCACGACACCACGGTTTTTCATGCGGCGGTATTTCACGATACACTCGAATATGAGCTTGCGCACCACGGGTGCCTCCTCCATGCGGGTGAAGCGGTAGCTTCTTATGGCGTCGGCAATGGGGAAAAGGGCACGCGAGTATAGCCAGCGCGAGATGTCGTTGCTGCTGCAATGATAGAAGAGGGAATCCGAGGGGATGTTGAAGATATTGTTCTGCAACCCCTTAAGGTCGTGGATACGCATTATCTCCATATCGGTCGACGGGTCTTTCACGATGAAGTCGCCGAAACCGAAATGTTTCCCCACGGCATCGCGCAGATCCTGCGGCAAAGTCTTGGAGTTTTTATCAAGGAAGACATATCCCGCCTCGCGCACCTTGCGGTGGTTGTCATCCTCCTGGCTCTCCATGATGATGGGGATGAAAGGATTGCAGCGGCGCACCATGGATGCGAACTCCAGTCCGGCGTCAGGATCCTTCTCCCCTCCACGGGGGAAGCGCACGTCAGAGACGATACCGAGGATATGGGTGCCATACTTCTCGAAGAGCGCCTGGGCCTCCTCATAGTCGCGGGCGAAGAGCACCTTCGGGCGTCCGCGGCGACGCAGCATCATCTCATGCTCGTTAAGAGCCTCTGTCGAGAATTCGGTGCTCTGTCTGAGCAGATACTTGAAAAGATGAGGCAGAATCGAGGAATAGAACCTGATGGAGTCTTCAATAAACAAGACCGCCTGCACGCCGACATCGAGTATATCGTTGTCGGCGTTCATGCGGTCTTCTATAAGTTTGATGATAGCCAGTATAAGGTCGACGTTGCCGAGCCATGAGAACACGTAGTCCACCCCGGCGAGGTCTTCGTTGGCGATACGCCGGCGCACCTCCTTTGAGAAGGGTGTGAGCACCACGAAGGGGATGTCAGGATACAGCTCGTCAATGCGGCGGGCCTCGCGGAAGGTCTCGCTCACATCCACGCCGGGCATTGCAATGATGAGGTCAAAACTTTTTTCTGCCAGCTCGCGGTATGCCTCGTCGTAATTGGCCGCTTTCACAAAGCGGGGTGGCGACGAGAGATTGAGGGCGACGTACTCGAAATATACCTGTTCCTCAACCCTGCCATCCTCCTCCATGCTGAAAGCATCGTAAGGGGTGGCGATAAGGAGCACATTGAATATGCGCCTCTGCATGAGCCGCTGGAAAGCCGTGTCTTTGAGGTAAAGACGCGAGAGAAGAGAGTCGTTTACATTCATCATATGCTGTAATGCCTTTATTCTGGCTTATGCCTTGTTATGGCCGGAGGGGGAGTTTCAACCCTCCTTTTCGTTCTTTGTGAGGAAGGCGTCGAGGGCGGCTGTCATCGAGGGGGTCTCCTTTGTGGGAGCCTCTATGTCGAGACGCAGGCCGGCATCCTTGACGGCTTTGGCGGTGGCGGTGCCGAACACACCCACAGCCACTTCACGCTCACCCTTCTTGCCGAAGTCGGGGAAGTTCTTGAGCAGCGAGTCTATACCGGCGGGGCTGAAGAAGAGGAGCAGATCATAATCGAACGGCTCACCCTCGGTGAAATCGTTGCTTACAGTGCGGTACATCACGGCCGGAGTGAAGTCAATCTTCAGGTCCTGAAGGGGCTGGAGGCTCTCGGCCTGGACATCCGACATGGGGAGAAGGAATTTCTCCTTGTGGTTTTTCTGCACGGCTGCCAGGAACTGGCTGTCGCTCAGGCGTCCGGTGAGACCGTATGAGATCTTGCGCTTGCGGTAGACGATATATTTCTGCAGATAGAGGGCTATGGCCTCTGTGGTGCAGAAATAACGCATGGTGTCAGGCACGTTGACGCGACATTCCTCGCACAGACGGAAGAAATTGTCGACTGCTGTGCGGGCCGTGAAAATCACTGCTGTGTAATCGGCCAGATTTATCTTGGACTGACGGAACTCTTTCGCAGTAAGTCCCTCAACCTTGATAAACGGACGGAACACAATCTCCACTTTGTGCTTTTCGGCTATGTCATAATAGGGCGACTTATCAGACGCCGGCTTGGGTTGGGAAACCAATATCTTCTTTATCTTCATCGTCATCTATCTTAACAGCAGCCACGGAAGCCGGTAGTCAGAGTAGCTTCAGTTTTCTTAAATAAGACTGCACAGCTGGCAGGCTGCCCAATAGGTAAGAATCAACGGAACTATTTCCAGACTGCAAAGGTAGTACAAAAAAAGCACCCACGACGAAAACTGAGTGAAAAAAATCCTGAAACCCTTCCAGATGAATATAATTTTAGCCAAAATTAAGCTTCCAAAGGCTATCCAGAGGAGCTGCACACCCCATTGGGGATAAAAAAGAAGGAGCAACGCAAGGGGGAAATAGAGGAAACTGAGCAGCCCCTGGCTGGCTGCAAATCCCTTCAGCCACATGCGTGCGTGGACCCCGTCGTAGAAGACTGTGCCTACCGTGAGATAGGCGAGCGCCATGAAGCAGGTGTAGGCTATCCCCAGACCGATGCATACGGCGGTGCATAATCCCGGATGGGTTACAAGTGCGGGTATGCCGAAGCTCTCGAATGGGGTCAGGGGGAGTGTCAGCTCTATGAGTCCGCACAGAATCATTCCGGCCGAGCAGCTCCACAGCAGATTCAGGAGCACGAGGAAGGAGGTCTCGCGCACTGTCTCGTCAAAGACGTTGCTGCGCAGACGCACCTCCACCAGGTTGCGGACGAGCGCGGTGACGTATTTGCGGTTGTTGCGGAACCTCAACCCTATTATGCAGAACAGCAGGAAGAGTCCGGCAAGCACATAGGACATTCCGGTGGATGTGGCGGGATTGCTCTCGACAGTGGGTGCCTGAGGAGCCTCAAGCAGTATGCCGTAGACCTTGGGTAATGCGGCTATGCTGTCGGCTGCGGCTATGCTGTCGGCCGGTGCTGTGTTGGCCGCGGCTATGCTGTCAGGCGCCGCGATGCTATGCGGGGGAGCGATGCTGTCTGTAGGATTCATATCCAGCCCTCCCTCTTATACCATTCCACTGCACGGCGCACACCCTCGCGCAGGTCGACACGGGGTGAGAAGCCGAAGCTGTCGCGTGCTTTGGTGACGTCGACGGCCCAGTTGCGCTGCTTCATTATATTGAACTTGTCACGGTTGAGCGTGGATGGTTTCATACGGGCCACACCCCATTTCTCGGCAATCACCGACACTACTTTCACACCCCATACGGGCACAGCCACACCAAGCACATGTTTCTTCCCCACCTCGTGTGAGGCTATCTCACGGAATTCCTTCTGTGTGTAGGTGCGTGGCTCGGCTATGTTGTAGGTCTCGCCGGTCTCCCCCTTCTCAAGGGCGTCATACACGGCTCTTGCCAGATCCTCGACATATATGAAACTCAGGAGCTGTTTGCGGTAGCCCACCGAGAAATCGAACCCCTTGCTGATTGACTCGAACATGAGGAAGTAATCCTTGTCGCGCGGACCGTATATGCCTGTGGGGCGGAATATGATGTATGGTATTCCGGTTGTGGCGAGATGCATCTCGGCTTTCAGCTTGGAGGCGCCGTATTTTGTATTGGGATGTGGCACCATTCTCTCAGTGAAGGGTGTATAGCTTTTCTCGTCGCCCGGCCCCACGGCTGAGAGGGAGCTCATATATAGCATTCTCTGCGGCTCCATGCCTGATTTCTGGATTGCATCTGTGAAGCGGCGGAGATAATCGTAGTTGATACGCGAGAAATCTGAGAAACTGAGACATTTCGTGGCGCCTAAGTTATAGACAATCCAGTCCCACTTCTCCCCTTCGGGCAGAGCGGTGCGGAGAGCCTCGGCCATGGAGGCCGGTGCATCGAAGTCGAGCTCAAGGAAGTGGATGGCAGGGTCGGCAAGATACTTGCGGGATGTGCTGTGACGCACGCCCGCCCATATTTCGTATCCACGTCGCAGGCCCTCCTCGACGATGAAACCGCCGACGAAACCGCCGGCACCGACCACAAGTACTCTCTTTTTTTCCATATCTCAATTTTGCCAAGTCTGTTTCTTCACTTAGCGGCTTACAAATTTAGTTGTTATATTTTAAACAACAAAATATCTGACGTTTTTACCCGCTCATAATTTTTTTGCGGTTTTATTTGGTCAACTAAATTTTTAGTTATAACTTTGTGGCGTAACTAAAGATTTCGTTATGGCTGGAAAACAGAAGTATAAACGTCTTACGGAGAAGGAGACCCAGATTATGAGGCTCCTCTGGGAGCATGGGCCGATGTTCGTGCGTGAGATGCTGGAATATTATGAGGAACCGCGTCCTCATTTCAATACTGTCTCCACTACGGTGCGCATTCTGGAAGAGAAGGGATGTGTGGGACACGAGGCCGTGGGGTCGGCCCACCGTTATCACGCTGTGGCGCAGCCGGCCGATTTCAGGTCGCGTTCGCTCGCGGAAGTGGTGAGGAGTTTCTTTAACAACAGCTATGCCTCGGCTGTCTCGGCTCTCGTGGAGGATGAGAAAATCTCGGTGGATGAACTGCGCCATATTATAGATATGGTGGAAAAACGTGGGAAGGAGGGTTGAGTATGGGGGTATTGTTCAGTTTCAGCATTTATGCGGGGATTTTCCTCCTGATGGGATATATGGCCTACCGTCTTCTCCTTTCCGGAGAGAAGCAGGCGTCTCTGAACCGTCAGATTATCCTTGGCATATATCTTATCAGTCTTCTGGCCCTGCCTGTGGCTACTTTTCTCAAGAATCTGCACTCAACCCCGGTCAAGGGGTTTATAGCTTTCGAAGAGGGCGTCAACGTAATGTTGGCTGCCACAGCGGATGCTCCGGCGAACCATTGGATACCTTTTATGAGAATCGTATTGGTAATATATGCGGCCGGTGTGGTGGCAACCGCATCTTTCTGGCTCTTCGCCATGCTACGTCTATACTGGCTGGTGAATCGCGGACGGCATGAGGGACGTGAGGGCTTCACCCTTGTACGGTTGCCGGGAAAGTTCATCCCGTTCAGCCTTCCGGGCTACGTCGTGATGTCGGAAGAGGAATCGGGTGCGGAGTCTGACATGGTTTTGGCTCATGAATTAGGTCATATGAGTCATTATCACTGGATTGACCTTCTCATAGCACAGGGTATATGCTCACTGATGTGGTATAACCCGGCTGCGTGGCTCCTGCGCAAGGAGCTGAGGAGCGTGCATGAATATCAGGCCGACAACTACGTGCTTGATGACGGGGTTGATGCCCGTCAATATCAATATCTGCTAATAGAAAAGGCTGCCGGCGTCAGATTGCAGTCAATCGCCAACAGCCTGTATCACAGTAATCTTTCAAAACGTATCACCATGATGTGTAAACAAAACAATTCCGGCGCGCGACGTTTCCGCGCCTTGGGACTGATTCCGGCTTTCGCGCTGGCAGCCCTCACAGTGAATATCCCGGCTGTATCGGCTGCCATAGCCGATGCACGCTCAAGTGTGATGATCAGCCAGCCGCAGCCGGCGGCCGACCAACCACAGGACAAAGGTAGTAAAAATATTACAACCGGCAAAGCGGTCAGTATGTCGGTAAATGGTGAGAAGGTTGACCTCGCGCCTGCCCAACCTGCCGAATTCCCGGGTGGGCAGGAGGAACTTATGCGATTCCTGGCCCAGAATATCCGTTATCCGGAGCAGGCGATGAAGAACAATGAACAGGGACGTGTGATTGTCAGCTTTATCATTCATAATGATGGCTCGATTGATGGCGCCAGAGTTCTGAAGGGTGTGACAGAGGATCTGGACAAGGAGGCTCTGCGTGTGGTCAACAGTATGCCGAAGTGGACACCTGGTCGGAACGAAGCCGGCGAGGCTGTCAATACCCAGTTCACTCTTCCCGTATCTTTCAAACTCACCGGCTCAGAGCCATATGTAGCCCCGGCTGCAGAGGATGAGATTGTGGTAGTGTCCTACTCCCCAACTGCGACTGCCCGCCGGACTGGTGAGTGGAAGACTGACAAGCATACCGATAAGGAGGCCACGTTCATGGTCAACGGAAAAGTCATGACGGCTGATGAGGTCAAAACCATAAAACCTGGTGACATCGACTCAATCACCGTAGTGAAGAATAATCCCGATTATCCGGACGGACTCATACAGATTACCCTGAAGTAAGTTATTATTGTCAAGAAGTTGAAAAGAGGAGGGAGCCGGGATAACAGCCTTATAGCGTTATCCTGACTCCCTCCTCTTATTGTGCCTGTATCGAAGCTCTCTTTATGCTTATATCGAATTTTATGCTTATATCAAAGCACCTCGAAGTCGTACCCTTCATTCTTCAGCCACTGAAGCGCCAGGGGCAAAGCATGTCTGATGCGCGGCAGACTCTTGATTGAGTCATGGAAGACGATTATAGAGCCGTCGCGGGCATATTTCTTCACATTCTCCACGACATCTTCGGGCGACATGTGACGGCTGTAGTCACGCGTCACAAGGTCGTACATTATCACCTTGTAGTGCTTCTTGAGGGCCATAAGCTGCCGTGGCCGGAGCCAGCCGTGCGGAGGACGGAAAAGAGTGGAGCCGGTCAGCTCCGCCCCTTCGGCCGAATCGCGCATATAGCGCATCGTGGTGGCGCTCGCCCCCTGTATATGGTGCAGGGTATGGTTACCGACCGAGTGTCCCCGGCGTCTCACCTCCTCCAAAAGATGGGGATGCCGCTCCACATTCTGCCCCACCATGAAGAAGGTGGCCTTCACTTCATATTCATCCAATACATCGAGCACCCAGGGGGTAGCCTCCGGTATTGGACCGTCATCGAAGGTCAGGAATACCCTCTTCCTCTCCCCCCGCGCGGAGGGGAGACGGAAAACGGCACCCGGGAAAAGCCATCTGAACCAGCGTGGTGGACGTTCAATAAACATCAGCGGTAGCCGGCTTTACATTCCGAACTCGGGATGGTTGCGCACATATTCCTCGTTGAGGCGTTTCGAGCGTTCCATATCGAGACGGTTATAGTTGTCATATTTCTTCAACGCGTCCTCTGTGCCACCTACACTGCGGTAGTATTCGATGGCCTGGTAGAGTACGGAGTCGATCAGTCGCTCATCCTGCGAACGGGCTGCATATTCAGCAGCCGGGAGAGAGGCGAGTTCATTAGCGACCTCGCAGTATTTGGCCACCTCCTCGGCATAGCTGTCGAGAGTTGAGGCATCAGGAGTACCCTCCGGGGTGGCATCGGTGTAATCGCCACCACCACGGCCATAGAGACGGTTATAGTTCTTCTGAAGTTCCTCCACAGTCATACCGTAGTTCTTGACAAGGGCATCCACCTTCTTGCTGTCGCCGCCAAACTGCTCGTAAAGCTCTATGAAGCGGTAATACTGATAAGGCACGAGACGCGACTCCGGAGTGAGCGACGGCGAACCGAAGCTCATTGCCATAGCCCTGTTATAGGCCAGATAGGGGGCGTAACGCTCAAGCAGATTCCAGAGGATACCCAGACCCTTATCGGTGAGTTTCTTATCGTCGAGTCGTTTCGGCTCGCCAAGTTCGCAATACACCTGACCTAATGTAAGTGAGATGCTCATCCCGAATGGAGCGGTTTTCTCAGTGAGGTTGTTCACGATAAGATCGGCCACCTCCAGGGCTTTCGTGTAGTCGGTACGGGCAGCCACACTGTCGGGGTTGGTGTCACCCTCATATATGAGTTCGGTGGCTACATCGAGCATCGATGAGCGTGTGGTGAGGAGCATGCGGCGGGCAGTCTCGTCAAAGTAAGGCACACCCTCCTTGGCGTCGGCACCACCCCAGCGGTATTTCTTGGTCACCACATCGTATGCACGGTCGGCACGTGCGGGGAGTCCCTCCTGCACGGTGGGCACCAACTGATGTGCCATACCGGTAGAACGCATATAGGGTGTCAGGCCTACATGGTAGTCGTCGCCTACGGTCGTCACCCAATATATCGGGCGTTTCCAGCCATTGGCGGCGTTAGTGGCTACGATGTCGAGCATCAGGATCTCACCTAAGCTGAGGTAACCCTTGCTCTGATATGTTTTGGTGTTGCGCAGATCGATGTAGATGTTGTCGACGATATCCACAGTATCCTTTGCAGCCACCAGACCACGTTCCATCACAACTTTCTTGTCGACGGGGATGCTTACAACAGCGCTCGGCATAGTGGGGTAACTGTTGCGGTCGCGGCCGTTTCCGGCATATACCATCTTCAGACTGGTGAGGAGGTCGGCCGGGGCATTCTCACGGTCGAGAATGGTGACGTCGGTGCGTCCGTAGGCGTAATCGGCTGGAGTGGCTGTAAAGTCGACAGGAGCCGAATCATAAGCCTGCTGACGCATCTGGTTGGCATACCAGTCGGAGTTGAGATAGCTGAGGTTGATAATCCTCACGTCGGGACGCACACCCTCAACCTCCTGCACATACCAGAGAGGGAAAGTATCGTTATCGCCGTTGCAGAAGACAATGGCGTTGGGCTCAAGGCTCTCGAGATAGTTGATTGCGAAATCACGTGCCGCGAAGCGGTGTGAGCGGTCATGGTCATCCCAGGTCTGGCTTACCATCTGGGCAGGTATCACAAGGCCGATGATAGCAGCCGCTATGGCGCAGTAACGTGAGATGGGGGCTATCTTGGCCGGCTCCTCCACAATCGAGAGGGGCTGGAGAGGTTCCTCCCCGTCGGGATATCCTGCTCCCTGATGTTTCTTGCGCTCAGGATCGGCTATGAAGAGGAGTATGCGCCAAAGGGCGGCCACACCCATACCTATCCATATAGCATAGGCGTAGAAGGATCCGGCGAAGGCGTAGTCACGCTCACGGGGCTGGTTGGGGGGCTGATTGAGGTAAAGCACAATCGCGATGCCGGTCATGAAGAAGAGGAAGAAGACGATCCAGAACTGCTCTATGCCGCGACGTCCGGCGAACGACTGCCATATCAGACCGATGATGCCCAATATGAGGGGGAGCATGAAGTAGACGTTATGTCCCTTGTTCCCCTTTCCGAGGTCGTCGGGGAGGAGGCTCTGGTCGCCCAGACGGGCATTGTCGATTACAGGTATTCCAGAAATCCAGTTACCTGCGTCAACTTCACCGAGCTGGTTGTTGATATCGTTCTGGCGTCCGGCGAAGTTCCACATGAAGTAACGGAGATACATGTGGTTGAGCTGGTAGTTGAAGAAGTAGGCGAGGTTCTGCGAGAAAGAGGGCTTGAACGCATACTTCTGGGGATAGGCGAACGTACCGGTCACCTGATTGTAATTCGGTTCCTTGGTCAGGTCGAGCTCAGGCACCTTCTCACCTGTGGTGGGGTCAACGGCATTGATAGCCACCAACTGGTCGGGCATAGTGTCGAGGCTGACCCACTGGCTGTACATGTCGCGGTGCTGACGGCTGTAGATGCGTGGGAAGAGCATGTTGAGCTCGGGATTCATCTTGGGCTCGGGCTTGTAGTCGCGCTTCACATAATAATCACCGTCGCGCTGTGCGAGGGCATGGTTTGTGGCCAGCTCGCTCTGCGAGAGGAATCCATACTCCGATACAGGGTCAGTATTCTTGACACCTTTGGAATAGAGAGCACGGCCGGAGTTGATTACAGGATTGTAATAAGGGGTGGCCAGAATCACGGGTGAACCATCCTCACGGAAGGTGACAGTGTCGCGGGCCACGGCGGTTATCTCCTTCTGAGGAGCGGAATAGAGAGTCTCGCCATAGAGGAGGGGATTCTCGCCATACTGCTCTCGGTTGAGGTAAGAGGCAAGGTCGAAGACGTTGTCCGGCGAGTTCTGGTTCATCGGCGTGTCGGCGCTTGAGCGGATGAGGATGAGGGCGTAGCTGGAGTATCCTACGAATATCACCGCAATGCTCCACATCACAACAGTCATCACACGCACCGGAAGACGCTTCCCATATTTTGTGAACATCAGCACGCCGATGATGGCGAGGATCACGAAACCAAGAATGAAACCGTCGCCGAAAAAGAAGATACCGCTCACTGCGAGCGCCAGAAGGAATGACACACGGATCATCACTCCGCTGCGCTGACGGCTCAGCTCGGCGATTGCCCAGGCGAATATGGCCACCGTAAGGATGGCGTAGAAGAGAGCTCCGCTGTTGAAGCTCATGTGGAAGCTGTTGACAAATAACAGCTCGAACTGCTGCGCCACCTTTATGAAGCCCGGCACGAGTCCGTAAAGCACAAGCACGATAATGGCGAAAGATACCACCAGCGTGATGAGCGACTTTACAAGGTTCATATCTTTGTATTTGCGGTAGGCGAATACAAGGACGATGGCGGGGATACAGAGGAGGTTAAGGAGGTGCACGGCAACACTCACACCGATTATGTAGGCAATCAGGATAAGATAGCGGTCGGAATGAGGCTGGTCGGCCCTGTTCTCCCATTTGAGTATGAGCCAGAACACGAGAGCGGTGCAAAAAGAGGAGAAGGCGTAAACCTCACCCTCCACGGCGGAGAACCAGAAAGTGTCGCTCCAGCAATACGCGAGAGAGCCTACGAGGCCGCTTCCCATGATTGCGATATACTGTTGCAGGGAGATCTCCTTCTCCTGGCCATCTTTCACCACGAGACGTCGCACGAGGTGTGTGATAGTCCAGAACAGGAGCAGAATGGTCAGAGCGCTTAGCAGACCGCTCATGGCGTTAACCATGACGGAAATATATTGCGCTGACGGGGCGAAATTCGCGAAGAAACGCGCAGTAAGCATGAAAATAGGGTTGCCCGGCGGGTGACCTACCTCAAGCTTGTCTGCCTGGATTATAAACTCACCGCAGTCCCAATAGGAAGCGGTAGGCTCAAGGGTGAGCCAATAAGTGATAAGGGCAATCAGGAATACGAACCAACCGCCCAGGTTGTTGATCAACTGATATTTTTTTGAGACCATTCCGTAAGATTAAAATCAGAATGAATGTTGTTAATGGATAAACAGATGCAAAGTTAGCGAAATTGAATCAGATACTCAAATAAATAGAAAAAAATAATGTACGGACGCGCCGCGAATGTAGGGACGCGCCGTGGCGCGTCCACCGCGACATTCAAAAGGGTACAAACAAAAAAAGCCTCAGCTAACATAGCTGAGGCTTTCCTAAGGCGGCGATTACCTACTCTCCCGCTTTCGCAGTACCA